>DAOUGZ010000078.1:0-13021 GCA_034428955.1 Anaerolineae bacterium | reverse complement strand
GGTTGTTGAGGTCGCCAAAGAGGTTGCTCTGCAGGTGCCGCTGGTTGGGTTGGAACATGCTGTTCGCCTCCGATGAGCCATCACGTCTACATAGTATAACGCAATTCTCATCGATTGGACTCGCTCTCAATTGTTAAAGAACTACCCTTTTTTCAGTGGAGTCGTACTGCGTAAGGTCGCCCGGAGCAGCAGGCGCTGCATAAGGCGAGGTTACGCATTACGTAGTACGCAGTAGAACGACGCTTCACGTTTGACGCCCTGCCGTCCCCCTCAGATCAGGTCCTCCAGCCGGCGGCGCATCAGGGCCAGCGCCGCCAGGTAGAGCGCCACGGCAAAGGCGGCGCTCGCCGCCAGATCCAGCCACAGCGCGTAGTAGGCGCCCGCCCCAGCCAAGAGCAGGTGGCGCAGGGCATCGACGGTGTAGGTCAGCGGCAGCAGGCTGGCCACAGCGACCAGCCCCGCCGGCAGCGCGGCCACAGGCACGAACACGCCACTCAGGAACATCATGGGGAACCGGAACAAGTTGGAGAGGGTCATGGCGTCAAAGACTTCGCGCATCAGCAGGCTGATGAGCACCCCCAACAGGGCAAAGGTCACGCTCCCCAGGAGGATGACCAGGAGCGGCGCGCCCCAGGCCAAGGGCAGCCCCCAGACCAGGCTGCTGATGAGCCACACCAGCGTGCCGGTAACCAGGCCAAAGAGCGCTCCACTCGCCGTCTTGGCGATCAGCAGGCTCTCTACGGATATGGGGGCCATGAGCAGGCGCTCCATGGCGCCGATGCGCTTCTCAAAAGCGATGACCACCGCCTCCACCGAGGTGGCGCCAAAGAGGACGGTCAGGCCGATCAGCCCCGGCGCCACGCTGCGGATATCCCCGGGCGCCCGCAGATAAAAGGCCAGCAGGAACACGGCCGGCAGGAGCATCCCCCAGCTAATGAGCGGCGGCTTGAGGTAGTAGGTGCGGATATCCTTGGCCGTGATGTGCCAGGCGCGGGCGAGTTGAGAGAGGCTCATCGCCGGCCTCCCTGGTCGCCGCGGGCCGGCCCGTTCTGCATGGCCTCCAGGTCCAGGTGGGTGAGCTGCACGAAAGCATCCTCCAGAGACGGCGTGACGGTACGGATGGCGGTGACCTGCGCGCCCAGCCGCCGGGTGATGGCGGAGAGCTCGCGCAGCGCCTCGTCGACCGAGCGCACCACCAGATGCACCGTGTCGCCCGAGCGGGAGGCGCTCTCAATAGCCTCGGCGCCGCGCAGGGCCTCCAGCAGAGGATCGCTCAAGCCCAGGATGGTCGCCTCCAGGACCTGCTCCCCCTGCACTCGCGCGCGCAGCGCCGCCGGTGTGTCCACCGTGACCAGCCTGCCCTTGACGATGATGGCCACCCGGTCGGCCAGCTTTTCGGCCTCGGCGATCAGATGGGTGGTGAGGAAGAGGGTCACCCCGCTCTCGCGCAGGCCCCGGATGAGGCTGCGCAGGCCGCGGGCGCTCTGCACGTCCAGCCCTGTCGTCGGCTCGTCGAGGAAGACGATCGACGGCCTGTGCACCAGGGCCGCGGCAACGGTCAGCCGCCGCTTCATCCCACCGGAGAGGGTGGCAAAGGGCGAGCCGGCCCGCTCGCTCAGGCCGAACTGGGCCAGCAGCTCGTCGGCGCGGCGCCCCCAATCCCGCCGCGGCAGGCCGTAGAGCTGGGCCACAAAGATCAGATTATCCCGCGCGCTCAGCTCACCGTACAGGTTCGAGCGCTGCGGCACCACCCCCACCCGCGCCTTGGCCGCCGGCGGGTTCTGGGTTACATCCATCCCGTCGATCAGGGCCGTGCCCGACGTCGGGCGGATCAGCCCGGTGAGCAGGCGGATGGTCGTCGTCTTGCCGGCGCCGTTGGGCCCCAAAAAGGCAAAAAGCTCGCCCGGCCGGACGGCCAGGTCCAGGTGGTCTACGGCCACCAGCGAGCCGTAGTGGCGCGTGAGCGCGCGCGTCTCAATGGCGAACATGGGTCTCCTTGCAGACATTAGCGGCGGCAGAACTCGGGAATTTTGCTTCCCTCAGTTCCCACGAGTTCCCTCGTTCCCCGCTCCCCTCCACCGCATCACCATGACCCCCGCCATACCAACCGCGAACCCCAGCGCCATGTTGGTCACCACCGATACGGTCGCAGTGAGCAGCGCCAGATAGAGCGGCCGGCCGCGCAGCTTGAGGATGGGCCGCAGGAACTGGATGCCCACCATGAGCATCATCCCCCCGATCAGGGCCATGGGGAAGGCGGCCAACACGCCGGCCAGCGAGCGCCCCAGGAAGACGCCCAGGCCGATCTCGATCAGCCCCTCCAGGATGTTGGTGCCGCCGGTGCGCGCGCCAAAGTAGTACTGCCCGGCCAGCCCGCCCGAGCCATGGCACATGGGCATGCCGCCGAAAAAGGACGAGGCGATGTTCATCACGCCCATGTTGAGCATGAGCTTTTCCTCGCCGACCGGCTTTTCGGGGAAGAGGTCGCGGATCATGGCTGCCGTGGCCAGCACGGCGTTGGTGATGGTCAGAGGTATCTGGGCCAAGCCGGCCAGGAGCATGCCGCGCCAGACCTCCCGCCACTGGGGCACGGCAAAGCGGGGCAGGGAGATACCCAGGGACAGGTTCTGCGCCAGGTCGCCACGCACAAGCATGATCAGCACGCCCAGCCCCATCAGCACCAGGGATGCCGGCGCGCGCCGGTTCTCGCGCAGGAGGAAGATGATCCCCAGCGCCGCCAGGCCCCACCAGGGCTCGGGCGCCATCATCTTGATGGCCTGCCAACCCAGCAACACGCCCAGAGCGAGCTGGATGCCGCGGATGAGGTAGAGCGGTGTGACGGCCACCAGGCGCCGCACCAGGCCGGTCACCGTCAGGAGCAGCCACACCAGGCCCAGGCCCAGCCCCGAGGCGGCAACCATGGAGGCGCTCCAGCCCTGGGCGATGGCGGCAACGGAGACGGCCTTCTTGGGCTCTACCGGCATGGGCAGGCGATAGATCAGGCCGGTGGCGATGTTGGTCAGGCCGATCATCACAAAGAGCCCCGCCGGATCCATGCCGCAAACGGCAATCAGCCCCACAGCCAGGGGAAAGAGCGTGCCGAAATCGCCCATCGACCCAGCCAGCTCGCGCAGGTTGAACTCGAAATCCTTATACGGTCGGGAATCGCGCTTCAAGCTGTCCCTATCTACTAGTGCGCCGCAGAGGTCATGATGAGTGGCGCCAGATTACATAGCTCCCCACGGGGGCCGCGGCCGGCCGTCTGCGCAGGCGGACGCGTCGACGTAGGTCGACGCTCGGCGCCGCAGCGTCTCCAGGGGCGATTTCCAATCGCCAGCCACTGCAAAGGTCATGATGGATGGCGCCAAGGTACATGGCCCCACGGCGCCTACGGCCGGCCGTCCGCGCAAGCGGACGCGTCGACGTAGGTCGACGCCCGGCGCCGCAGCGTCTCCAGGGGCGATTTCCAATCGCCAGCCACTTAATCGGATGGGCAGGAAGCGCCTTCACAGTCCTCACACTGGCAGGGATGCTCCGCCGCATCGCCGTGGCACTCCCGGATCTGCTCGGGCGTGCACTGGGCGGGGTCGCTTTGGCCCTTCTCGGGCTGCTGGCAACAACAGGCCTTCTTGTCACCGCACATGGCTGCCTCCTTCATGGGGTGGCGGCAGGCTCAGCGCCTCCTCCAAGAGCCGCCACCACTGCCGAAAGCGCTGCTGGTCAAGGAGGTAATGCACCCGCACCCCGCGCCGCTCCGCCCGCACCAACCCCAAGTTGCGCAGCACGCGCAGGTGCTGAGAGACGGCCGGCTGGCTCACCCCCAGGCGAGCGGTCAGGGCTTTGACGCACAGCGCCCTGTTCGCCGGCTGGCGGGCCAGCAGTTGGATCAACCGCAGGCGCGTCGGGTCGGCCAGGGCGGCCAGGAAGGGAACGGGGTCGCGGGACGGCAGGTCCATCTCTCCTCAACATTCATAAGTAGGTGCTTATAGGCTTATGATACTCGCTCTCCACAGAGGAGTCAAAATGGGGCAAAGAGGTTGCGCTCGGCCTCGATGGAGACGAGGGCCAGCCGGTGCCGGCTGTAGATTCCCACTTGCCCATCGCGCCGCTCGGCGAGCGGCAGCAGGCTTGTGCGCAATTCTACCCGCCGCTCGGTGCCCAGCCCCAGGTGCCCTGCCCACCACTCGACCAGCGCCTCCTCGCTATCATAGACATAGTTACAGGTCGTGTAGAGAATCTCGACATCGGCATAGAGGCCCATCTCGAGCAGCACGGGGTAGAGCAGCCCAAAGTGGCCCGCGGGCAGGCGCTCACGGCCCCGAAAGCGGCGCTGCAGCGCCTGGTACCACTCGCGCTTTTCGCCGGTGCCGATGAGGATGCAGGTGTGCCGCGCCAGGCCCACCAGGCTGCGCACGACATCGTCGATGGGCTCGACGTTATAAAGCGAGTTGGCCGCCAGGGCCAGGTCAAAGGGTCCCTGCAGCGCCCCCAGCGCCTCCTCGATGGGCTGCGGCACCAGGCGCACGTTGTGCAGGCCGGCCTGGTCCAGGTTGCGGCCGAGCGCGGCCAGCATATTGGCCGAGGGTTCGACGGCTACGACCTCGCCGGCCAGGCGCGCCAGGGGCAGGGTAAAGGCCCCCGTCCCCGGCCCCACCTCCAGCACACGGGCGTTGGGGGGCAGCCGGCGCTGCAGCCGGGGCAGGACCAAGCTCACATAGTCGTTGCTCTCTACCCAGCGGTTGTACCAGGCCGCCAGCCTCTGCCAGACCGCCCCCTCGCCTTCCGAGCGCTCCTCGCGGCAGAGCGCCAGCCGCTCCTGCCAGGCCTGCAAAGCATTCATCGAGACTCTCCTTTGAAGGGTTTGCCACCCCGATTCCGCACTTTGGTGCGGAAAACAGGCTAAGGGCTCTGCGGGTCCAGCAGGTCCCGCACGGCATCGCCCAGCAGGTTCGCCGATAGCACGGTCAGGGCGATGGCCAGGCCCGGGCAGACCATGAGCATGGGCGCAGTCTGCATGTAGGGCCGGGCGTGGTTGAGCATGGCCCCCCACTCCGGATAGGGCAACTGCACCCCCAAGCCGACAAAGCTAAGCCCCGAAAGGCCCAGGACGACGTTGCCCAGATCCAGGCTGCCCAGCACGACGACCGGCCCCAGCACGTTGGGCAGCAGGTGGCGCGTCATGATGCGTACGTTGCCGGCACCGGTGCAGCGCGCCGCCAAGACGAACTCGCGCTCGCGCAGCGAGAGAACGAGCCCACGCACAACGCGGGCGCAGCCGGCCCAGCGCACAAGGACCATGGCCAGGACGACGTTGCCCAGCCCCGGCCCCAGCAGCCCGGCCACGACCAGCGCCAGGATGAAAGAGGGGAAGGCAAGTACCACATCGACCAGGCGCATGAGCACCTCATCAACCCAGCCGCCGCAAAAGCCGGCCACCAGGCCCACAGCCAGCCCCACCACCGTCGCCAGGAGCACCACGGCGCCCGCTGTGCCCAACGAGGCCCGCGCTCCGTAGAACAGGCGGCTCAGCACATCGCGCCCGAGATGGTCGGTGCCCAGGGGGTGGGCCCAGGTGGGTCCGGCCGCCGCCCCCGCCGGATCGAGCGCCAGGGGATCATGGGGCGCCAGGTAGGGGGCCAAGGCGGCAGCCAGAGCCAGCGCGGCCAGGAGGATCAGCGCCGGCAGAGCCTGCCGGTAGCGAGCGCAGGGCGCGCGGAGCACCCGGTGCCCCAGGAGGTAGCCGTCACTCGCCATCAGCGCTCAGGCATTCCCATTGGCCCCATAGCGGATGCGCGGGTCGAGCCGGCAGTAGGCCAGGTCCACCGCCAGGTTCACGAGCACAAAGATCATGCCCATGAGCAGCGCAAAGCCCTGAATGACGGGCAGGTCGCGCGCCTGGATGGAGGTCAGGATCAGCATCCCCAGCCCGGGCCAGGCAAAGACCGTCTCGATAATCACCGCTCCACCCAAGAGGTGCCCAAACTGCAAGCCCAAGAGAGTCACCACCGGCGCGATGGAGGGCTTGAGGGCGTGGCGCAGCAGGGTGAGGTAGGGGGGCAGCCCCTTGGCCTGCGCCGTGCGGATATAGTCCTGGCCCAGGGTCTCCAGCAGGCCGGCGCGGATGAGGCGCATCAGCGCCGCAGAGGCCCCCACCCCCAGTGCACCGGCCGGCAGGAGCAGTTGCTGCCAACTGCCCCGGCCCATCGCCGGCAACCAGCGCAGGCGGACGGCAAAGAGCACTATGAGCATGGCCCCCAGCCAGTAGGAGGGCACGGAGGCGCCCAGCAGGGCCAGGGCGCGGCTGATGTGATCGAGCAAGCTGCCCCGCCGCAGCGCCGCCACAGTGCCCACCGGCAGCGCCACGAGGAGCCCTACGGCCAGCCCGGCTAGGGCCAGTTCCAGGGTGGCGGGCAGGCGGGCGATCAGCTCATCCCAGACGGGCTCGCCCGTGCGCAGGGATGTGCCCAGGTCGCCCCGTACAATTCGGCCAAGCCAGCGCAGGTAGCGCAGCGGCAGCGGCTGGTCGAGCCCCAATTGCCGCCGGGTGGCCTCGATGACCTCTTGCGAGGGCTCCACCGGCTTGCCGTAGCCGGCAATAATCTCGGCGGGGTCGCCGGGCACCAGGCCCATCAGCCCAAAAGTGACCACCGACAGCCCGAAAAGCACCGGCCCGAGCCCGAGCAGCCTGCGCAGCAGATAGCGGCCCATAGGCGGCTAGGGGACCCTGTAGGCCGTGGAGAGCGAAGGCTTGAACTGGATATCCAACTGCAAGCCTACGACGCTCTTGTTCACCGCATAGAGGGCTACCTCGTGGTACAGCGGAGTAAAGGGGACGTCCTCCGCCAGAATAGCCTGTAGCTCGTCGTACTGCGCCTTGCGCGTGGTGGGGTCCATTTCGCAGCGGGCGGCGGCGATGAGTTCGTCGGCGCGCGGGTTGGCGTAGCCATAGCGGCGGCGCACGTTAAGGTCGCCGTCGCTGGCCACCCAGGGCTGCATGAAAAAGTCGGGGTCGCCGGCCATCAGTGTGTAGGGCATCAGGGTCAGCTCGTACTCACCGGCCTGCAGGGCCTCGTTCCAGGCGCCCCCCTCCAGGGTCCGGATTTCGATGTCGATCCCCAACGGCTCTGCGGCCGCCTGGATAATCTGGGCCAGGTTCTCATAGGGCCAGCGCCCGATGAGGCCCGAGTTCAGGAGCAAGCGCGCCGTGACCCGTTCCCCGTTCAGGGCCTCCTGCGCCAGGGTGGCCGCCTCATCCGGGGCGTAGCGAGGGCTCAGGTCGGTGCGCGCCCATTCGCTGGCGAGGGGTGTGAGGACGCTGCTGCCGGGCCGGCCGAATCCGTGCAGGGTCTGCTCAACCAGCGCCTGGCGGTCGATGACCCTGCTCACCGCCTGCCTCAGCCGGGCATCGCTAAAGGGCGGCTGCCCCGAGTTGAAGGTCAGATAATGAGTCGTGGCCACCGGTTGCCGCAGCAACGCCAGGTCCGGGTCGTTTTCTATGACCGGGGCCTGCTCCGGCTGCAGCGAGCCCACGTCGGCGATGGCATCGATCTGCCCGCTTTGCAGAGCGGCCAGGCGAGTGGTTGCGTCGGGGATGTACTTGAAGGTGACCTGATTCAGGTGCGGCAACCGGCCCCAGTAATCATCGTTGCGCGCCACGACGATCGAATCGTCCTTGGCATAGCTGACAAAGCGGAAGGGCCCCGTGCCGATGGGCGCCACGGGCAGCCCATCCTCGCCCAGCGACGCCGGCGACATCATGGCCGAAGAGAAATAGGCAATGTGCTGGGGCAGGTTGGGCGTCGGCTCGCTGAGGATAAAGCGCACCGTATAGTCATCCACCTTCTCCAGGCGACTCAGGTTCGGCAGGGTCCGCTCATAATGCTCCTGCAGCTTGGGGATGTTGAGCAGCACCGCATCGGCGTTAAAGGGGGTACCGTCGTGAAAGCGGACCCCCTCACGTAGCGAAAAGGTCCACACCTTGCCGTCAGGCTCCATCTCCCACGAGGTCGCCAGGACCGGCTGCGCCACCATGTCGTCATCGAGGATGACCAGCGGCTCCCACACGTCCACCGAGCCATGGACGATGTACCAGGACTGGGGGCCGCTGTAGAGATTGCGCCCCACGCCGATGATCAGCTCCTGCGGGGTTTCCGTTGCCGGGGCCGGCTCGGCTGCCGATTGCTCAGTGGCGGCGCCGCTGCTTGGGCTGGGCGCTGCCGGCTGAGCCGCAGGCCTGGCTGCGCAGCCGGCAACGACCGTCAGCGCCAGCAGCGCGACGAGAGAGAGAATGAACGTCTTCCTCACGGGGACCTCCTTGCCTTTGATGGTTATTGCAAAGATTTGCAAGTGCCATTCTAGGGCAATTCCCCGAGAGTGTCAAATGTCAGGAAAGGAGGCCCAGCTCAGACAGGCACCGCCTCCATCTCCGGGCGATATTCCCCCTTGCACGCCGTGGCGACCAGCTTGGTCCGCTGGTAGAAGGCCTGCTGAGCCGCCTGTACATTCCCCATCTCGCCGCGCCAGGTCTCCATCGCCGGCCCCTGTAGCGCCCGGGCAAAGGAATAGGTCAACGCCCACGGCTGCGGGCCGCTGCGGTTGATGGCGTTCAGGTTCGCCGTCGCCTCCTCCGGACTCTGGCCGCCGGAGAGGAAAACGACCCCGGGCACCGCCGCCGGCACGCTCCGCCGTAGCGCACGCAGCGTGGCGATGGCCACCCCCTCCGGACTGGCCTGCTGGCCCGATCTCTTGCCCGGCACGACCATGTTCGGCTTGAGCAGCATCCCCTCCAGGTACACGTCGTGGGCCGGCAGGGCGCCAAAGAGGCTGCGCAGGGTGATCGTCGTCACCGCCTCGCATTCGTCGATGGTGTGCTCGCCGTCCATGAGCACTTCGGGCTCGGCGATGGGCAAAAGTCCCTGCTCCTGGCAGAGCGCCGCGTAGCGGGCCAGCACCTCGGCGTTGGCATCGATACAGGTCTGGGTGGGAATGTCCTCGCCGATGGTGATCACCGCTCGCCACTTGCAAAAGCGCGCCCCCAGCTCGCGGTACTCCTGCAGCCGCTCGCGCAACCCGTCGAGGCCCTCGGTGATCTTTTCCTCCGGCGAGCCGGCCAGAGGCGTCGTGCCCTTGTCCACCTTGATGCCGGGTATGATGCCCTTCTGCGCCAGCAAGTCCGGGAACCGGGTATTGTCGCGGGTCGTCTGGCGGATGGTCTCGTCAAAGAGGATGACCCCACTCAAGAACTCTTCGATTCCGGGGGTGGTGAAGAGCAGCTCGCGGTAGGCACGGCGGCTCTCCTCCGTCGACTCGACCCCAACGCTCTCCAGGCGCTTCTTGATCGTCCCGCTGCTCTCGTCGGCCGCCAATATGCCTTTCCCCGCCGCCACAAGCGATCGGGCGAGATCGTGCAACCCTTTTGTGGCCATGGCCGCAAACCTCCCTGCAAGCGAAATGTTGTGCCGTAAATACAGCACCAACAGTGCCAGGGGTGCAAAGCTCGCGCCATTGGCCCCCCTGACACACCGGTTTCCAAGATGGCCGCCCGACTTGGCCAATCGGTAAAAAGCTCCCCAGGCATGCCGCGCACCCAGAAGGGCTTGCGGCCGGGCAGAGCCTGTGTATACTGGAGGTGCCCGGCGGCCGGCCGGGTGAGAAGGAGGTAGTGTGCGGGGCAAACGGCAGCTTAACCGGCTGGTCGGGGGCTACCTCTGGCTGGCACAGCGCCTGTACAACGAGTTTGCCTGGGCCTACGACCCGGTGAGTTGGTTCGTCAGCCTGGGGCACTGGTCGCGCTGGCGCCGGCAGGCCCTGGCCTATGTGCGTGGGCAGCGGGTGCTGGAGATCGGTTTCGGCACGGGTGAACTCTTGCTGGAGATGGCCGGGCGCGGCTGGCAGGTCTGCGGGCTCGAGCTATCGCCGGCGATGCAGCGGGTAACGGGCCGCAAAATGCACCGGCGCGGTATACGGGCGCCGCGCTTGCGCGGCATAGCCCAGGCCCTGCCCTTCGCCGCCGGCAGCCTCGATGCGGTCATCGCCACCTTTCCCGCCGAGTACATCACCATGCCCGAGACGTGGCAGGAGGCGTCTCGCGTTCTCCGTCCGGGCGGGCGCCTGATCATCACCGGCCTGTACGTGGAGGTGAGCGGCCCGGCCCAGCGCGCCCTGGCCGGGCTGCTGCCGAGCGACCCACGCCACTGGATCGAGGGCCGGCTGCAGGAGCTGGCGGCCGGCGCCGGCCTGGCGCTGACCGTCTACCGGCAAGAGGGGGCGACTTGGCAGACCCCCGTGTTCGTCATGGAAAAGGCCAAGCCGTGAGCCTGCAGCTCGAGCGACGCAGCACCCCCGGAGCCGAGGTGCAGGCCCTGGCTCACGGGTGGCGCCTGAGCATCCCCGCCGGCCCCGCCGGGACATATCGCTGGGCGCAGCTCGACGACTATTTGCAGCGGCGCCGCTCGGGCTTTTTGTGGCGGCCGCCCACGCGCCTCTCCCTCTGCGCCCGCGTCTCCGCGACCGACCTGCCCGGCACCTGGGGCTTTGGCCTCTGGAACGACCCTTTCAGTGTCAGCCTGGGCCTGGGCGGCACCGCCCGCCGCCTGCCGGCCCTGCCCAACGCTGCCTGGTTCTTTTTCGCCTCGCCGCCCAACCACCTGGCCGTGCACGACCATCACCCCGCTCAGGGCTTTCTGGCGGCCACCTTTGCCTCGGCGAGCGTTCCGCCGCCCCTGCTGGCGCTGGCCGCGCTCGGGCTGCCCCTGTTCGCCTGGCCGGGCAGCGCACGCCTCCTACGCCGGCTGGCACGGCGCTTTGTGCGCGAGGAGGCGATAAACCTGGCTGTGGACCCCAGCGAGTGGCACAGCTATAGCCTGGAGTGGCGCGAGGAGGAGGTACGCTTTGCCGTAGACGGCGCCGTCTGCTGCGAGACGCCCATCTCGCCCCGCGGCCGCCTGGGGCTCGTCCTGTGGATCGATAACCAGTACGCCGCCTTTCCGCCCAGCGGCATACTGCATTTCGGCACCCTGCCCAACCCCGAGCCGGCCTGGCTCGAGCTGGACGGCGTGCAGGTTACCGGCTAGGGAGACGAAAAACCCTTACTACAAATGTGTCCTTTGCGCCCTTTTCGTCCCCCCTCAAGCGGCCTTATCCGCCGCGCGGCAGTCGGCGCACAGCCCGGTGATAACCAGATGTTCGGGCTCGGCCGAAAAGCCGTGCGCGGCCGCCAACCCCTCCAGCAAGCCCTGCAGCTCCTCGTGCTCCACACGGACGAGCTTGCGACACTTGCGGCAGAGCAGGTGGTGATGCTGGCCGTGCACCCCCAAGAGCTCATAGTGGTTCTGCCCATCGCCCAGGTCCAGCGAGGCTACCAGATGCAGTTGCTGCAAGAGTTCCAGCGTCCGGTAGACCGTTGAGAGGTCCACAGCGGTGCTCTGCTTGCTCACCAGGGCATAGATCTCTTCGGCAGTCGCATGCCTGTCCAGATCGTGCAGGGCGCTCAGGATCATCTCGCGCTGCGGTGTGAGCCGCAGGCCCCGCTCGCGAAGCCGCTTTAGGAAGACACTTTCACAGCACATCGCCCCTCCTTGCAACTGCGTCTCTTTGCATCAATGATTATAGGGCCATTGCGCGCCTGGTCAAAAAGGACGGTGAGCCGCGAGTACTGTCCCCTGACTACCGCCTTTTGACAGATACGGCCCCCTCAGCGATAATTCGGAGCGCCTAATTAGCAGGCCGAACTCCGGCGCCTTTAGCCGGCACGCGGACAGACAGATGGGAGAACAGGATGCACGGATTGCTGGGGAAACTGCGTAGCCATCTCTACATCGGGCTGATCATCGCCCTGATCGGCGTGCTGCTGCTCGTTGCCGCGCCCTGGCGCGGGGCGCCCCCCGCCCCGGGGGTGGATAGCGACGATGAGGCCCTGATTGGTCGGGTCGTTGAGGTGCTGGAGGAGGGGATGATCGAGGTCGCCGAGGGCATCTCGCAGCCCTACCAGCGCTTGCTGCTGCGGCTCGAAAACGGCCCCGAGGCCGGGCTGGAGGTCGCGGTCGAGGACGGAGCCGTCAATGCTACCGGGCAGGACCGCTCGTTCCGCCCCGGTGACCGGGTCTATGTCGATCGCATCACGGGGGCGGACGGCGATATCTACTATATCACAGACCTGGCGCGCACCCAGCCCATACTGCTGTTGGCGGCCCTTTTTGTGCTGCTGATCCTCCTGATCGGGCGCGGCAAGGGGGTGCGCGCGCTGGGCGGCACGGTCGGCAGCCTGATCGTAGTGTTCGGCTACGTCGTGCCGCAGATTCTGGCGGGCCATGATCCGCTGCTTGTGTCGATCATCGGCGCCCTCGCCCTGCTGGCCGTCTTTAACTATCTGACCTACGGCTGGAACCCCAAGGCCCACGCCGCCATGGCCGGCATGGCCCTGGCCTTGCTCATCACCGGCCTCCTGGCCGTCGTGTTCGTGCACCTGACCCGGCTGACCGGCCTGGGCAGCGAAGAGGGTACCTTCCTGATCATCAGCCTGGGGCCCGAGGTCCAACTGCAGCGCCTCCTGCTGGGCGGGATCATCATCGGCTCGCTAGGCGTTCTGGACGATATCTGTGTGGGGCAGGCCTCCGCCGTTTTTGAGCTGATGGAGGCCAACCCAAGCCTTACCTGGCGCGACCTCTTCCGGCATGGCCTGAACATCGGCCGCGATCACATCGCGGCCACCGTCAACACCCTGCTCCTTGCCTACATGGGCGCCGGCTTGCCCATGATGCTCCTCTTCTCCATCTATCAGGAACCGCTGTCCCGGCGCATCAGCCGCGAGGCCATCACCGAAGAGATTGTGCGCACGCTGGTCGGCAGCATGGGCCTGATCCTCGCCGTGCCCATCACCAGCCTCTTTGCCAGCCTGATGGCCGGCGAAATGGCCCGCCGCAAGACGCAGCCGCGCAAAGCCCGGCGGCTGGCCGGCTAGCAATCCGGCTCCCGGATTGTGGGGCGGGGCCTGAGCCGGTTCTGCGAACGCTGCACCATTGCG
>DAOUGZ010000077.1:0-27537 GCA_034428955.1 Anaerolineae bacterium | reverse complement strand
CAACGTGCCCAGTACCCCAACCAGACCAAACTTGCAGAAGCGTTCCGCCTCGCGCCGGTTCCGTCCAACCCACTGGAGGGCCGTGCGTCCCCGACCGCTGGAATGTGCCTCCAACCGCCCAGCCACTGCACCGATCGTACGTGCGATTACGCTCTCCGGCAAATCGTCTCTGCCCTCCAGTAAGGGTTCATCGGACCCCGTATCCATAAGCATCAAAGCCGTGGTGCCCCGTTCCGCGTGCAGGCTATGCCTGACAAGCCGCACCTCTCCACCGCGAATTGCCGGCTCAGCCCGCCTCGCCGAGTGCGCCATGGGGCCTGCAACTGACAATCCATGCTGCAAGGCCAAGAAGCAGACCCACCTGGATGGCCATCCCGTGCACATACAGGTTGTCGAATAGGCTGTGCACGCCGAGATGCACAAGGAGCCCCAGCGCACCCAGTGCCACACCCTGCCACAAGCCATCCGAGGCTCGAACGGCCCGTAGTGCCAGCCAAAAGCCTGCGCCTAGCCACAGCAAATATGCGGCCAGGCCCGGCAGGCCGGCCTCAGCCGCGATATTGAGGTAATAGTTGTGGGCATGCCCCAGTGCATCCGGCCAACGTGGCAGGGCATACCGCTCATACACCGCGGCATAGTTGCCCAAGCCCACCCCCGTCCACGGGTTTTCGGCCAGCATGCCAATCGCCGCCTGCCAGTGCGCCGCACGCTCCACAACGGAAAAGTTGGCGTCGGTGACCTCGACATTGCGCACATCAAGAGTAGCGAAATCGGCCGCATACTCCACGAAACGTTGCTCGAGCGCCTGTGGTATGGGCAGACGCCCCAGAAACAACATGCTCAGTGCGCAAACCAGTACGCCTGCCACCACCGCTCCGCGCAGCCATACGCCACCGCGAGCTACGACCACCACCCCAAGCGCCGCCGCCGCTCCCAGCCAGGCACCTCGTGACCAACTGGCGAACAATCCGCCCAACATCAGCCCACCGGCAAGCGCCGCCACAGCAACCAAGAGCAGCGGCCGGCGGTCCTTACGCCACGTCTTTAGTGTTACGGGTCCTACGCAGAGCCCGATGCCCAAGGCCAGGGGCAACGTAAGGCCGAGATAGCCCCCAAATGGGTTGGGTTGGCCAAAAGTGCCGGCAGCTCGCATAAAGCGCCCCATCAACAAAAAGCCCTCAGGCCCGCTCTTGGTGAGGAACTGATAGAGCCCCACCAGGCCCTCAGCCGCCCCGGCGCCAAGCAAGCCCAGGGCCAGGAGCACACCATCGTCAGGCTCCAGCAGGTTGACAACCAACACCAGGGTCAACCACAGTTCACTCCACTTGACCAGTTCCTTCACTGCCAGCGAAAGAGACGAAGCCGGCAGGAACGAGGCTAGCATAATCGCCAACAAGACAATGCCGGTGCCGGTCAGGGCCGGCCAGCGAAGCCCCAAATTGCCTCGTGCGAGCCGGCGCAGCAGCCAAGCCATGGCGATGCCCCACAGCACAAACTCTTCAGCCCCAAGCGATGCCGGGCCCACCTGAAGCGTACGCAACGAGCCAAAGGGGATAGCAAGAGCCAACAGAGGGAAGCCGAGCGCCGGCCGCAGAAGGACCGCCACTCCGGCTATAGCGCCGGCAAGGGCGAGGGTTGCCCACGTCAGGGGCCAACTGGAGAGAATCCAAACCCAGACCAGCAGGATGGCCACCAGCAGCGCTCGGCCGGCCCATCGCCCGGCCGGCAACCGCTCCCAAGGCCAGCACCCCTCCACCCCGGGCTCATCAGCGACTGCGCTCACTCATGCTCCTATCAATGCTCGGCCGGCTTTTGGCGCCCACGCACCACCTTCGAAGGGTTGCACCGGAATCCGTTGCGGCAGCTTGCAGGCTCAGGCGGAGGCAGCGAGGCGATCCCGGAACCAATCGATCGTCTTGGCTAGGCCCGCCTCAACAGGCACTGTGGGCTCCCACCCCAGCACGCTTTTCGCACGGGAAACGTCCGGGCAGCGCCTGTTCGGATCGTCCGCCGTTCGCTTGTCTTTGGGCTTCACAAACTGGATCTCGGAACGGCTTCCGCTCAATCGGACGATCAATTCGGCGAACGCGAGGATGGTCATCTCCTGAGGGTTGCCCAGGTTCACCGGCTCGGTCTCGTCAGAGAGCAGCAAGCGGTACAGGCCTTCGACCAGATCGCTGTAATAGCAAAAACTGCGCGTACGAGCTCCGTCATCGTAGACGGTCAGCGGCTGGCCCGTGAGCGCCTGCTTCACAAAGTTGGGCACGACCCGGCCATCGTCGAGCCGCATCCGTGGACCATAGGTGTTGAATATCCGGGCGATACGCGTTGGCACACCGTGGGACCGGTGATAGGCCATCGTTAGGGCCTCGGCAAAGCGCTTGGACTCGTCGTAGACACCTCGCGGCCCCACTGGGTTCACATTGCCCCAGTAGCTCTCTTGCTGAGGATGCACCACCGGGTCACCATAGACTTCTGACGTGGAAGCCAGCAGAAAGCGCGCTCCCTTCGTGCGCGCCAGTCCCAGCGCTTTGTGCGTCCCAAGGGCACCAACCTTTAGCGTCTTGATGGGCTCCTGAAGATAGTCAACCGGACTCGGGAGCGACGCCAGGTGCAGGATGGCGTCGAGGTGTCCTTCTACATAGATGTACTCTGTCACATCATGCTTGATGAACGTAAAGTCCTCGCGCCCAGCCAGGTGCTCGATGTTCCGCGTAGTTCCTGTAATGAGATTATCCATAGCGATGACCTGATGCCCATCGGCCAGGAGTCGCTCACAGAGATGAGAGCCGATAAAGCCGGCACCGCCGGTAATCAGAACACGCATGCAAACCTCACAAAGCTGTCGCTGATGGCAATGGATTGTCCGCTGGCTACCCCTGGCAGCCAAGTGCGCGCAGTATAGCAGAAAGCATGGGGAGGGTCAACGCGGGTGCTCCGCCAGTTCGAGTTCGCCCATCCGACAGGTGAGCGCCACGAAGAGCGAGCAAAGCCCAGCCAGTTCGACTACGAAAAACGAGGCATCCACCAGTCCATGCGCCAGCATGTCGAGCATGGCGGCTATCATCCCCACGTTCAGCACCCACAGCGCCCGATCCGAACGCCGTCTCCACAAGCGCAGCGCCTGACGAAAGAAACTCCACTCCAGCCAACCCAAGGCCGCCAGTCCTGGCACCCCCAGCCGCAGCCAGAAATCCAGAAGCACGTTGTGGGGATGCGACAACTCGGGCTCACTCATCGCTTCCGGACGAATGTAGCGAGGATACTGGTACAAAAAGTTGTCGAGCCCGACGCCAAGCCAGGGATGGTCCCAAGCCATCTCCCAGGATGCCTCCCACAGCTTGATCCGGAACAGACTTGTGCCCTGCAACGAGAAGAGAGAACCAATACGAGCAGTGCCCAGTAGAGGCAATGCGCCAAGTACCCCCACGGCGGCTAATGCAGCGACTGCAATTCGAGTGCGCCGATCTGTCAGCACAGCCAAGGCGAACAGGGCAGCAGGGATGCCAAAGAACCACGCGCCCTTGGAGAAGGTGAGGAAGAGACAGGCGCCTGTCGACAGCGCAACCAGGCCATACGCCCAGCGTCGCGCCCCGCGAGCACCGCAAAGCAGAACGGCCAACAGGAGAGGCCACACGCGCCCCAGCACCAAGGCCAGGTTGTTGGGTGACCCATAGATGCCACGCATGCGTCGCACCCCCTCGGCCACAATGATATCATCGGTCCAGATGAACTGGTACAGGCCCTGCAAGCTCACCAGGACCGCGCCCAGCACCACCGCGTCAACCAACTGCAGGATGCCTTCGCGGTCGAGCCGGCGGCTCCTCACGAGCCAGTATAGGAAAGCCGCCTGCAGAACGACCACTCGCAACTCCCGCAGGCTCACCCGCAGGTTCTCCGACGCCAGGAGTGAAAGGAACGAGACGCCAACAAGCAGCACGAGCCCCACGTCTAGCGCATCCAGGCGCCGCAGTTCAGCCCAGAGACGGCTGCTCATACGTCCGCTTGTTCTCCAGGGCTTGTGCACCCACAGCCGTCGCAGTTCCAGCCAGCCCTGGCTTGCCACTGTCAAGAGAGTCATAATCTCGAGATACGAGAAACTGGCCGGCCCGAATGACCTGTGCAGAGGCGCCAGAGGTACGAGGAACGCCGCCAGCATCAGCCCCGTATCCGGCCGCACCAACACGTACAAGCAGAGCACGGCGAGCATTGCCGTCGCTACACCCGGATTCGGAGCCAACGCCAAGGCTGCCAGCAGCAAGGCACCTCCCCCTGCCGCCGGCCACGAGGGGAGCCGCTGCAACGCCACCACCGCCGACGCGCACCATCGACGCCAGGGGTATGGCCTCAGCAGGTACCACAGTACTCCAACTGCAAGCAACGCCGCAGCAATCAGAGCTGCTGCAGTACGTGCAGGCAGCCAAGGGGGCGCCTCGCGCGAAACAACTACCTGCACCGTTTGCTCCATCCCGAGCGGCCTCACCATCAGGCTATGCCTGGTAAGCGGCAGCCCCTTGGCCAGCGTCACCGAACCGTCCTCAGCCGGCGCCCGTGCAGTCACCAACCGCCCATCCAGGGATGCCACTTCCCAGCGTGCGGCATTGGTTAGATCCACGCGATTGCCCCAGAACAAGACCTCGACCGCACCAGCCTCGCGATCGACCTGCAAGGTATGGTAGCCAGGGTACAGAACATGCGGCTTCTGTGCCAACCTCTCGAATTCGTAGTACAGTTGAGTAGGTCGGCCATTCTGATCCAAAAGAGCAAAACCCCAGACAGGATCATCGCTCGGCGCTGCAGGCTGCGCCGTCGCATAGCACATCAGTCCGAGCCATGGCCACTCCTCTTGGGCGCGGCGAATCGCCCGCAGGTCACGATCATACTGACGCCACGCCTCATCGCTTCCCCAGGGCGAGGGCCGGCCCTGCCAGCCCGGCGGGAGCGTATTCCAGCCCCAGGCCACAGCCCAGATCGGCTTCTGCCGATCGCCGTGCGCGAGCATTTCCTCGCGCGCGGCAACCAACCGAGAAAAGTTGAGCTTCCCCTCAGCAACGACCCGGTCCTCAGGTCCAGACCAAAAGCCATAGGGCTTCAGGGCAACCACATCGAACAAGTCCTGCCCGCCTGCGTCATATATCGCCCGCAAGTAGGCCAGTTCACTCACGTTGCGCTCGCTGATCTCTGTCGTCGGCGCCAGGCCCGCGCACACCAACACTGCGTCAGGGTCCACGTCGCGGATCTGCGTACGCGCCGCCTTCAGGATGCACAGGTAGCCCTCTGCACTGGCATCACGCTCGCCCCAGTGGGGGTAGATGTTGGGCTCATCCCAGATCTGATAGTAGTCGATAGCACTACCGTACCGCTCGGCAAACGCACGAGCAAAGGACGCCAGGTCCGCAGGGTTACGTGGCGGCGCATACGGGTTGGTCAGATCTTCGGGGGTCCGTGCCCAACTCGGCGAGCCATCGATCAGCGCAATCAGCCTGAAGCCGTGCCTCTGGCACTGGCGAACGATACCATCCCACTTCTCCCAGTCATAGCTCCCGCGCGACGGTTCAATCTCTGACCAGGGAAAGCGCTGGCGCACCCAGCGAAAGCCCGCCTGAGAGAGAGTATCGAGGCAGTTGCCAATTGACTCTTCGTCCGGATACTGCTCCAGAGCCACGTTCGTAGCCCAGGGGTCAACGCTTTCGCCGGGGATCAGCCCGGTTACTCCAAAGGCCACCCCACGCTGCTCATAGCGGGCTCTCTGCCATCGCTGCCACAGATGCCGAGCAGCAAGTGTGCCGGCCACCAGGCACAGCACGGCCATAGCGGCAGCCGCGATGTGGCGCCACGGGCCGGCGACTCGCCGGTCGGGCCTGGTATGGCGCGTTGCCCCAAAAGCCCCAAAGGTCATTCGTCCTCGATTCCGTCTCTACAAGGCCTGTATTTCACGGTGCCCAGGCCGGATAGGTGCTGTCGCCCTGGCTGGAGGTCAGCTGTACCGGCTCGCCGCCCTCCACCCGGATGGCGTACACCTCCCAGTGCCCGTGCTCGTTCCCGGCATAGGCCACCCACCGGCCATCCGGAGACCAAGCCGGATAGCGCGCATCGTAGGCGCCTCGGGTCAACTGCCGCAACCCCGACCCGTCCGGGTTCAGAAGGTAGACTTGCCAGCGGCCCGTCCGCCTGCTGATGAAAGCAATCGTGCTGCCGTCCGGCGACCAGCGCGGGAACTCGGCATTCGTGTGAATACGCCGGGGTGTGCTGCCGTCTGCCCCCATGATGTACAGATTGATCGTGGCATGCACCAGTTCACTCACATCCAGATCAGAGTCGAACACCAGACGTTGACCCTCCGGCCCCCAGCTGGGAGCCTCGTGGTTCCCCTCCATCGGCGTAAGCCGGGTCTCTTCGCCTCCATCGATCGTGCATATGTAGACGTCCGATTGCCCGTTGCGGTCAGACTGATAGGCCAGCACCTGCCCATCAGGCGACCAGGACGCTGACCACTCCTCCGAGCCACGCGGCGCCACCGCCCGCAGGCTACCATCAGCCACATCCATGACATAGATGTCGGCATTGCCTCCGCGGCGCGAGGTGAATGCCAGCCGCTGGCCATCGCGCGACCAGGCCGGATGAAGATCGTCCGCAGGATCCTGTGTGAGTCGCTGCAAACTATCCGGCTGACCGGCATCCATGGTATAGATCTCCCAGTTGCCGTCACGGTCCGAAGCAAAAGCGATGCGGCCAGGGAGGTCGTGTGGTACCAGCGTGGGTAGCTCTGCCAGCTCAACACCTTGTGGGGCCATGCGCACGGCATTCTCCAGCGGCTCCGAGCGCCGCGTCAGGTAGAAAAAGTCTAGCTGGAACGGCCGCAGGAAGTAGCCATCAAAGCCGTGCATGTCGTCGCGCAGTTTCTTGCCGGTTACCTTCAGCCCACTCTCGTCGGTACGCACATCATAGGTAAAGAAGGCGACATGGTACTCGTCCACATCCAGTTGCATAGCATAGTGAGCGCCGGCCATCTGCAGCGCACGAGCCAGTGTGTATGCGGTAAGGGGCTTCCCAGCCACATAGATCAAGCGACCGTCCTCGGTCACGCCCAGGCCGGAGCGATAGAGATAGACCTCGTTGGATACCGAGAGCCCCCAAAGGGTCAGCTTGCCCGTCTCGGCAGTAATAATGCCGTTCTCAATCAGTGGCAGGCAGTTCTGCCTGAAGGAGACCATATCCGAAGTCAGGACCAAGTCCTTGCCCCACGTGCCCATCCGTATCGACCCGTCTTCATAGACCGCTAGAGTGGCGATCCCTTCCCGCGGTGGCAGGTAGACCTTGCGATCCACCATCATGCCGTACTGGCCATGTAGAGCGGCAAAACCTCCATTGAACCCAGCCACCAGGTGGGGCCAATCCTCCTGCGGGATGACTCCAGTCCCCACCAGCCCCGTCGAAGGTTTGGGCTCATGCGTGCCGCAGATCATCTTGACCTGCAACAAGCTGGGATCGATCTCGACGATCTCCACGTTCGCATACGGCCGTTGCGGATCCGGCGAAACGCTACCGCGCCACAGGATACCCTCGGCCAGCCCCGCCCCCTGTGGTGTAGGCGTGACGGTGGGCGTATGCGTAGGCGTGGGTGTAGTGGATGTTGGCGACACCGCAGGGGCGGTCGAAGCTAACGAGGGTTGTCGGGTGGCAGACGCCGTAGGCGTCGCCGAGGGTAGCGGTTCTGCGGTCGGCGATGGGCTTGGGCTTGCGTGCGTCAACCGCGTCACCCAGTCCACAGCCGTGAAAAAGACGTTCTCCGCGAAGGCGATTTTCTCCGGCCCCACTCCGGGCAGTTCGCGCACCCGGCTGACGAGGTTCGGCAGCCAGGCTTGCTCGCCACGCACGACAGGGATGTAGGCCAACCCAGATGCTACCGGTTCAACGCGCTGCTGCGCAGGGTCCACCGAGAACTCGCTGCCCCCTGTCAGCGCCCCTGCAAACACGCGAAGCACAGGGCCTCCAGCCGCAGAGGTCCACTCCAGATCCACACTCTCTGTTGGCTGGTCGAAGGCATAGACGTCCAGACGCTTTGGATTGGCGAGGGGCACGCAGGTGATGCTCTGGTAGCGGCCCGCGGCGCGGGTAGCGAAGGCCAGCCATCCGTCCGCGATGACTGGTGCGGCCTCCTCGCCTGCTGCCGTATCTGTCACCTGCACGATGCTCGCCACTCGCTCGACCTGCCCATGGCTGTCAACGTGAGCGGCGGCGGAAAAGACCTCCACGCTCCCCTCGCTACGCGATGCGGCAAAGTACAGCCGATAGTCACCAGGGGCTGCCCAGCTCTCTTGGGCACCCGCCCATACAGGGTCCGAGACCGCATCATAGCCAGCATCGGCAAGAGCCTTCAGTACACCCGCCTGAACCCCAGCCGGCAGGTCCACGATGGCTGCTGAGTAGATAGGCTGCCGGGCCCAGCTCAGCAGGCCCGCAACGACCACAATCGCCACCAGCACAAGACACACAGCGGGGATTCGCCAGCGTTGCAGCATCGTCAGCTCCTCATCCTACGTGCGAGCACCCGCCGCCACGGAAGCTCATCGAGCCTGTGTGATGCCCGCCTCGTTATCAGCGCCTCCTGCATGTCCCTTTCGACGCACCAGAGCGCTACAGCAAGCCATACTCCCGGAGGAGATCCTGCAGTATCGGCTCAATCCGGCTCTGCAGGTCCCTATTCGCGTAGCCCAACCACGATACTCTATCTGCCTCATTCAGGCGAGCACGCAGCGGCCGGCCCTGCAGGTCAGTGACGACCACACCTGCCTCCCGCGCCACAAGCTCAGTACAGATATCATAGGGGTGCACCGTCAGCCCGGGCGGCGAGCCGGGGAGCGCATCAGCACCCACCAACGCACCTCTGATATCGCCGTTGAACCGGTCGTGACCCACGGCAAGTTCGTAGAGCTGCCCGCCCGTCGAGATATACTGATCATCAAATACGCGAACACGGTCGGTACAGACCAGCGCCCCCAGGCGGACGTACAATGCTTCCTCTATCTCAGCCACGATAGGCTTGCGGCCGGGGAAGAACTTGCTCAGCATGCCAAAGCCGTGGCTGAGATCTGTCGCCTGGCTGGGTCGGGGGCGGAACGCCCACTCCTGCCCAGTGAGAAGATTCCGCCGCACCCCATACACACCCTCACCGCGTACGGCCCAGAGCGTGTCTGCCAGGTATTGCTTGGTCGTTGGGATCTCGGTCTGAGCAGCCAGCACGATATCCGCTACGGTCGTCTCGCGCCCGAGATTTGGCGCAATCCCAGCCAGCGTCCAGGCGCTGCGCTTGTCATACATGATGCCGCGTGTGCCATCCAGGGGGTCCACAATCAGCCGGAATGCGGCCTCCTCTTCCGGCGTCGACGCTGGATAGACCTGGGTACCTCCCTCAGCAATCAGGACGAAACGGTATCGCGCAGCGAGCCGCTGGCAGTGCTCGGCGATTACACTGTCTACTCCGCGATCGATCTCATAGATCGTATCGCCGGCGCTCTCACGAGCCACACCGGCCAGATCCTCGCTCCCCTGGTCGGCAAGAACCTGCCGCGAATGCTCCTGGATGGCCATCTGCAGTTGCAGCAACCAATTGCACAAGTCCGGCAACGGCAGCACGCCTCGTTGTCCCGATTCGACTGTAGATGCCATGGACCCCTCCTGCAAGCCCACTCAGCCTGCTTCCTGCTGGAATTCACAATTATAGCACAAACGACTGCCATTGGCATCTTGAACATTTTATTGGCTGCATCATGGATTTGTGCTATAATCGAAGCACTATCCGTGGTAGAGAGGAGCAACCTGCGTGTTGAGCCCTGTGAGTTCCCTCCTAGGCCTCTTTTCGCGTGACATTAGCATCGACCTCGGCACAGCCACAACCCTCGTTGTGGTGCAGGGGCAGGGAGTAATCATCCATGAGCCGTCGGTTGTTGCTATCGACAAGAACACCAAGAAGGTGATGGCCATCGGCGCAGAGGCCAAAGAGATGGTTGGCAGGACCCCAGGGAATATTGTCGCCATCCGCCCCCTGCGCGACGGTGTCATCTCAGACTTTGAAATCACCGAAAGGATGCTGCGGCACTTTATTGCCAAAGTCCACGAGCGGGCCCGCACACCCGCGCCGCGCCCTCGCGTCGTAGTCGGTATTCCCAGTGGGGTCACCGAGGTTGAGCGCCGTGCTGTGCATGATGCCGCAATGAGAGCGGGCGCGCGCGAGGTCTATCTCATTGAGGAGCCCAAGGCAGCGGCCATTGGCGCCGGCCTGCCGATCAGCGACTCCGTCGGCAGCATGATTATTGATATCGGCGGAGGCACAACTGAGGTTGCCGTCATCTCTCTCAGCGGCATCGTCGTCAGTCGGTCGCTGCGCATCGCCGGCGACGAGATGGACGAGCAGATCATCCAATACGCCCGCCAAAAGTACAACCTCTTTATCGGTGAGCGGATGGCCGAACGCACCAAGATTGCGGTCGGCTCCGCCTTTCCTCTGCCCGAGGAGCAAACGATGACCATCCGCGGCCGAAACCTCATCACCGGCCTGCCGGACTCGGTCGAAGTGAGCAGCATCGAGATACGGGAGGCCTTGTCTGGGCCGGTGGGCGCGATTGTGGAGACGATCAAGAGCGCCATCGACGAGACACCACCAGAACTCGTAGCCGACCTCATGGAGCAGGGCATTGCCTTGGCCGGCGGCAGTTCTCTTCTGCAAGGTCTCCCCGAGAGGCTCTCTGAGGAGACCCACATGCGCGTCTACCGCGCCGATGACCCGGTTACCTGCGTTGTACGTGGTGGGGCCAAGGTGCTGGAGCTTCCGGACGCCCAGCGTTCTATGCTCCTCTCTTTGCAGCGGAGCGGACTGCGGCGCTAGATGAGCACGCAAGGCACCCCTGACAAGGTCAGGATGATACGAGCGTGAAGGGACTCCGGAACTGGCCCCTGCTTCTCACCGTACTCGTCGTGAGCGTCGTCATACTCGCTATGGGCTGGACGGGCACCCTGCGCCCGGTTGAGGACGCTCTGTCCATAGTGATCACCCCGCTTCAATACGCCGTACACAAGCTCGTGGAGGGGGCTGGTGGCATCTTGAGCGCACCACGCGACCTCCAGCGGCTGAGAGACGAGAACCGGCGCCTGCAAGCGCAGGTAGACGAATTGGTGTACCAACTTGCCCTCCTGCGCGAGATCGAACTCGAGAACGCAAGCCTGCGCGAGCTGCTGGACCTCAAGGAAAAGTCACCCGATGTGCTGGGGCCGGAGGCGGATCTGCTCTCTGCCGAGGTCATAGGCCGGGACCCGAGCAACCTCCTGCGCTATCTTACGATTGATCGAGGGAGCGACGACGGCATAGAGATCGGCATGTCCGTCATCACTGCGCGCGGCTTGGTTGGCCAGATCCGCGAGGTCCACGCCAATGCGTCCAGAGTCGCTCTGCTCACCGACCCGTCCAGCGCAGTCAACGCTCTCATCCAGCGATCCAGGGCTACAGGCATCGTAGAGGGGCAGACAGGCCCGAACCTGGTCATGCGTTACCTGCCGCAGGGCGAGGGGCTGGCACAACCAGGCGATATCGTCATGACCTCGGGCCTGGGCGGCAACTTTCCGCATCGCTTGCCGATTGGAGAGGTCACCGAGGTCTACCAGAGCGATGTGGACATGTTCCAGGAAGCGCGTTTACGCCCAGCAGTGGACTATGACAGCCTGGAGATGGTCATCGTCGTCCGGCACTTTACGCCTATTGGCGTAGAAGCCCGTGCCGGTCACATGGCTCCCACGGCAAGTCGTTCTCAGTAGTCAGGGGGCCGCCATCCGCATCTATGTCGGAGTCCCATTGCTCGTCCTGCTGGCCCTGCTACAGGCAACCCTGATGCCTAGCCTGGCCATAACCCATATTCAACCGGATCTCGTTCTGGCCGCGATTGTTGCCTGGGCGCTGCTCCGCGGTCCGGCCGAGGGTGCCTTGGCGGGGTTGGTCGCCGGGATTACCATGGATCTGCTATCGGGCGCGCCCTTTGGAATGCACGCATTCGTAATGGTACTGGTCGCTGTCACGGCCGGCTTTAGTGTCGCTCTCGTACCGAATGAGCACGCCATGCTGCTTCCGAGCGTGGCGGTGTTCTGCACTATAATGCAGCAAGGGGCCTACGTGCTGTTGCTACGGAGCGCCGGCTGGCCGATCGATTGGTCACAAATCGTCCTGCCTGTGGTCGTACCACTATCTCTACTCAACCTGCTGTTAACGGTGCTGCTCTACCAGATCCTATCTCGCTGCAGTCACCAGATGCTACCCGAGGAACCTGGGTGGTGAACCCATGAGTCACTGGGACTTGAGGCTTCGCTTCCTGGCTGTCAGGGCCGTGATCATGGTCACGTTCCTGTTTCTGGGCGCCCGGCTCTGGGAACTCCAGATCGTTCGCCGCCAAGAGTTCCAGGAACGTGCAGATAATCAGCGCTTCCGCTTCGAGGCTATCGATGCGCCGCGCGGGGTCTTTTACGACCGGGAGGGCCGCCTCCTGGTTCAAAACGTGCCCAAATACACCGTATTCGTGACCTTTTCGCGTCTGCCCGAAGAGAGCGAGGCCCGCGCATCCGTGCTGGAGCGCATCTCCAGCCTCCTCGATATCCCCATCTCCCAAGCACCTTTGCACAGTGCATCGCTCGGCAGCGCGGGCAACGCTTCGGCGCCGAGCCTGGCCCGCGACCTTGAAGGGCTCCTCAGCAAGGCCGAGGAGAGCCCGTACGAGCCCTACCCCTTGGCGACCAATGTGGACCGTCAACTGGCATTCGTGGTCATTGAGGAACTGCCCCAACTACCCGGCATCACAGTGCAGATAGAGCCAACTCGTGATTATGTTGACGGATCACTCTTCTCGCATATCCTTGGGTACATGTGGCGGATGCCAGCTGAAGAAGTCGAGCACTACACATCGCTACCCAATAGCGATTATACCTCGAATGACTATGTCGGATACTCGGGGCTGGAAAGAGCCTTGGAAGCCGAGTTGCATGGACACCGGGGCCGCAAGCATGTGGAGGTGGACGCCTTCGGTCGCGAGGTCTCTGTCCTGGCTATCGAGCCGCCCCAGGCCGGCAACAGCATCGTGCTCACCCTGGATCGCGACCTACAATCATGGACGGAGCAATATCTGCGACAGGGAATAGCCGCTGCCAAGGGCAAGTCCGGCGTGGCTATCGTGATGGCACCGCAGACCGGCGAGGTGCTGTCCATGGTCTCGCTACCCAGCTATGACAACAACCTCTTTGCACAGAGCAAGATCGAGAGCTTTGCCAGCCTGAGCCAGGATCCGAGCCTGCCCATGTTCAACCGGGCGATCGCCGGCCAGTACCCCCCAGGCTCGATCTTCAAGATCATACCGGCCTCGGCCGGCTTGCAGGATGGGGCAATCGACCGCAACACAACCTTCCGCTGTGAGGGCACGCTCACCCTGGAGAGCTATGGCCAGTGGCTCTTCTATTGCTGGACTCACCAGCACGGCTTTGGCCATGGCAACCTGGACGTGGTGGGTGCCCTTGCTCAGTCTTGTGACGTCTTTTTCTACGAGATGACCGGTGGCTATCAGGATTTTCCCGGGCTGGGGCTCGACGGTCTCACCCACTATGCGCGCATGTACGGTCTCGGTGAGCCGACGGGAATCGAACTGCCGGGTGAAGCGAGCGGCCTGGTGCCTTCTGCCAGGTGGAAGCGGCTGAACATCAACGAGATATGGACCACCGGCGACACATATAACGCCTCGATCGGCCAGGGTTATGTGCTGGCCACGCCACTACAGATGCTCAACGCGACCTGTGCCCTGGCCAATGGTGGCACCCTTTACCAGCCTCAGATCGTGAGCGAGATCGTCGACGCCGATGGCCGTGTCATCCGACCTTTCAGCCCCAAGGTTATCCGCCAACTGGACATCTCGCCAGAAGTCTTGGCAACGGTCCGCGAGGGCTTGCGTTTGGCGGTCACTGATGGGACGGCGCCTCTGGCGAACCTGCCCGAGATTGCCGTTGCCGGCAAGACGGGCTCAGCCGAGTTCGGTATCCGCGACGAAAACGGAGATCTCCCTACTCACGCCTGGTTCACCGCCTATGCACCGGCGGATGACCCTGAAGTGGCGGTCATTGTCTTCATCGAGGGGGGCGGCGAGGGCTCTTCGGCGGCTGCTCCGATTGCAGCGCAGATACTCCGCTACTATTTTGGGCTGCCGGCAGCGCAGGTCGAACACGACCCGGCAGTCCTGGGTGACTGAGAGGGCCAAGGTCGGCATGAACGACGAACAAGTCCAGATCAAAGGTACGAGGGAGGGAGTCACAGTCACAATCCGCGATGGGTCATGGCCGGAACTGATGGCCCATCTCGCCACGCGACTGGAGGCCACCAGCGGCTTTTTTAAGGGAGCGCGCGTACTCATCGATGTCGGCAGCCGTCCCATAGACGCCCCCGACATGAACATAGCCGGCCAACTCCTGGCGCAGCACGATATGTCGCTTGTCTCTGTCATTTCGACCAATGCGGAGACACAGGCAGCCGCTCGACTAGCCGGATATGGCCTGGTCGCACCGGAGCCGTCTCGTGCGGCAGCCGATACTATGGTGCTTCCCTCGGTGGAAGGCATCCTCTTGCGGCGGACGCTTCGCTCCGGTCAGGTAGCCCGCCATGAGGGGCACATCGCCGTCATCGGTGACGTGAATGCCGGCGCCGAAATCATCGCCGGCGGCGACGTCATGGTGTGGGGCAAAGTCCGCGGCATCGTCCATGCGGGCGCCGCCGGCGACCAGAACGCCATAGTCTGCGCTCTCTACCTGGCACCCATGCAACTGCGCATCGGTTCGCTGATTGCCCGAGCGCCAGAGGGGCGGGAGACAAGGCCGAAGGCGCCCGAGAAGGCATTCGTTCGCGACGGTTTGATCGTGCTCGAGCCGTGGCACGCCTAGCCGCGCCTGGTGCGGCTCCCAGCAGACAGGATCTGCCTGTAGCGCCGGGGCCTGTCTGCCAAGTGCATTCCTTTGCGGTACTGCCGGCGCTTCGTAGCAGGCTAACATCGAACAACTCGTCCCAAGCGGGGCCACGGTATCTCGAGGCGTGTGCGCCGCAGCACTGGGAAGGACCCTATCCGGGCGGGCTATGCAGCGCATCCTGCTATACACACTATCGTCAACTAATGGGTGGACTGGCTAGCCTGTCGGCAACGAACAGGCGGCAAAGGAGGTAGACCGTGGCCGCACGTGTCATTACCATAACATCAGGGAAGGGAGGCGTCGGCAAGACGACGACCGTGGCGAACCTGGCCACATCCCTGGGTCTGCTCGGGAAGCGAGTGGTTGCCATCGATGCCGATATCGGGCTACGCAACCTCGATGTCGTCATGGGGCTGGAGAATCGTGTCGTCTACGACCT
Organism: Anaerolineae bacterium; assembly: GCA_034428955.1. Taxonomy (GTDB): domain Bacteria; phylum Chloroflexota; class Anaerolineae; order SpSt-313; family SpSt-313; genus DAOUGZ01. The sequence goes on along the minus strand of DAOUGZ010000077.1, from coordinate 12,119 downwards.
GGTGGACGTAGTTGAGGGCCGCTGCCGGCTACGCCAGGCACTGATCCGCGACAAGCGCCTCTCCGAAGTCTACCTCCTTCCAGCAGCTCAAACCCGCGACAAGACGGCGGTCAGCCCAGCGCAAATGGCGGAAGTCTGTGGGCAACTCCGGCCCGACTTTGACTTTGTGCTTGTGGACTCTCCTGCCGGCATAGAGCAGGGATTCCAGAACGCTGTGGCCGGAGCCGATGAGGTCTTGATCGTGACCACCCCCGAAGTCTCGGCCGTCCGCGATGCCGACCGCATCATCGGCCTCGTCGAAGCCGGCGAGAAAGGTCCGGCCCGCCTCATCATCAACCGTATCAAGCCGGACATGGTCCGCCGAGGCGACATGCTCGACGTGAGCGATGTGCTCGAGATACTGCGCATCGACCTTGTGGGCGTTGTGCCGGAAGATGAACACATCATCGTCTCCGCCAACAAGGGCTCACCCGTCGCGCACGACCAGGGAGTCCCTGCTGCTCAAGCTTTCCGCAACATAGCCAAGCGACTGCTTGGCCAGGATGTTCCATTCCTGATCCTGAGCAGTTCGACGAACCTGCTTGCGCGCCTGCGCCGCTTGATGGGATCTCGTTCGGAAGGCCGCTGATACAGCAATGGTTCCTCCGATGCCTAAGAAACAGGTATTGGGGCGGGAGGGCACATGGGCCTTTTCGACAAGCTAAAGGGGAAAGAACAGGTGGGCAGCAGAGAGATAGCGAAAGAGAGGCTACGCCTCGTCCTCATACACGACCGGGCAGACATTTCGCCCATCATGCTCGAAGCGCTCAAAGCGGACCTCATCGCCGTCATCTCGGAGCACCTCGATATCGACAAGTCCGGAATCGAAATCACCCTCTCTGAGGGCAAGGGGCAGAGCCGCTTGCAGGCTACCATACCCATCGTACGCAAGAGGCCAAGGGCGTGATACGCACCAAGAGATTCCTGCCGTTCGACTGGCCACTTTTGCTGGTGAGCCTGATGCTGCTTGGCCTCGGGCTGCTCATGATCAGGAGCGCCACGGCCAATTATGCCAGAGCGGGTGTTGCTTTCCAGGATCTACCCGTAGTCCGTCAGACGATCAGCTCTATCATCGCCATGGTCGCCTTTGCGGCGGCCAGCCTGATCAGCTACCGTTTCTGGGCGGCATGGCGCTGGGTGATCTATGGAGGCACGCTAGTCGCGCTCCTCATCGTCCTTGCGGTCGGCCAGGTCCTCTTCGGGGCCCAGTCATGGTTCCAGGTCTGGAGCATGAACCTGCAGCCCTCCGAACTGGCCAAGATCGCCCTCATCATCGTCCTCGCCCAGTACTTTGCGAGCCACGAGGCTGAGGTCAAGCGCGGCACGGGCATTATCGTCTCGCTGCTTATCACGGCTCCGTTTCTGGCGCTCGTCTTCGCCCAGCCGGATGGGGGGACGGCAGCCGTCCTCTGCGCCATATGGTTGGGTATGCTCTTCGTCGCCGGCTTGCGCCTGCAGCATATCCCGCTCTTCCTTCTGGCCGCCATCATCCTGGCGCCTATCCTCTGGAATCTCATGCGCTACTGGCCCCACATGCACGAACGCATCCTGACGTTCCTCCGCCCCAATACGGACCCCTCCGGAGCGGATTATCACGTCACTCAGGCGCTGATTTCTGTCGGTTCAGGAGGGCTCTGGGGCAAAGGGCTGGGCCAGGGAAGCCAGAGCCAGTTGGCCTTCCTGCCCGTCCGGCACACAGACTTTGTGTTCTCAGTGCTGGCCGAGGAACTGGGCTTTGTGGGATGCATGATGCTGCTCACTCTGCTGGCCGCCCTCCTCCTCCGCATCATCCACATCAGCGCCAAGGCCGGAGACGCCTTTGGTCGTCTGCTGGCTAGCGGGGTCGGTATCATGATTCTCGTGCACGTCGTCATCAACATCGGTATGAACGTCGGCGTGCTGCCGGTCACCGGGCTCCCCCTGCCCCTGATCAGCTATGGAGGCAGTTCGCTAATCACCACTCTCATCGGGCTTGGCCTGGTCGAGAGCGTGGCCCTCTACAGCCATACTTCCGAAAACGAGTAAAGGGTCGAGGCACCCCCTGCCGGCCAACCACGGCTAACCCATCCCCCTGCGCCCACGCCTTCGCGATCTGTGGTATAATAGGCTATTCATGTTTCGCATGCGCCGCAGGCAATACCCTCACAATGCTGCCTCAGCGCGAAGGAGGTCACTGTGCAACGAACGGCCGTGCGCGTCCGATTTGCGCCCAGCCCTACCGGAAATTTGCATATCGGCGGGGCGCGGACGGCGCTCTACAACTGGTTGTTTGCCCGCCACACGGGCGGCAAGTTCATATTGCGCATTGAGGATACAGATCGATCCCGGTTTCGCCCGGATGCCCTCAATGATCTCTTGCAGGGCCTACGTTGGCTGCAACTGGAGTGGGACGAGGGACCGGAGGTCGGCGGTTCGTATGGCCCATACATCCAATCTGAGCGCCTGCCGCTATACCAGGAGTACGCCAACCGCCTCCTGGCCAAGGGCGCAGCCTATCGCTGCTTCTGCCCACCGGAGCGCCTGCAGGCGTTGCGCGAGTCCCAGCGCCGGCGCGGCGAACCGCCCGGATACGACCGCGCCTGCCGCGAGTTGACCCAGCGCCAGATTGCTGAGTATGAGGCCCAGGGCGCATCATCGGTCATCCGGCTGCGGGTACCCGAGGAGGGACAGACGACGTTCCGCGACCTGGTCCGAGGCGACATCACGGTCGACAACCGTGGCCTTGATGACCTGGTTCTGGTCAAGTCCGATGGTTACCCAACCTATCACATGGCCAGCATCGTGGACGACCATCTGATGGAGATCAGCCACGTCCTGCGCGGCGACGAGTGGATTCCGTCGACGCCGCGTCACGTCCTGCTCTATCAAGCGTTCGATTGGGACCCACCCCAGTTCGCCCATCTGCCGGTGATCTTGAGCCCAACGGGCAAGGGGAAGCTGAGCAAGCGCAAGGAGCGCGGTCCCGGCGGCGAGGAATACATGGTCATGGTCCACGAGTTCCAGCAGGCCGGCTACCTGCCGGAGGCCATGGTCAACTTTTTGGCACTGGTTGGCTGGTCGTACGACGAGGTGACGGAAGTCTTTTCCCGCGAGAAGGCCATTGCGGCCTTTGAACTCGAGCGCATCAACAAGTCGCCCTCGGTCTTTTCTTACGACAAGCTGAACTGGATGAACGGGGTCTATATCCGCCAGTTGGCGCCCGAGGATCTGGCCGGCCGACTGATGCCTGTGCTGGCCCGCCGGGGGATGGTCGCCGACGCAACGACCGCGCTCGAGGTGGCGGGTCTCGTCCAGGAGCGGATCACGACGCTCAACGACGCACCCGACCTGGTCGACTATGCTTTCGCCGAGACCCTGAGCTACGACCCGGCACTGCTGGTGCAGAAAAAGATGAGCCAAGAGGACACGGTACGCGCCCTCGAGGCGTCGCGGCACACGCTGGCCGAAGTACCTTCCTTCGACCCCGAGGTTCTGGAATCTGCCCTGCGCGCGCTGGCAGGCACCCTGGGGCTCAAGGCAGGCCAGCTCTTCGGCACCATCCGCGTCGCCGTGACGGGGAAGACGGTCGCGCCGCCGCTATTCGGCACACTCCGCCTTGTGGGTCGGGAGAGAGTACTGGCCCGCTTGCGCCAGGCGCACGAGTTGCTCATTGAGCAACCCGCCTGAGCGAACGTGTATACTATAGCAAGATAGGGGGAATACGCTTATGGCTACACCCGATACTAATCCATCCTCCGATTTTATCCGACAGATCATCGCGGAGGATATGGAAACGGGCAAGTATGGTGGCCGCGTTCACACGCGCTTCCCGCCCGAACCCAACGGCTACCTGCACATTGGGCATGCCAAGGCCATCTGGCTGAACTTTGCCGTCGCCGCCGAGTTCGGTGGGCTCTGCAATCTGCGCTTCGACGACACGAATCCGGTGAAAGAGGATGTCGAGTACGTCGAGTCCATCATGGAGGATGTTCGCTGGCTGGGTTTTGACTGGGGCGATCGCCTCTACTACGCCTCGGACTATTTCGACCGGCTCTATGACTATGCCGTGCAACTCATCCGATTGGGCAAGGCCTACGTATGCGATCTCAGCGCCGATGAGATCCGCGAATACCGCGGCACGCTCACCGAGCCCGGAAAAGACAGCCCATACCGTAACCGTTCGGTTGAGGAGAACCTCGACCTCTTTGCGCGGATGCGCGCCGGCGAGTTCGAAGAGGGTTCTCGGACTCTGCGCGCCAAAATAGACATGCAGTCGCCAAACATTGTCCTGCGCGACCCGGTGCTCTACCGCATCGTCAAGGCCTCGCATCACCGCACGGGCGACAAGTGGTGCATCTACCCGCTATACGACTTTACCCATTGCCTATCTGATTCCATTGAGGGCATCACCCACTCGATCTGCACCCTCGAGTTCGAGAACAACCGTCCGCTGTACGACTGGGTGCTCGATCAGCTTGGGGTTTACCACCCCCAGCAGATCGAGTTTGCACGGCTGAATGTGAGCCACACCGTGCTCAGTAAGCGCAAGCTGCTGCAGTTGGTCCGCGAAGGTCACGTCAGCGGCTGGGACGACCCGCGTATGCCCACGATCTCGGGGATGCGCCGGCGGGGGTTCACGCCCGAGGCAATTCGCACCCTCTGCCAGCGCACCGGTGTCAGCAAGAGCGAAAGTTTGGTGGATGTCGGGCTGCTCGAGCACTATGTGCGCGAGGACCTGAACCGACGAGCGCCGCGCGCGATGGCCGTCCTGCGCCCACTGCGGCTGGTCATTGACAACTATCCCGAGGACCTCGTCGAGGAGATGGAGGCGATCAACAACCCCGAGGATCCCAGCGCCGGCACCCGCAAGGTACCGTTCTCGCGCGTCCTCTACATCGAGCAAGAGGACTTTCGTGAGGATGCGCCCAAGGGCTACTACCGCCTGACGCCGGGGCGCGAGGTGCGCCTGCGCTACGCCTACTTTGTCAAGTGCATAGGGCTTGTCAAGGACGAGCAGACGGGAGAGGTCATCGAGGTTCACTGCACCTATGACCCTGAGACGCGAGGCGGCGACGCGCCGGACGGCCGCAAGGTCAAGTCCACGCTGCACTGGGTCTCGGCACAGCATGCCATACCGGCCACCGTTCGCCTCTACGATCATCTGTTCTCCAAAGAGAACCCGAACGACGTGGAGGAGGGACACGACTTTTGCGAGTATCTCAACCCAAACTCGCTGGAGGTCCTCACCGGCTGCCGCATAGAGCCAAGCCTTCGCGATGCGACGCCCGGCCTGCGCCTGCAGTTCGAGCGACTTGGCTACTTTTGCGTGGACACGGCAGACTCGCGCCCCGGCGCCCCGGTCTTTAACCGCACGGTGGCGCTGCGTGACCCGTACGCCAAATTCCTCAAAGCGCAGCAGAAGAGGTAGAGCCTATCTGCCGGCGATAGAACTGGCTGGCCCGCACAACATGCGGGGGGCACCACACGCCCCCCGCTCTACCGATTTGCCAAATCGAAGCCTTTGTGCTACAATACCACCGTCGTTGGGGGATCGTCCAGCGGTAGGACACCTGACTCTGGATCAGGCGACCGGGGTTCGAATCCCTGTCCCCCAGCCAGTGAAAGCGGCCAAGCCGATCTGCCGGCTTGGCCGCTTTTCTGTTTCTGAGCATCCCTGTCGCGAAACGGCAGGAGGCGCTTACAGCCTGGCTGGCCCACCCCTGACGTGGAAGGCACCACTCACCCCCGGCGCCTCATACCCGCGCACGCGGATTCCAGGCTGGCCGCCGCCAACCCATACCTCGAACTCGCCCGGCTCTACCACTCGCTGGCCCTGCTCATCTACCACGGCCATCTGCCGCGGCGTCAGGGCAAACTCGATTGTGCGCATCTCGCCTGGCGCCAGAGGCACCCTAGCCACCCCCTGCAGTTCGCGGATAGGCACCGGCAACGACGCCTCCACATCACGCAGGTAGAGCTGCACAACCTCATCGCCCGCCCGACGGCCCACATTGCGCACATCCACGCGCACGCGAACGGGCTCTCCCGCTGGCACCGTGTCGGGTGTCACCTGCAAGTTATCGTAGGCAAATTGTGTATAGCTCCGACCATAGCCGAAGGGATAGAGAGGCTGGCCCCGGAAGTAGCGATAGGTCCGCCCCTCCATAGCATAATCCTCGAAGGGCGGCAAGTCCTCCACGGAGCGATAGAAGGTGATGGGCAGCCTTCCCGCGGGGTTATAGTCGCCAAAGAGGACACTGGCGATGGCCGTGCCGCCCTCCTCACCCGGGTACCAAGCCTCCACAATCGCCGGCACGTGCTCGTCGGCCCAGTTGATAGCCAAGGGGCTCCCGTTGATCAACACCAGTACTACGGGCGTCCCAGTCGCGTGGACTGCCTCCAGCAGCTCCTCCTGCGCCGCCGGCAGGCTGAGCTGGCTGCGATCCCCCTGGCTGATCTGGCCACCGCCCACGCCTTCCTGCTGCCCCTCCTCGCCTTCTAGTGCCTGCGAGAGCCCCAGCACCACGATGGCCACATCGGCATCGCGAGCCAGCGCGACGGCCTCGGCCCGTTCATCCGCGCTCGCTTCGCAGAGCGCCGACCCGCGCGCGTAGCGTACCACAGTATCCGCCGAGACCCGCGCCCGTATGCCGGCCAGCGGCGTGACGGCCTCTGAGGGGGTGCCCTGGTAATTGCCCAAGAGGGCGTCTACATCGTCGGCGCTCGGCCCGATGATAGCGATGGAACGCAGGTCGGGCGCCAGTGGCAGCAAGTCTCCATCGTTCTTGAGCAACACGATCGACTCCTGCGCCGTGCGCACAGCCAGCTCGCGGTGCTCCGGGCAGTCGTTCACACTGTAGGGAGTCTGTGCGTACGACACCATCTCCGGCGGGTCGAACATGCCCAGGCGCATCCGGGCCGCAAACAGACGCTGCACACAGCAGTCGATCTCGGCCTCGGTGATGAGTCCCTGGGCCACGGCGTCGCGCAGGGCGACATAGGTCTCGCCACAGTTCAAATCGCAACCGGCCTTGGCCGCCAGTGCTGCGGCCTCCGCGGCCGTCGACACGACCTTGTGCCCCTCGTAAATATCGCGGATGGCGCCGCAATCCGACACGACAAAGCCGTCAAACCCCCATTCCTGGCGCAGGATATCCTCAAGCAGCGTCTTGCTGGCGCAGCAGGGCTCCCCGTTGACGCGGTTGTAGGCCCCCATCACCGAGGCGGCCTCGCCCTCCTGCACACAGGCCTGGAAGGCCGGCAGATAGGTCCCATACAGGTCCCGCTTGCTCACACAGGCATCAAAGCTGTGCCGCTCGCCTTCCGGGCCGCTGTGCGCGGCATAGTGCTTTGGCGTGGCCACCACTTTGAGGTAGCGCGGATCATCGCCCTGCAGGCCCTTCACAAAGGCCACGCCCAACCGCGCGCTCAGATAGGGGTCCTCACCATACGTCTCCTGCCCCCGCCCCCAGCGAGGATCGCGGAAGATGTTGACATTGGGCGACCAGAAGGTCAACCCGGTGTAGCGCGAACGATCCCCCCGACGCACGGCCTCATGGTGCTTGGCGCGCGCCTCGTCGCTGATGGCTATGGCCACCCGTTGCAGGAACGCCGGGTTCCACATCGCAGCCAAACCGATGGCCTGCGGAAAGACCGTGGCCACGCCGGCCCGCCCCACGCCATGCAAGCATTCGTTCCACCAATCGTACTCCGGAATGCCCAGCCGCTCGATGGCCGGTGCCGTGTAGATCATCTGGGCGATCTTTTCCTCGAGCGTCATCCTCGCCACGAGGTCTTGCACTCTCGCCTCAACCGGCAGCGTTGGGTCAAGATACGGGGCCGTACTGGGCCCGACGCCACTGCTTTTTCCGCTTTCCATCATAACCTCCTGCCTTTGGCCAGCAACCACACGAGTTGACAGAAATGGATTGTCGCGTACAATAATGGCTGGAGTCTCCCCCACGGGAGATTCCGTCATTCTGGGGGATCGTCTAGGGGTAGGACGCCTGACTTTGGATCAGTTAACGGAGGTTCGAATCCTCCTCCCCCAGCCAAGGGACATCAGCCTTCCCAGATCACGATAAAGCGCACGGTCAGCGAGCGGAAGGCCACCCCATCGCGGGACACTTTGTGCTGCGCCACCGTGGCGAACTCGCAGCCCACAACCACCGCGATCACCTTGACCTGCCCCAGGTACAGAACCGCCGCCTCATCACCGCCGGAAACCACGCTCAATCGGCGCCCTTGCACCACCGCCATCGGCATAGTGCGCACGTCCAGGCCATAGCCAACCAGCACACGCGTTGCCCGTCGCCCGCCCTCCTCGGCCCATACCTCCAGCGCGGCCGGGTACTGGCGGCGCATGGCCTCTTGCCGCGCAGTCACACCGCACTCGACGACTCTGTCGTCCGCCAGCCGGATATGCGCCTGCTGCTTGCACGCGCCTGCCCCCGTCGCCAGGTACTCGACCAAGCACTCGGCCGGGGGCTCGCTACGTCTGTCACCCCTGTGTCGTGGCCGAGCCTCGCCCTGCAGCCCGAGTTCCACTTGCCTGAGGCGCTCCGACCAGTGGCGCACCCCCTGCTCATACTCACCGAGCTGGTGCACCCAGGCCAGCAGGTCCTGCCGCTGGCTCGCCAACTCGGCCTGAGCCGCCTCCTGCCCGTGCTGGAACAGGGCGTTCTGGCGCCCCTGCTGCTTGATCTCCAGATCCAGCCGCGCATAGCCCTCGCTGAGTTGGGCGATCTGGCCGCGCATCTCTGCCTGGCTGCGCTGCAAGAGCTCGATCTGCGCCCGCAGCGGCGCCAGCTCTGCCCGCAACTCCCTACCCAGCGCGGCCGGCGCCTCCTGCAACGTACGCTCGCGCTCAGCCAGATCCTGCATCTGCGCGTTCACCACAGCCTGCAGCTTGCGTAACTGGCGCTCTCGCTTCTGCAAAGTCTTTTCGTCGGCGGGTCGCATCCTGCTGCGCCGCTCAGGTTCCTCCGCAACGGCCTCTGCCGCCCCGGCATGTACCTCGGCAATCAACACAGCCATGCTGTCCGCGCCATCGGCGGCCCGCGCCATCTCCACCAACCGCCGGCATGCGGCCTGCGGCTCGCAGCCCGCCAGCGCCGTACCGATCTGCTCAGACCCAAGGGCCCCATACACCCCATAAGTACACAGGAGGATACGGTCGCCATCGTCCAGCTGGCCCACCAGCCGTATCTCTGGGTCAATCTGCGCCGCCCTGCCCAGCACTTGCGAGGGGACCTTCAATGCCGGTGTCTCGGCAAAAGCCTCCCCCTCGTCGCCGCCGCGCGCCTGCGCGCCCTCGGGCAGGGCCATGCCCGTCAGGTCCACAAGCTGTGCCCCGCGCCACAGGTAAGCGCGGCACTCCCCTAGAGAACCGACAACCAGGCTTCCGTCCCGAATCACTGCCGTCGCAACGGAGCGAGTCACGCCACCGTGCCCGACGCCCTCAGCCACAAAAGCCGAGTTCGCCGCCACAAAGGCCTGGCGCAACGCCTCGACGGGGTAGTCGCTTGCAGAGGTCAGATAGCGCTCGCGGATGAGGTCCACGGCCATGCGGCTGGTCCGCTCACCCGCCCCGCCTTCGCCCGAACCGCCGGCCACCACCAGGATAGAGCCCTTCCGCCCCGTCACGGCGAGGTCCGGCGCCGGCAGGTGGAAGGAGTACGCATCTCCCTGACGTCTACGCTCCCAGCCAACGTAGGCCAGGTGCCCAACGACGAGGCGAACCCCCAAGACCCTCTCTCCTCCTCAGCAGCAGCCGCCAGCGCAGGCAAGATCCTGCGGCCTGCGCGCCCGGGCTGCAGGACCTGCATGCGGATGAACCGATAAGCTACGATGTTGTCAGTGATGCGGTTACCGCAGCGCCAGGGGAAGTATAGGTCAAAGGCCGTATTCGCTCAAGTTGCGGGGAGCCCGGCTCTGCAGCCGCGTGAAGAAGCATGGGCAGCATACGGAAGGAATCGCAGAGACATCGGAGGGCGAAGGGACAACCCCATCAAAGCGCGCAGATGAATGGAGAGGAAGCACAGAGCGCAACGCGATGCCGCGCCTTCCCTCGGCGATGGAGGGCACCACAATGTAATGCTACGGACTGCCGGCCGGCACCTGCACATCGCATGCGAGCAGCGAAGCGTCATCAACGTCCATCGCCGCAATACGGCGCCAGCCGGGGCTTGAGTGCGTTCTGCGAGCGTCTCACCGTGGCAAACCCTTGCCCACCAAACACCGATAGCGCGGATCGACCTGCAGAATCCCCGTCCGCTCTCCCGTCAGAAAAGCCCGGCCGCCGCCGAAACCACCCCCCAAACCACCAGCAGCGCCACCAGCGCCACCAAACCCAACAACAGCGAGAATGCGACCATTTACCCTACCCTCCTACCTCGCCGGCGCCCTGCTGCTCCATGCCGCCGACTTGCTCTTGCCAATATAATAGACCAGGGCAAAGAGAAAGTAAAGCCTACATGAATATTGCATTAACACTGATCGTGACGGCAAGTACCACTTTTTCTCTCTCTGTGCTATACTGCAGGGCGGACGCGGAGGGACCGGCGGCTGGTGGGCCACACCCGCGTCCATGGCGTCTCATCGAACCCAAGCCGTCGCCCCGTACGCCATGGAGGTCTCAATGCACACTCGCCCTCGCTGGGCCACGGCGGCCATCATGCTGCCCTTGGCCTGCTGCATCGTCTTTCAGGTGCTGCTCAGTTGGCCGGCTCCCAACCGGCGCACTCTTGATCTCGACGCCCTGTGGGCCTCGGGCTATGCCTACCGGCAGGGCCTGAGCCCCTACACGGACCCCAACACCATCGTCTCCACCGATGGCCCCCTCGGCCCCAATGCCAACCCACCGCTTTTCCTGCTGATCTTTGTGCCTCTTTCGTATCTGAACGGTGACGGCGCCTACCGCCTGATGCACCACCTATCGCTGGCGCTATACATCCTCTGCGTCATCTTCCTGACTGTCTGCGCGAGCCGGCGGCCCAGGGCCCGCCAAGTGGCCTGGGCCCTGGCCATGGCTGCGCCCTGGTACACAATCCAGTACGGGCAGGTCTACATATTGCTCCTGCCGCTCGCTGTCGGCGCCTGGTGGTGCCTGGCCGGCGAGCGTTACGTCGCAGCCGGGGTCCTTCTGGGCGTCCTGGCAGCCCTGAAGCCGAACTATGCCCTCTGGCCGGCACTCTTGCTCCTCAGCGGCTACCGGGTGACCGGCCTGGCCGCGGGGATGGTAACGGTCGCGCTGTCGGCCCTCGCTCTGCTGCTCTTCGGCCCATCCGCCTATCAGGAGTGGCTGGCCGTGGGCCGCGGCTTTGCCGAGGTGAGCAGAATACTGCCTATCGATATGTCCCTCTTTACGCTGGCGGCGCGATTCGGCCTGCCTTCCTGGGCCGCCTATCCCCTCGCCGCTGCGCTGCTGGCCGTCGCGGCTTGGCTCGCCTGGCGCCTGCGCCCGCCAGCCCATGCCGTCTCGGCCCTAGCCATTGCCACCGCTCTAGTGGCCTCGCCCCGGGCCTGGCTCGGCTACGCAGTGCTGCTGCTCCCTCTGTTCCTGACACGGCCCTGGAGTTGGCCTCTGCGCATCGCCGCCGGCCTGCTTCTAGCCCCCGCATCTGTCGTGTGGATCATCGCCGAGCACTCTGCAGCCGCTTCCGTAGCCGTGGGATGCCTATACCCTCTGGCCGCTCTGCTGTTACTGGTGCACTGCATCCGCTCCGTCGTGATGCCCCGCCCGGCTCCCGAAGACGCCCAGGGTTGCCCGTGGCCCATCTTCGCTGGGGCCACTCGCAGCCAGAAGGCCGGCGCCATTCGCCAGGCAAGGGGAATGCGATAAAGACATCGCTACGCGCTGGAATCAAAAAGGGCGGCACCCCGTCGTTGACGGGGCGCCGCCCTGATCATATGCTTGCGTATCTATTGGCCTACTCTACCAGACCTGCGCACTGTTGCCGCTCACGGCCTCCCAGAAGGTCCCCAGGTCCACCGTGCGGAACACCGGACCCTCATAGCCGGAGGCCGAGGGCGCCGTATCGGCGTAGGTCACAAACTCGTTGCCCTCGGCGTCCTCATAGTAGCCATACACGGCCACAATG
>DAOUGZ010000076.1:0-36648 GCA_034428955.1 Anaerolineae bacterium | reverse complement strand
GCTCTGATCAGCAACCTCATCCCCGTCATCCTGCAGCGCTTCAATCGCCCGCGCATTCGCCGTCTGTTGGCGCGAGTGCAACAGTCGGGGGCAGCGTTGGGCGACCGCGACTCGGCACAGCAGATGGGCTACGGCCTGCTGGGGACCCAGGGTTGACCCACTGAGTGCCACGAGTCGGCGGAGAGAGGGGATACGGTTTTCACCGCAAAGAACGCAAAGAGCACAAAAGGAAGATAGGGCCTGCAAGGCATGATACTCGCGGCCGGCGCGGTCGCGGGCGTCGCGCTGGGTGAACTTGATGGCCACATCGCCCTCGGCACCGGTGGCGCGGTAGACCAGGCCGTTGTGTCCGCCGGCGATGCGCCGGATCCGCCACCTCTGCAGGTCTCGACGGTAGGCCGCGCGGCGGCGAGGTGGTCCAGGAGGGGATACAGGTTGTGGGTGGGCATGGTCAAGGTGTATCGCCCCGTACCGCATTGGCTAGCCATGGATAGGCAGGCGAACCCAGAGTACCCTTGCGAGCATGGCGAAAACGGCCGTGGCTCGCCTCCCGTCCGTTTGGAACGCTGCGAGCCACTTCACTGTGTAGCTGCGTTTACATTAGGCTGTCCCCAATGTAAGCCAATCCGCTTTTGCTTACATATGGCGCAGCAATGTAAAGAGACCGGCATTGCCCCGATGATATCATCGCCAACAACGTGCTACTCTATGATGTGTAGAATGTCCTCAGCCACGTACAGGCGATTCCTGGCTTGGCCGGTTGCCTCTCGCAAGATACCCAGCGACTCCAGCCGTCGCAGGGCGGCCATCGCTGTCTGATGGGAAACATTGAGTCGTTCCTGTGCCTGCCGCGGCGAGACAATCGGCTGCTCGAACAGCAAGTCTACCAGGTACTCCGTGGTACCCACCACGTGGGCTTCCTGTAACAGGCGGCGCCATGTGGCATGCAGTTCCCGCAGTTCTCGTGCCCGAGCACTGGCGTCGCGGGCTTGCTCGGCCACTCCTCGCAGGAAGAAGAGCACCCAGTTACGCCAGGCGCCCCGTTCGCTGACGGCCAGCAGCAGACGGTAATAATCGTCACGGTGCGCTTCAAAGTAGGCGCTCAGGTACAACAGAGGGAACGACAGCACTCCCCAATAGACCAGGAGGAAGGAGATCAGCAACCGGCCGATGCGGCCATTGCCGTCGAGGAAGGGATGGATAGCTTCGAACTGATAGGCCGGATAACGGCAGTTGCCCAGCCTCATAGGCATAGACGTCCGCAATGCTAGCCTGCGTGCCCTCGATGCGCGAGGAGAGGACCGCTTCACGCCGAATGAATGGGCTGATGAGGAGGTGGGGGTTCGGTATCTCCCTACCCACAGCGTCCAACTGACCCAGAGCATAGGCCGCCTCCGGCAGGGCGCGCATGAGCTCGCTATCTGCCAACAACTCTGGCGGCAGGGGGTTGGGCACAAAGGCCCAGTAGGCCGCCGTGCCGCGCCCGGCCCTCACCAGCCTCCCTGCAGGGCTCTCTCTGTAGCGCTCGATGTCCATGGCCTGCCTTCCTCTCCCAGGGCTGCAAGTTGCAGCCCCTGCACATTGTGCCAATATAGCATCACAACAGTCGTTGGTCAAGGAGCTGCTTTGAAAACGGCGCTCGGTCCCATTTTCATGCACGGTGGTGAGCGCCGCGCTCATGGACACTTGGTGGTATACGGTCTTTCGGTTGCCGACGATTCTGGGGCACACCCCCGCCGCCCTTGCTTTTGCTGCCCACTCTGGCTATAATTCGGTCTACAGGCGACGATGGAGACGAGTAGGCTGCGCTCAGGCGTCCAGAGAGCCCGGGTAAGGTGAGAGCCGGGTACGCACTCGCAGGCCGAATATCCCTCCGGAGCCGGCAACCGAAAGGCCTTTCAGGCCCAGTAGGCTTGCCCGGGTGATCCCCCGTTAGCAGGATGCGCCCCTCGGCGGCTGCATTGCGGCGACGCCGGCGGGCGGCAGAGCGGCCGGCCACGCGAGTGCGCCGGCTATGCGGGGTGGTACCGCGGGAGATTCACGCTCTCGTCCCTGTATTGGGCGAGGGCGTTTCTTTTTAACTGCGAGAAGGGGAGGGGAGTCCAGGGGTCCAGGGAACCAGAGGAACCAGGGAAACAGAGGCGAATGCGCTTCATTTCCCCTTGGTTCCCTCAGTTCCTTGATTCCCCGGGCTCCGCTGACACGTGATCAAAGGAGGACTCATGCCTTTTACAGAGGTTCCTTCCCGAGTCGATTTCTCTGCGCAAGAGCGCGAGGTGCTCGACTTTTGGCGGAGGACGAATGCATTCGAAGAGGGCCGCCGTCTGCGGCAGGGCAAGCCGCGCTGGTCTTTCATCGACGGCCCGATCACGGCCAACAACCCCATGGGCGTGCACCATGGCTGGGGCCGCACCTATAAGGACCTTTTCCACCGCTTCTGGACGATGCGCGGCCGTGAAACCCGCTACCAGAACGGCTTTGACTGCCAGGGCCTCTGGGTCGAGGTCGAGGTGGAGAAGGAGCTGGGGTTCAAGACCAAGAAGGACATCGAGGATTACGGCCTCGACCGCTTTGTGCGCAAGTGCAAAGAGCGGGTGCTGCGCTTTGCCGCCGTGCAGACCGATCAGTCGATCCGCCTGGGCTATTGGATGGACTGGAATGACCCCCAGGCGCTGAACGAGCTGGCCGACCTGCTGGTGGAGGACCCGCAGCGGGTGATCACCGTGCAAGGGCCCGAGGGGCCGGTGACGGACACGGTGGAGCAGCTTGTGGGCCGGCTGGGCCTGCCCGAGTTGGGCGGCAGCTATTTCACCTTCTCCAACGAAAACAACTATATGATCTGGACCTTTCTCAAAAAGTGTTGGGAGAAGGGCTGGCTCTATCGTGGCGCCGACGTCATGCCCTGGTGCACGCGCTGCAGCACGGGCATCAGCCAGCACGAGATTGTGACCGACGGCTACGCCGAACTGACCCACCCCTCGGTGACCCTGCGCTTCCCGCTGCGCGGCCGGCCGGGCGAGTCGCTCCTGGTCTGGACGACCACGCCCTGGACGCTAAGCTCCAACGTGGCGGCCGCGGTGGGGCCCGAGCTGACCTATGTGAAGGTACGCCAGGGGGGGGAGATCCTCTACCTCTCCAAGGGCACGCTGCACATGCTGCAGGGCGAGTACGAGGTACTCGGCGAGCTCAGGGGCACCGACATGGAGGGCTGGGCCTACGACGGGCCGTTCGACGACCTGGAGGCCGCCCGGCAGCCCGGTGGGCGCACCGAGCTGACCGAGCTGGTGCGCGGCGTGACGACCTCGGCCGTCGAGGCGCACCGGGTCATCCTGTGGGATGCCGTCGGCGAGGATGAGGGCACGGGCATTGTGCACATCGCCCCGGGCTGCGGCGCCGAGGACTTTCAGCTGGGCAAGGAGCACCACCTGCCCCTGCTGGCCCCGCTCGACGAGGAAGGCAACTTTGTCGAGGGCTTTGGCTGGCTCACGGGCAAATCGGTGCTCGACGTGCGCGACGCCATCTTTGATGACCTCAAAGAAAAGGGGCTGCTCTACCGGGTGGCGGACTATACCCACCGCTACCCCGTCTGCTGGCGCTGCAAGACCGAGCTCGTCTTCCGGCTGGTCGACGAATGGTTCATCAGCATGGACGAGCTGCGCCACATCATGATGGATATCACCAAGCAGATCCGCTGGATCCCGTCGTTCGGCCTGGAGCGCGAGCTGGACTGGCTGCGCAACATGCACGACTGGATGATCAGCAAAAAGCGCTATTGGGGCCTGGCTCTGCCCATCTGGCAGTGCGCATGCGGGCACTATCACGTCGTGGGCGACGAGAAGGAACTGCAGGAGCGGGCCGTCGAGGGGTGGGAGACCTTTGCCGGCCACACGCCGCACCGGCCCTTTGTGGACGCCATCAAGCTGCGCTGCGAAAAGTGCGGCGGCACGATGAGCCGCGTGCAGGATGTAGGCAACCCCTGGCTGGATGCGGGCATTGTCAGCTTTAGCACCCTGCGCTACCGCAGCGATCCGGAATACTGGCGGCAGTGGTACCCGGCGCATTGGATCAGCGAGTCCTTCCCCGGCCAGTTCCGCAACTGGTTCTACAGCCTGCTGGCCATGGCCGCCGTAATCGACAGGACGCCGCCCTTCCTGGAGAATTTCGGCTACGGCACCCTCCTGGCGGAGGACGGCCGGCCGATGCACAAGAGCTGGGGCAACTCGATCGAGTTCAACGAGGCGGCCGACCGCATGGGCGTAGACGTCATGCGCTGGCTCTACTGCTCGCAGCGGCCCGAGGCCAACCTGCTCTTTGGCTTTGGCCGCGCCGACGAGGTGCGCCGGCAGTTCCTGCTGCCTCTGTGGAATGTGTACAACTTTTTCACCAGCTATGCCCGGCTCGACGGCTGGACGCCGGCGACGGAAGGGTTCGACCCGGCCAACCCGGAGGGGAACGCCCCCGAGAGCGAAAACCTGTTGGACCGTTGGATCGTAGCACGGGTCAACGATGTCGCGGCCCGGGTCACCACGGCGCTGGAGAACTCGGACCCCTGCGGCGCCACGGGGGCGGTCGACGGGCTGATCGAGGACCTGACCAACTGGTACGTGCGCCGCAGCCGCCGCCGCTTCTGGAAGAGCGAGCAGGACGGCGACAAGCAGACGGCCTATGCCACCCTGTACTATGTGCTGGTGCGCCTGATGCGGCTCCTGGCGCCCTTTACGCCCTTTGTCACCGAGGTCATGTATCAGAACCTGGTGCGCGGGGTACAGCCCGAGGCCTATGGGAGCGTCCACCACTGCGACTGGCCGCAGGCCGAGGCCCAGGTCATCGACGCCGGCCTGCTCACCCAGATGGACCTGGCGCGGCGCGCCGCCGGCCTGGGCCTGGGGGCGCGGGGCAGCGCCAACATCAAGGTGCGCCAGCCCCTGGCGCGGGCGCTGCTCTACACTGCCGACGGGCAGGCCGAACTGAGCGAGGAACTGGCGGCCATCGTGCGCGACGAACTGAACGTCAAGGCCGTCGAGTTCGTGGCCGACGAGGCCTCCTTGGTCACCTACCGCGTCGTGGCCGACGGCAAGCAACTTGGCCCGCGCCTCGGCGCCCGCTTCCCCAAGGTGCGAGCGGCGCTGGCCGCGCTGGACCCGCTGGCCGTAGTGCGCCAGGTGCGCGCCGGCCAGCCGCTGGCGCTCGAGGTCGAGGGCGAAACGGTCGAGGTCGCCGCGGGCGAGATCATCGTCGAGACCCAGCCTGGCGAGGGCCTGGCTGTGGCCAGCGATAAGGGGCTGACCGTGGCCATCGATACCGAGATCACACCCGAGCTGGCCGCCGAGGGCATGGTGCGCGACCTGGTGCGCTATGTGCAGACCCTGCGCAAAGAGGCGGACTATCAGCTCGACGACCGCATCACCGTCGGCCTCTTTGGCCTGGGTGGCGAGGCACGGGCGGCGCTGAACGACCTGCAGGGCTACCTCTGCGAGGAAACCCTTTGCACCCACCTCCTCACGGAGGATGACGGCCGCGCCTGGGACCGCGAGCAGACCGTCAAGCTCGACGGGACGCAGGTGCGCGTGGCGGTGAGGCGATAGGTCACCGGGGCGGACACTTTGCAAGTCTTGAAGACTTGCAAAGTGTCCGCCGCGAAAGCCCCCACTGGCATGCCTGTTGCTTCAAGGCCCGCAGGCAGCCATGCCGAACGCTGCCCGGCGCCACCACGTGGCCGTAGCGGACCTATGGATTGCAGAGTCCCTGCAAGGCGCCAACCCAAACGCCACGTCTGGCGAACGGAAGGTGGAACCATGGACCCAACCAGAAGCCAAGCGGGGCCGAGCACGCCCAGAAAGACAGCTCCCAGCGTCATGAAGTACCAGTACGACCAACTCCTCAAGCACCTCATCCTGCTGCAAGATCATGCCTCGGCCCGCTCCTGCCCCTACAGCCCAGGCGGAGAGATGTGCATCCGCAAACACCTGCTGACCATCGAGGCCTATGCGCAGGAGACGGTCCCCATGGAGGACAATGAGGTCTACAAGGAGCGCCTGCAGGATTTGGAGACCGAGGCCAGGAGCCGCCGCCTTAGCGAGGAGGCTTCGCTCTGTGGGGAAGGCATGGACATAACCGAGGGGCTCGACTACTGGGCGAGAAAGTGGCGCAAGGAATTCGAGATACACGCGCTCATCTGCGAGTTGCGCAAAACGGCCGAAGAGCCGCAAGAGGCGCAACAGCCGGAGCCGGTGTCCGTGCCTTAGGCTTGGGACGGGGTTTGGATATACCAAAGCCGGGGCCTTAGAATGCCCCGGCTTTGCATACCCAAACCCCCAAGCACGCAGCCTATTCCGCGGGCAGCGCGCCTGTGTCGACCAACTGGAAGTAGAGCACGTACTGGGTACCGCGAGCGATAGTCACACTTGCAGCGCCCGGATTCAGCACCTCCGTGCCGCGGAGCGGCTCGACGATCCTGACCAGCCTGTACTGCCAGCGTTCGGGGTCCAGGCCGGCAGGGGTCTGCGGAGCAACCGTGACAGTCCAGGACTTACCCGCCGGTGGGTAAAAGGTCCAGAGGACCGCCGGCAGGCCGCTCCCGTCCTGCTCGGTGAAGAGGGTTTCCTGCTCGGTGCCACCGACCCAGGCCGTGACGGGGATCCCATTCCAGCCGCCATAGATGACAGCCGAGACGTCCACCCGGCCCGACTCAACCGGAACAGGCTCAGTCGGCGTAGGCTCGACCGGAGCGGGCTCGGTCGGCGTAGGCTCGGTCGGTGCCGGTTTGGTCGGTTCCGGCTTTTCGCAAGGGGCTACCACGGCCGGCGCAGTGGTAAGGAGGATTCGGCATTCGTCTTCGCCGTAAGCAGCACCCAGGGAGGTGTACTCCGGCCCACCCCCGCAAACCACCAACGCCACATAGTATTCGCCGGGTTCGGTAGCAAAGTACTCGGGCTCGTTGGCCCCGGGGATCGGCTCGCCGTCCTTGAACCATTGGAGGTGCCAATCGAGCCCTACTCCCCACGAAGCCGCAGCCTCGGCACCTCGTGCCCTCAGCCCCTCCTCGCCCTCGACATCGGCGGTAAGCCACACACCTTCCTTATCGCACAGGTCGCTGAACTCGGGCACGACCTTGGCCTCAGGAACGATAGGGAATTGCTCGCAGGAACTCAGCAACAAGCTCAAGGCCACCAGCAAGCTTAGGATTGGCAGCCATCTCCTCATATGCACATCTTCCCTTTCCCGGGAGCGCCTTGTGCGGCCCCCCGCATGTGCAATCTCCAGCGCTCAGCGGCGCCGGGCAATTAGCATATTTACCACTTGAATTATACCTCATACACGGCGTGACCGGGTTACAAAAGGATGTGAACGCGGTAACAAACGGCTATGCAGATGATGCGCCAAGGGGGGATGGTATAGGTGTTCCGGCAGTTGCCTGCCCCTCAACAGCAGGGTATAATCGCGCCATCCGACCTATCTCTGATAGCAGGGGTGAGCGAAGCATGGGGGAGGATTACAGAAGCACAGCCATGCACAACCTGCTCGATTCCTTGAGCGGCTACGGAGAGACGATGCTGCGGGGCATCGCGACGCAGTGGGAGGTGCCCGCCGGCGAGGTGGAATCGCTGCCCGGGCGCCTGGCCGAGGCGATGCTCGAGCCGGCGCGCCTGCGCGGGTTTGTGGCCGGCCTCGACGACGACACCCGCGCCGCGCTGGCCGAGGTGGCCGCTGCCGGGGGAGCGATGCGCGGTTACCTCCTCGCCCGCCGCTACGGCGAGATACGCCGGCTGGGCCCGCGGGCGGTCGAGCGCGAGGAGCCCTGGCGCCACCCCGCCGGCGCCAGCGAGCGCCTCTATTACGCCGGGCTCATCTACCGGCGCTATGCTCGGCTGGGCGCCTACCACGGCGAGGTCCTCTACATCCCACCGGACCTCCTGGCCGCCCTGCCGCCGCAAGAGCCGGCGCAGGCCGTCTTTACGCTGGAGCCGGCTCCCCCGCCCGAGCAGGCGTGGGAGCATGCCGGCACCCTGGCGCTGGACCTGGAGACTCTCCTGGCCCGCTTACGAATCGAGCCGGTGCCCACCGGGCGTGGTGCCGGGTTGCCCCAATCGTTCGTCAGCAGGCTGCAAGCCCGCTGGCGCGGTGGCGCGGACCCCGAGCGGCTGGCCCTGCTCGAGCGGTTGGCCTTTCGCTTGCGCCTGGTAGGCAAACGGCGGGACCATTGGCAGGTCAGCGGGAGGGCGCGAACTTGGCTGTCTTTGGCGCCCTATCGCCGCCAAAAGGCCCTCTTTGATGCCTGGCAGGGCGATGCCCATTGGAACGAACTCTGGCGCATCCCCTCCCTGCGCTGCGAAGACACGGGCTGGCGCAACGATCCCCTGGCGGCGCGCAACGCCATCCTGGCGGCCCTACGCCGCTGCCCCGAGGGCTGGTTGCCGCTCTCCGGCCTGACGGCGGCGATCAAGGCGACCCAGCCCGATTTCGCCCGCCCCGACGGCGACTATGACTCCTGGTACATCCGCGATGCGCAGACCGGGCAGTACCTGCAGGGCTTTGCCCGCTGGGATGATGTCGAGGGTACATTGATCGCCCACCTGGTCGCCCGCCCTCTCTTCTGGCTGGGCGCCGTGGAGCTGGGCGCGCCGGCAGGCGCCTCAGCCGCAGCCGTCTTCCGCCTGACAGCCCATGGGCGCGCCTTTCTGCGCCTGGCGGCGCCACCGCCGGCAGCGCACCCGGCGCCCCTGCAGGTCCGCGACGACCTGCGCATCCTGGCCCCGCCCGAGGCGAGTGCGCTGGACCGCGCCCGCCTGGAGCGCCTGGCCCGCTGGGAGGGGCGCGAAGGCACGGCGGACCTCTACCGCCTGGACCCCGAGGTCGCCTGGCAGGCCTTCAATTCCGGCATCAACGCGCGCCAGATCGCGGCCTTTTTGCAGCGTGCCGGCGGCCGCCCGCTGCCCGCGCCTTTGACCCAGGCTCTGCACAACTGGAGCGCCGGCTTTGGCCGGGTGACCCTGCGCCGGGCTATTCTGCTGCAGACGGTTAACGCGGAAACGCTGCGCCTGCTCCGCAACGATCCGGAGCTGGGGCAGCGTTTCGGAGCTACCGTATCCGATCGGGCCGTGCTCATCCCGGAGGACGAGCTGGATCATGTGCTGGCGCGCCTCAAGGCGCTCCGGCTATGGCCTCGTCTGGTGGAACTGGGCTAGCGCCAACCTCCTTGGGCCGGGTCCGGGTCGTCTGCGGGGCCTCCTGTTGCCGGGCTTGTTCCTGGCCGCAGTAGGGGCAGACCTCCCAGTTCGGGCTCAGGAGTTTGTCGCAGGACGTGCAACGGTCCTTCAGCCAGGTGCGGCAGTAGGGGCAAACCATATAGTCCTGCGCTACACGCCGCCGGCAGTTGGGGCAGGACGTCTGCTCCTCGATGTTCTGCAGCAGAGCCTCTTCCTCCAGAGACCGCCCATAGACCTCTGCCAGCGTCTCTCGCGGGCGCATCATATAGTAGAGGATCAGCCCCGGCAGAGAGAACACCGCCACCATGAGGACGGCCAGGATGCGCACCAACCAATCCCGAGAGCGGCTGGCGATATCACGCGCCGTCCAGACGATAAAGCCCAGATGGAGCGCTACCGCATAAGCCGCCAGCACGAACAGCACCATTTGGATAGCGCTGACTATGTTTTCTGGCAATTCGGGCATGCGACATCTCCTCGACAGGTTGTGAGCGGATTATACCATCATGCGCAGGGCTTGTCATGTCGCATACAAAAGAGCTAAAAGAACTTGGTCACCGGCCAGCCGCGCTGGCCGGCCAGGCGGCGCAGGCGCAGGTCCGGGTTGACGGCCACGGGGTGCGCCACCGCCTCGAGCATGGCCAGGTCGGTGTAGCTGTCGGTATAGAAATAGCTGGCAGCGAGGTCCAGCCCGTGCTCGGCGGCAAAGACCTCCGCCCAATAGACTTTGCCCGGGCCATAGCAGATGGGCTCGATGCAGCGGCCGGTAAAGATGCCGTCGCTTACCTCCAGCCGCGTGCAGATGACGTTGGCGCCCAGCCCCAGGCTTTCGGCAACGGGCCGCGCTGCGTAGAGGGTAGAGGCCGTGAGCAGGGCCACGGTATGCCCCTGGGCTTTGTGTTCTTCCACCCGCTCCCGTGCCCGCGGCGCGATGCACGGCGCGACCATCTCCTGGAACCAGCGCCCCGACTCGGCAACCAGCTCCGCCTCGCTCTGCCCCTTCATATCTTCCACCAGCGCGCATACCACAGCAGCCATATCGATCACGGCCAGCTTGTACTTGAGGGTATACCAGCCCAACCGCACCATGTCTCGCCGGCCCACCTGCCTCTGACGGCGCAAGTGGCGCGCCCACAGCGTGCTCGAGCTGGTCGTCAGCACGGTGCGGTCGAGATCGAAAAAGGCGGCGACCCTGTTCGGGTTTGGCATTGTGGTGGGCATGGGCAGCGGTGCCCCCCTTTCCGGCAGCAATATCGATTGAACGTCGGTGTGCCGGGCTCATACTAACACAAAGCGCGAGAGGCCACAAATGCGAGAGGCATTGAGGCCCCAGGCGCAGATACGGCAAGCGGCCCCGCTGAGCGGGGCCGCTTGCCACTAATCGACACCTATCTTGTTTCAGACGCTACCGAATCGGTCTAGTACTCGGGCATCGCCGGAGCGGCCGGCTTTTCCTTCTCGGGGATGTCGGTGATCAGCGCCTCTGTCGTGAGGATCATGCTGGCGATAGAGGTCGCATTCTCGACCGCCGAGCGCACAACCTTGGCCGGATCGATGATCCCGCTCTCGTACATGTCGACGAACTGGTTCGACAGGACCTCGTAGCCAATGTTGGGGTTGTTCTTCTCCTGCTGCATGCGGCGGACGTTCTCAACGATCACCGCACCGTCCAGCCCGGCGTTACGGGCCAACTGGCGCATGGGCTCTTCGAGGGCACGGCGGACGATGTTGACGCCGGTCTGCTCGTCCGAGTACTCCATCTTGACCTCTTCGAGCGCGCTCACGGCGTTGATGAGCGCCACCTCGCCACCGGGCACGGTGCCCTCCTCAACCGCAGCGCGGGTCGCGGAGAGGGCATCCTCGACGCGGTGCTTCTTCTCCTTGAGCTCGGTCTCGGTGCTGGCGCCAACACGGATGACGGCCACACCGCCGGCCAGCTTGGCCAGGCGCTCCTGCAGCTTTTCGCGGTCGTAATCGGAGGTCGTGGTCTCGATCTGGGCCTTGATCTGGTCGATGCGGCCCTTGATCGCCTTCTCCTCGCCCTTGCCCTCGATGATCGTGGTCTCGTCCTTGGTGACGACCACGCGACGGCACTGGCCGAGGTCGGCGACAGTCGTCGTATCGAGCTTGCGGCCCATCTCTTCGGTGATAACCTGGCCGCCGGTCAGGACGGCGATGTCGCGCAGCATCTCCTTGCGCCGGTCGCCAAAGCCGGGCGCCTTGACGGCGACGACGTTGAGCATACCCCGCAGCTTGTTCAGCACCAGGGTCGCCAGAGCCTCGCCCTCGATGTCCTCAGCAACGATCAGGAGCTCACGCCGGCCGAGCTGGACGAGCTTTTCCAGCAGCGGGACGATATCCGCCACGGCGGCGATCTTTTTGTCCGTAATCAGGACGTGCGGCTCTTCGAGAACAGCCTCCATGCGCTCGGGGCTGGTGACGAAATAGGGGGAGATGTAGCCGCGGTCCAACTGCATACCTTCGACGTACTCGGTCTCGAAGGCGAGGCCCTTGGACTCCTCGACGGTGATGACGCCGTCCTTGCCGACACGGTCCATCACATCCGCGATGAGGTTACCGATCTCCAGGTCGTGGGCCGAGTTGGCGGCCACGTTGGCGATCTCTTCCTTGCCCTTGACTTCGCGGGCCATCTTGCGGATCGCATCAACGACAACGGTAGTCGCCTTGTCGATGCCGTGCTTGATCAGCATGGCATTGGCGCCGGCGGCCACGTTCTTCAGGCCCTCATCCACAATCGCCTGCGCCAGAACGGTAGCCGTAGTCGTGCCGTCGCCGACCACGTCGTTCGTCTTGGTGGCCGCTTCCTTCAGGAGCTGCGCGCCCATGTTCTGGAAGGGCTCCTGCAGCTCGATCTCCTTGGCCACGGTCACGCCGTCATGAGTGACGGTGGGCGCGCCAAATTTCTTGTCAAGAGCAACGTTGCGGCCCTTGGGGCCGAGAGTCGTGCGCACGGCTTCGGCCAGGGTGTCAACGCCGATCTTGAGATTGCGCCGTGCGTCCTCCGAGAATACTAGCTGCTTGGCCATTTGTTCTCACTCCTTCTAACGTCTTGACCGGGAGATTACTCGAGGATGGCGAGGATGTCCTTCTCGCCGAGGATGAGGTACTTCTTGTCGCCCAGCTTGAACTCGGTGCCGGCATACTTGGCATAGAGGACGCGGTCGTTGACCTTGACGTCCATCGGCGCCCGGGTGCCGTCTTCGTTCAACCGGCCGGGGCCGGCAGCCACCACGTTGCCCTCCTGAGGCTTTTCCTTCGCCGTCTCGGGAAGCACCAGGCCACTGGCCGTGGTCTCTTCCTTCTCGATGGGCTCCACGACAACGCGGTCACCCAGGGGCTTGATGTTCAGCGCCATCTTTACAGACCCTCCTTCAAGTTTGATACGACTGACTGAGGTTTTAGCACTCTAAGCGCTCGAGTGCCAAACGCGCGATTATCATACCGCAATTGCTCCAAAATGGCAAATAGGATGAACAGAATAAGTGAAGCAAGAGAGGGCTATGTGCAGAGCAGGAAGGAGAAGAGATAATCGATACGCCAGTTTTCTTTGATTTCCGCCGTTTTGCGCGTCTTTTCGCCCATATCCGTAAAAGAGGCACGCCCCCCCCCCTAGCACTCTAGGGGCAAGAGTGCCAAGGGTGCGGAGCACGATTGCGGACTCTTGCGGGGACGGGGCGGGCGAACTGCTCGCCGGCTGCCGGCACACATCTCGTGTAGCGCAAAAGGGCCTGGGAGGTAACCTCCCAGGCCCTGCTCTCGATCTATGCGGTGCCGGATTGTGGCCTAATAGCGCAGCCAGCGGCCATCGTTGCAGAGCATATAGACGCCCTGGGCCGGGGTCCAGATCATGAGGCCATGCTCGAAGGGCTCAACGGCGCCGGTGGTGCCGTGCTCCTCCATCGTGCCCCAGCTCAGCTTGTTCTTGATCACTGCGTTCTCGCACCAGAGCTTGCCAAAGCCCCGCTTGGGCTGGTAATAGCCCGCGGGTGGCGCGGCGCTGCAGCCATATTCCGGATCGGTGGCCTTCCAGCTATCGGGGAACTGTTGCCACGTCCCGTCATTAAAGAGGACATAGATGACGTCCGTATCGTCCCGCCAGAAGGCCTTGCCGCCGATAAAGGTTTGCTCGCCCATCCAGACGGATTTCTCGCTATCGGTAGGGCAGCCCAAGCACGAGCGCACCTGCGAGTTGGAGCTCCAGAAGGTGCCAAACCCGGACACGGGCGTAATGGCGCAGCCGCCGGGAGCGGGCGTCGGCTGCGGGGAGGGCGTAGTAGACGAGCCCGAGCCGATAAAGCGCACGGCGTCATAGCCCACCGGGCGGCTGGCGTAGGCCTCGCCCGTGTTGTTGGCCAGGAAGACGTACTCGCCGCCGCGGCCATGGAAGTAGTACGTGCCCAGGCTGACCCACTGATCGTAGTAGAGCGCCTGCGAGACAATCTTGTCATCGCGCGTGCCGTTGTGATAGACGCGATAGCGCGCGCTGGTGGTGCCAAAGTACATGCGCGGGATGTAGACCTGCACCTCATAGTTGCCCGGTGCGGGCAGGGTCGGCGTCCAGCGACCCCAGAGATTGGCGACGCTGTTGTTGTTCCAGACCCAGAAGAGGTGGTTGTTGTAGCCAAAGTACTGCTTGTTGAAACCGGTCAGCGTGTTCCCGCGGGTGAACTTGGGATCGACGTCATCCACGACGATGGTCGTCGTGGTCGGCGTGGTGCCCAGAGACCAGCTCACCTGCGCCTGGGCCACACCGCCGCGCTCATAGTACTCGACAACGACGTTGTGAGCGCCGGCGCCCAGCCAGATGGAGCCGTTGGTCGTCGTAGCCGACTGATCGAGCCAGCGATCGATGACCAGCGTACCGTCTACCTTCACGCGGATGCCGTCGTCGGCCGTGGCCTGGAAGGTGTAGGTGCCCGGTGTGGCGATGTTGATTTGCCTCGTCCAGCGAGCCGAGAAATTGTCGCTGGGGATGCCGGCGGCCGGCGAGCCATAGCCCCAGTTGAAGCTCAGCGTGGGATCGTTACGCACAAGGGTTGGCGTGCCCAGGAGCGAAGCGTTGGTAAAGTACTCGCCCTTCCATTCCGGATAGGTAGGGGTCGTGCCCTTGAGCGCCCAGGAGAGCTGAACGAGCGCCTCTCCGCCGACCTCAAAGAACTCGAGGCGGAGGCTGTGATAGCCGGCACCCAGCGTACGGTCTGCCTTAAAGGTCGTCGCCGGCTGCTCGTTCCAACGATCGATGATCAGCACATCGTCAACCCAGAGGCGGACGCCGTCGTCGACCCGCACCGTAAACGTATACGTGCCGGCGTCAAAATAGCAAAAGTTCGTCCAGCGCGCCGAAAAGTTGTCCTTATTGATCGGCGAGCCGGGCGAGCCGTCGCCCCAGCTAAAGTTGATCGACGCGTCGTCGCGAACCAAGAGCGGGGCGCCACTCAGATCGCGGTTGTTATAGTACTCACCGCGAAAGGGCGGGACCGCCGCCGATGCGGTGAACGGCGGCACGATCAGGGACAGTAAGACCAGCAGGACCAGTATGCGGCTCATCCAGCGTAACGAACGGTGGGCGGCCATAGAGCACCTCCTTGGGACGGCTGCAACCTCCAGACAGACACCAATGTGGTGACCGAGAAGCCAGCCTCGGAATCGAGGCCACAATGCAGAGACTCTGCGATTATAGCATCACGCTGCAAGGTTGACAAAACGCGCTGCCGCGTCACAGTGGCCTGGGCAGGCAAGGCCCCGGCACCAGTAGTGAGTCCCGCCTGTCAGTCTGTGAAGCATTAGTAGGTCGATGGTGCGGCAGCCAATCATGCGTCCGGCGCGAGCCTCTACCCTACAGACGTTGCAGACGAACCCCAGGTTCCAGGCAATACCGGAATTTGCCGAGGTTTTCGGCGCTACAGGTGCCCGGCAGGGGATACGCGGGGCAAAGCAAGCCGCACGGACCCGACGCTTAGTCGGGTCCGTGCGGCTTGGGGGGTCCTATACTACGCCGATACTGTCAGCCGGGCCTTGGCGCCGTCGCCCACACGAGCCTGATCGCCCCATTGCAGATGGCAGGCATAGTCCAGTAGCAGCCGGCAGGGAAACTTGGGGCAGAAACTAGAATGCTCTAGGCCACGCTCCCCCCTTTGGGGCAAAGTGCAGCCGTCAGGGCCACACCCAAACGGCCCCCGGGGCTGAGCCACACCTACAACAGGGCTTGTTATCAAACTCGCAGGCCGGCATCAGCGGCACAAGGCCGGCTCACCGCTAACGGCCACGGTGCTTGGCAAAACAGGTCTGGCAGTAGACGGGCTTGTCCGTCCGCGGTTCAAAGGGCACCAGGGCCTCGCGCCCACAATCCGAGCAGATCACCTTGAACATCTGGCGATCGCCGAATGAAGCCCGCCCCTCACTAGCACGACGCTTGGCGCGGCATTCCGGGCAGCGACTGGGTGGGTGCTGGAATCCCTTTTCCTGAAAGAACTCTTGCTCGCCGGCGCTAAAGATAAACTCTGCGCCGCATTCACGACAGACGAGGGCTTTGTCTTCAAAGGCCATGTACCGGGGGTCCTTTCTTGCGCAAGCAGAATGCGCACCCAGTTCCCTGCCTGGGCCCGTGAGCCCCTCCACAGCAGGCGCCGTGCAGAGGCCGGCCGGCTCAGCCGCTACGAGATATGAGCAGACCACAAATAGCGTAAATCAGTATACTCGAGAATCGGCTGTCCGTCAATAACCCAATGGCATCAAACGCCACAGAGTAAGCAATATCTGGAGACAGGGTTATTCCGGCCACGCCCGCTCCAGCACCGCCGCGGCCTGGTCATAGGTGTGGCGGATGGGGTTCAGGAGCAGCGCCTGCAGCGCCTTGGCCCGGTCGCGCTCGACGATGGCCTCCACGGCCAGCATCTCGTAGGTGCAGTTGGCCTGCAACAGGGCGCGCACAGAGGCCGGAGCGGGGCCGATCGCCAAAGGCCGCACCCGGCCGCCCTCCACCAGCGCCGGCACCTCGACCACCGCCTCGGCCGGCAGCCAGGGGATGGCCTGTCCGTTGACGACGTTGATCAGATGGCGTACAGGGCGCGGGAGCGTGGCGCCGTGCCTGCCTTCGATCAACGCCGTCAGCACCGGAGCGATGACGGCACGATACCAAATCGCGCCGCGCCGGCGGACCGCCGTCGGCGCCTGCCCGCTGGCAAGCGAGCGCTCATAGTCGGCCAGGATCTCTTCCTGCAGCTCCAGCAGCTCTTCCGCGCGCGGGCGTTTGCCCATCTGCCGGGCCAGCATGCGCTCGGGGTGGAAGACAAAGCGCAAGTAGGGGCTGGGGATGGCGCCGATGCTCCGGACGATGCCCGGCTCCACATCCTTGACGATCTCGCCCGCCTTGGCCAGCGCCTGAGGCAAGAGGTCCTGCCCGCGCCACCAGAGGCCGGTGACCCAACCAAAGTGGTGCATGCCCAAATAATCGACGACGAGCTCCGCTGCAGGCACGCCCACAGCCCTGGCGATGCCCTCTACGAGGGTGATCGGCGCGTCGCAGAGGCCGATGGTCGAAACGCGCGTGTAGCGGGTGATGGCATACTGCACCAGGCTGGCCGGGTTGGAAAAGCTGATCAACTGCGCCGCGGGCGCCACACGCTCGATCAGCCGCGCATACTCCAGAGCAACGGGGATGGTGCGGCAGGCGTTGGCAAAGCCGCCCGGCCCCACCGTCTCCTCGCCCGGCAGGCCCAGCTCGCGCGGATAGGTCTCGTCAAAGGCCCGCGCCTCCAGCCCGCCCACGCGCACCTGGTTCAGCACGAAACCGGCGCCCGTCAAGGCTGCCTCGGCGTCGGTTGTGCAAGAGATGGTGAGGAGGGGATCGTCCTGAGCCATCAGCCGTGCTGCAGCGGTTACGCGTTCCAGCTTCTCACGGCTGCGGCCGACCAGCACCATCTCCACCGGCACCGTGCGGCCCGGGCAAGCGGCCAGCGCCTCCGCCAGCTCGGGCGTGGCAACGCCACTACCCCCCAATACGACAACTCGGACTGCTGACATGGAATACTCCTGTGAGGAATCAAACGGTACTGCGTTCTGTGTAACACGTAACCTCGCCCCAAGCAAGGCTCACCACAAGAGGCGACCTTACGCAGTACACCCACGCTTGACGCGTGACGCTTCTCACCTCAGACCACAATACTCTTCCACCGCCCTATGCGGAAGCGGATGAAAGCGAGTGTGCCGCGGACGGTGAGGTCGATGGCCATGGCGTACCAGGCGCCCATCAACCCCCAGCCGAAGACCAGGACGAAGAGCATGGCCAGGGGCACACGCACGAGCCAGACGGCCGCGGCCGTATAGACCATGGGCCAGCGGGTGTCGCCGGCGCCGCGCAGAGCGCCGCTAAAGATCATGTTCGAAGCCAGCAACGGCTGGGCGAGGCCCACCAGACGCAGGGGCCCGGCGCCGAGGGCGATGACCTCCGGCTCGTCGGAGAAAAAGCCGACGATTTGCGACGAGAAAAGGAAAAAGATCACGCCCATCAACGACATCAGGCTGGCGCCGAGGACATACGAGAGGTAGCCGGCAGTCTCTGATCGGTGTGGTTCGCGCGCGCCCAGCCCCTGGCCCACCAGGGCTGTCGCGGCGATGGAAAAGCCAAAGCCGGGCATAAAGCTGAGCGACTCGGCATTGAGGGCCACGGCATGGGCGGCGCAGGCCGTCATGCCCAGGGTGGTGACCACGCGCAAGAAGGCGGACTGGCCCAGGCGCATCAGCAACTGCTCAACGCCGGTAGGGATGCCAATCTGCAGGATGCGACGGGCGGTGCGCGCGTCGAAGCGGACTGCTTGGCGCAGGTTGATGCGCAGGCCGCCTCGCCCACGGAAGAGGAGGAACAGGACCACCATCCCACCGACCATCCGCGCGACGGCCGCGCCGACGGCCGACCCAACGACGCCGAGCTTGGGCAGGCCAAGCGGCCCGTAGACCAGCGCGCACGACAGCGTAACGTTGATCACATTCACCAGCGTCATCACGCGCATGGTAGACATCGTATCCCCCGCCCCGCGCAGGCAGGCGTTGCCGATAAACATCCAGGTGGAGAACAGGAAGGTGCAGGCCACGATGCGCAGGTAAGCGGCGGCCAACGGCAGGGTAGCGCCCGTCGCGCCCATCAGTTGCACAGCCTGCGGCGCCAACAGAACGCCCAGCACCGTGGAGAACAGGCCGACAACGGCGCCCATGAGCAGAGACTGGTTCAGAGCGCGGTTGGCTGTCCGGTAATCCTCGGCGCCCACGGAACGGGCGACGAGAGCCGTGCTGCCGGTAGCGACGGAGGCAAAGAGCACGCTAGCCAGCATCACGAACTGGTTGGCGATGCTCACGGCGGCCATCGAGTCCGAGCCCAGATGCCCCGCCAGGTAGGTGTCGGTCAGGCCCACAGCCATGTTCAGCGTCTGCTCGCCCACGGCCGGCAGGGCCAGGCGCAATACCTCGCGCACGCGGCCGGCCCAGACGACATGCGTCGCGCCCTCGCTCAGCGCGGCAAGGCGATTGGGGAGGAAGCGAGCAAGGCGGCTGTCATTGTTGGGGGTTGGTTTCATACCTGTACCTTTTTCCAGAGGCCCGCCCGGAAGCGCAGATAATTCAGAGTCCCCCGCAGTGTCATGTCGGTGGCCAGGGCATACCAGGCGCCCATGAGCCCCATATCGAACACATGCACAAAGAGGAGCGCGAGTCCAAAGCGGACGACAAAGACGTTGATACCATTGGAAAGCATCGGGAATCGGGTATCGCCGGCGCCACGCAGGGCGCCACTAAAGACCATCGCCGCCCCCAGGAAGGGCTGGAAGAAGCCGGTCAGGCGCAGCGGACCCGAGCCCAGGGCGATGACCTCCGGATCACTGGTGAAAAAGCGCATGAACTGGGGAGAGAAGAGGATAAAGCACAGGCCCATGAGGCCCATCACCGCGCCGCTTAGCTTGAAGGCCAGGTAGCCGTCGCTCTCCGCGCGCTTGGGGTCGTTGGCGCCCAACCCCTGGCCGACCAGGGTCGTCGCGGCGATGGAAAAGCCAAAGCCCGGCGAAAAGCTCAGCGACTGGGCATTGAGCGCGACCGAGTGGGCGGCGCAGGTGGTCATACCCAGCGAGGTGACGACGCGAAAGTAGGACATGTCGGCCAGGCGGAAGAGAATCATCTCTATCCCGGTGGGGATGCCGATGCGCAGGATGCGGCGGATGATCTCCGTATCCAACCTCAGTGCTCGCAGGTTTAGCCGCAAACCGGCGCGCCCGCGTAGCAGCATGCGCAGCACCACCAGGGCGCCTACCGTCCGCCCGACGGCGGCGCCCAGCGCTGACCCCGAGACCCCGAGCCTGGGCAGGCCGAAGGGGCCATAGATGAGCGTCGCGGCCACCACGATGTTGACCACATTCACCAGCAGCATGATACGCATGGTAGACATGGTATCGCCCGCCCCTCGCAGGCAGGCCAGGCCGACAAAAAGAAAGGTGGAGAGCCAAAAGGTACAGGCGACAATACGCAAATAGCCAGCAGCCAGCGGCAGGGCCTCGTCGGTGGCGCCCATGAGCTGCACCGCCTGGAAGGCAAAGAGCACCCCGAGGAGCGTGCTGATTATGCCAATGGCCGCTGCTACCAGCATCGACTGATTGACGGCGCGGTTGGCGGTGGGCAGGTCGTGGGCGCCAAAGCAGCGCGCGATGAGGGCCGTGCTGCCGGTGGCAATGGAGGAAAAAAGCACGAAGGAGAGCATCACGATCTGGTTGGAGATGCTCACCGCCGCGATGGGGGCTGCGCCCAAGTGCCCCACGAGAGCGGCATTCACCAGGCCGACGACCATGTTCAGCAACTGCTCGCCGACCGCCGGCAGCGCAAGGCGCATTACCTCTCCCACGCGGTCTCCGGCCAGGCGACGCAAGCTCCAGGATGTTCGTCGCCGGCACAGCCAGCGACGAACGAGAAGGGTGGCCCCGTGTTTTGTCATAGCTCGAGGGTGATCACCAGCCTCTTGTTGATCTTGCCTTTGCTCTTATAGTCCACAATGCGTATGCGCCCGACCTCGCGGGTGTTGGCCACGTGCGTCCCGCCGTCGGCCTGCAGGTCCAGCCCTACAATCTCGACCGTGCGCACCTCGCGAATGCCCTCCGGGAGCAGGTTGATCTTGGTGCGGATGAGGTCCGGGATCTGAAAGGCCTCTTCCCGCGGCAGGATAGCCACGCGCACCGGCCGCTCCGCCTCGACTTCGGCGTTGACTCGTGCCTCGATCTCTTGCACCAGCTCGGCCTGCATGCGCTCGAACTCGAAATCCATGCGCGCGCGGCCCGGCTCCATGTTGCCGCCGGTCACCTGGGCGCCGTAATCGCGCCAAATCACGCCACAGAGGATGTGCAAGGCCGTGTGCAAACGCATCAAGCCGTAGCGCCGCTCCCAATCCAGCCGGCCCAGCACGGTTGTCCCCACCGCCGGCGGCTCGCCCTCCAGCGTGTGCCAGGCCATAGCGCCGGCCTTTTTCACCCTTACCACGGGCCACTCGCGGCCCCCAGCAGAGAGAGTGCCGAAATCGCAGGGCTGGCCGCCGCCACCCGGGTAAAAGGCCGTCCGATCCAGGGCCACAGCCTGGCCCTCCACCGCCTGCACGGTACCCTCAAACTCGCGCAGGTAGCTGTCCGTCTGGTACAGCAGTTCCGTCACACCATCTCCTCCGTCGAAGCAAGGCTATGCGCAGAACACGATGCGCAAGCAATGCACAGGCTAACTCGAATCCGCATTAAAGGCAAATGTACAGGACTTTTTCGAAAGCTCCAGGGTGGCCGCATGATGGCGTCAAACCTCTCAGCCGAGCGGCTTGCCGTTGAGGCGAGTCTGGGAGCTTTAAGGGTTAAGGGCCGGCCAGCGATAGATACTCCAGCTCCAGCCACTGCGGCCGGTCGATGGCCAGATGGCCCAACTGCACCTCGCCCCAGGCATCCAGGGCCGCATAGTTGTTGTCTACCCAGGCCACAAAGGCCAGCGGACCCTGCGGGGCGTGGCGGGTTTCGAGCACCGTGTACCCGTCGACCTGGAAGGCAACCTGCCCCGGCAGCCAGGCGATGCGGTAGGTATGCCAGTCGGCCATCAAGTCCTTGTCCAGCGTCATCTCCAGCGCCGGCAAGCGGCTGCCTCTCAGCCGCTTGCCCAGCACCGGCGCTTTGAGCAGCGCCTCGCAGACGGTCATGGCCAGGGGGCTGCCCTGCCTGCCATAGACGACCGCCGCCTTGAAACCATGGGGCGGCCCGGGCATGAGCGACAGGGTAGAGTGAGGCGAGGCATAGTAGAACCAGACCCAATTGGGGCGCACCTCCATGCGCGTGCCCCAGAGAGGGGCGGGGTTGTTCCAAAGGCCCAGGCCGGCCATACCGGCAAACTCGCCGCCGGGGTGCGAGAAGCGAGCGCGCGCTTCCACCACCAGCGGCGGGCGCCAGGGATAATCCCGGCGCGAGCGGGGGATGTAATCATCGAGCTGGGCCAGGGCCAGGTGCCCCTCCGTCGCACCGTGGAGCAGCAAGCGCAGGCCGCCATCGAGCCGCACCTCAGCGCGGCCTACGGCGATGCGGCTCCAACGGGGGCTGATAGCATCCGGGGTGAGCACCTCACGCAGCGGCGAAACCATCGAGGGCAGCCCATCCATCGCGCAACCTCCTGAGCCGAGTTTCGACATCTGGTTACCGATTGGAGTATAGCTTGCCAAAGCCGGTTGTGCGGCACTGGAGTGCCTGCCGCTTTGGCGATCAGCGCACCGGTTGATAGGCAGGCTTGCACGTCCAGCCAAGCACGCACCCACGACAGCAGCGTACGACACTTTCATTATAGCGCTTGCCCGGTAGCACGGGCAAGGCCATTTCGGCCCAGGCCCTGTTCATGCTAGCAGTCTGTCAGAGAGGGCGCCTGCTGCCCTTTGGTGCCTGGGCGACAGCCGGGCAACACGCTCCGCCCTGCCGGCCCTAGCCCCCAAAGAGGTCCCGAACCGGGTCGTGCAAAGCCTAAGCCGATCGCCGGCGCAGCGTAACCCTCTCCCACTCCTGGGGGCAGCACAAGCCAACTAGGGAGGTCTAGCATGCACAAGAGGCTTTTCGTCTCTAACCTGCCGCGCACGGTCACTGAGGCCGAGCTGCGCAGCCTGTTCTCGCAGTATGGCGAGATCAACAGCGTCAGCATCGGCCAGAGCGGCCCAGGGGGCAGCGCGAGCACCATCGCCTTTGTCGAGATGGCCACCGACATCGGTGCGCGCGGCGTTTTGGAGAACTTGAACGGCTACAAGTTCGAGGGCCGCAAACTGCGCATCGATGAGGCGCGCGAGCGCGCCCACGCCGGTGGTCAGCCGATCAGCCGCTGAACTCCCTTTCCGCACCCGGCAGCCCACTCTGCCGGGTGCGGAACCTGCGCCACCGATTTCCCTAAACTGCACCCATCAGACCTGCCAATTTGGTGAACCCACGCGTCTGCTGTAGACTATACTTGTCGCTTTGCGGCATCGATCCGTATCAATCTCTAGAGGAGTCTACTCATGATCCGCCGTACCTCGCTTGCCTGGATCGTCCGGCAGCAGGAGCATGTGCCGGTCGTGCCGCTGATGGGTTTTCCGGGCACCCAACTCAACCACAGTACACTGAAGCAGAACGTCTTTAACTGGGGCGTCCAGTTCTGGACCCTCTTCGAACTGGTCCGCCGCTACCAGCCCGACGGCGCTTTCACCTTCATGGACCTGTCGGTAGAGGCCAACGCCCTCGGGCTCCCGGTCATCTATCCGCTGAACGAATCGCCCAGTGTCGAGTATCCGGTAGTGCGCAGCGAAGAGGACCTGCTCGGCTTTTATCACCTGGACATCCTGCGCGATGGGCGGGTGCGCGTCTTTGTGGAGACGATGCACCTGATGTCGCAGTATCTGAACGTGCTGCGCGGCGGCTATGTCATCGGCCCCTTTACGCTGGCCGGGCTGATGATGGGCGCCACCGATACCGCCCTGGCCACCATCGAGCGGCCTGAGCTTTTGCACCGCACGCTGACCTTTGCCAGCCACGTCATCGGCCGCTACGCCAACGCCCTCACCGAGGCCGGCGCCGACATGATCGCCATCCTCGAGCCGACCAGCGTCATGCTCTCGCCCAACCAGTTCTGGGAGTTCTCGGGCCAATACGTGCAGCGCATCATCGATCAGTTCGAGGCCATGCCCATACTGCACATCTGCGGCGACACCACGCACCTCCTGCAGCGCATGGTCGATACCGGCGCCCAGGGCCTCAGCCTCGATGCGCCCGTCGACCTGCCCGCCGCCGCGCGCCGCCTACCCAGCGACGTCGTGCTCATCGGCAACATCAGCCCCACCGAGATCATGGCCGCCGCCACGCCGGCCCAGGTCTACCGGGAAACGCGCGCCCTGGTCGAGGCTATGGCGCCCTACCCCAATTTTGTCCTCAGTACCGGCTGCGACCTGCCGCCCGAGACGCCCCTGGCCAATATCCAGGCCTTTATGGAGGCCGGTAAAGGGCTGCCCTTTGGCGCCACAGAAAGCACTGTGCCCGACGATGCTGCTGTGTTCAAGGGCCACGCGGAGAGCATCCTGGCGACGCTGGGCGGCACGTGGAGTGAGACGGATAGCAATGCGTGAGACGTAAGGAGAGGCGGCTCGCGCCTCTCCTTACGTCTCATAGATCAGGAACGTCAGCGACCCGTCAGGAATCCGTCGGGGAAGAGCAATTGAAGCAGTGCAGGATGTATGGTATACTGGCTCTGCAGTGTGAAAAACTCATAGTGGCAGTACGTTCTCAGAGGAGGAGCCCCGAATGGAGCAAAAAGACTGGACTATCGCTCTGATCCTTGCTATCCTGTTGCCGGGCGTCGACCGCATCTATCTTGGCTACGTCGGCCTGGGCATCCTCAAGCTGCTCACCGGTGGCGGCTGCCTGATCTGGTGGATCTATGACATCGTCATGATCGCCCAGAACAAGCTGAACGACGCCAACGGGCAACCCCTGCTCAAAAAGTAAGGGTGAGCAAACCTCCTTCGGGTGTGGCGAGATGGTTGACCCTCGCCACGCCCGAATCCCGCGTTCTTTTCATCACCGTTGGGTGTGCGGCGCTGGCCCTGATCCCCCTGCCCGTGCTGGAACGGCTGCCCAACGTCTGCCTGCTGGAGCGGCTCGTCGGCTATTGCCCCGGCCACGGCACGACCCGCGCCCTCTGCGCCCTGTTGCATGGTGACCCGCAGCGCGCCCTATCCTACAATCTCAACATTGTGCTCGTCGCGCCGATCCTCCTTTACACCCTGGTCACCGACCTCTACCGCCTCCTGCGCCGGCAGCCCCACGCTTGACACCCTTTCCATTCGCTGCTAGATTCCGCCTGCGCCCATTATGGCGCCTAGCAGTTCGGAAGAGGTAATACGGCATGCCCGCAAATACGTTGGTCGATGTGGTCATCCCAGTCTACAACGAGCAGGAAGGGCTGGAGCGGAGCATTAACACGCTATCGGCTTTTCTCAGCGAACATTGCCCCTACCGCTGGCGCATCGTCATTGCCGATAACGCTTCGACCGACCGCACGCCGGAGATTGGCCGGCGCCTGGCCGCGGAATCGGAGCGGGTGGATTTCGTGCGCCTGGAGCAAAAGGGCCGTGGCCGTGCCCTGCGCCACGTTTGGAGCCGCAGCCAGGCGGATGTGCTGAGCTATATGGATGTGGACCTCTCCACGGATCTGAGCTATTTCATGCCCATGATCGAGCCTCTGGCCGAGGGGCGCTATGGCCTGGGCATCGGCTCGCGGCTGGCCAAGGGCGCTCAGGTGACCCGTGGGTTCAAGCGCGAGTTTATCTCCCGCACTTACAACCTGATGATCAAGATCGCCTTTCCGCGCAAGCGCTTCCGGGATGCGCAGTGCGGCTTCAAGGCCCTGACCCAGGAGGCGGCGCGCGAGCTCTTGCCCCTGGTTAGGGACGAGGCCTTTTTCTTTGATACCGAACTCTTGCTCAAAGCCGAGGCCCACGGCTACCGCATCCACGAAGTGCCGGTGCGCTGGGTCGACGACCCCGACTCGCGGGTCAAGATCGCCAAGACGGCCTGGGAGGACATCAAGGGTCTGTGGCGGGTGCGCTGGGGCGGCTGAACACCTCGCCGCCTTGCGCGATACCGCCTGATAGCCCAGCGCTTGAGCCGGCAGCCACAGCACCGCTCTCCTCTACAACTTTGCCGCTCTTGCCCGTGCTGTGTTATAATCGCCCTATCGGCAGTGTATTTGCATATTAGGAAGGACAACGTCCATGAACCGTCGTTGGACCTGTCTGCTTGCGCTCTCCGCCCTTATCCTGCCCCTCATCGCCGCTTGCGCCAGCCCAACGCCCACGAGTGCCCCCACCCCCAAGCCGGTAGAGACCCAGCCGCCCGCCCCTACCCGGACGAGCCCGCCCGAGCCAACCGGCACACCCGAGCCCATCTCGGTGGCGGACCCCAATACCAACCCGCTCACGGGCGAAAAGGTCGCGGACCCGGCGGTTCTGGAGCACCGGCCCATCCTGGTGCGCTACGGGAACGACCGCCAGGCGCGCTCGCAGTCGGGCCTGGGCAGCGCCGATATGGTCTATGAGGAGCTGGCCGAGGGCAACTTCGTCACTCGCATCACCGGGGTGTTCCTCAGCGAGATCCCCGAGGCAGTCGGGCCGGTGCGCAGCTCGCGCCTGGCGGTGATGGAGATGCTGCACCAGCTCGATGCCGCCCTGGTCGATGCCGGAGCCAGCGACGGCGTCTTGTGGCTGCTGAGCCAACTGCCGCAATACCCGCAATACCGGCACACGGGCCAGGGTGCCCAGTTCTTTTTCCGCTCGCAGGAAAAGGTATCGCCCCATAACCTCTACGTCCGCCTGCCCGAGGTGCGCGAGCGGCTGATCGCCGACGAGGTAGACACGCCCGTCCACGTCTACGGCATGGCCTTCTCGGAGGCGGCGCCCAAGGGCACTGCGGCCACTCAGGTACACATCCCCTACCCCGGCCAAGCACCGGTCGATTATACCTACGATGCAGCCTCGGGCGCGTATCTGCGCTCTGTAGAGGGCGCGCCACACACCGATGCGCTCAACGGGCAGCGGCTCGCGCCGGAGAATGTGGTCGTCATCTACTGTGAGCACAAAAAGACCGACATCGTAGAGGACAAACTGGGGAACACCGCCATCATGGTCTGGTGGGTCAACAGCGGGCGGGCCCAGGTCTTTCGCGATGGCGTGATGATCGAGGGGCAGTGGTCGCGCCCTGAGGCCAAAGACCAGATGCGCCTGCTCGATGCAGAGGGCCAAGACATCCCCCTCAAGCCCGGCCAGACGTGGATAGAGATTGTGCCGCTGGATTATGAGATTACAGTGGAGTAGGTGAGGGGGAAACCCCAAGTTCTTGAGCGGTAACGTAAAAGGGCGAGCAATGTGCTCGCCCTTTTCGTACGAGTTACCGCGCGTCGGCGGGCCGCTTTTTGGGCGGCGCAGCCCACTCGGGCAGCAGGAAGAAGGGACCGTGGGCCTTGAGGTCCTCCAGCCGGGCCTGGCCCTCGGCGCGCTCGTCCTGGCGGCGGTCCTTCGGCGAGGCGAACTGCAGGCTGTACAGATGCGCGTAGAGGCCGCTCTGCGCCATCAGCTCGGCGTGGGTGCCGATTTCCACCAGGGAGCCATCCTCGATCACGGCAATCTGATCCGCATTGTGCACCGTCGACAGCCGGTGAGCGATGACAAAGGTCGTCCGGCCGGCCATCAGCCGCTCCAGCGCCTCCTGCACCAACCGCTCAGACTCGGTATCCAGCGATGAGGTCGCCTCATCGAGGATGAGGATGCGTGGGTTCTTGAGGATGGCGCGGGCAATCGCCAGGCGCTGGCGCTCGCCGCCCGACAGCTTGGCCCCACGGTCGCCAACGACGGCGTCGTATCCGCCGGCCAACTGGGTGATGAACTGGTGGGCATTGGCCGCCTTGGCCGCGGCGATGATCTCTTCGTCGGTCGCATCCAGCTTGCCGTAGGCCAGGTTCTCGCGCACAGTGCCGGAAAAGAGCACCGTCTCTTGCGGCACGATGCCGATCTGCCGGCGGAGCGACTCCAGCGTCACCTGGCGCAGGTCGTGGCCGTCGATCTCGATGCGCCCCGAGACCGGGTCGTAGAAACGCGCGATCAGATTGACCAGCGTCGTCTTGCCGGCGCCGCTGCGGCCCACCAGAGCCACCACCTGGCCCGGCGCCACCTCCAGATTCACATTGCGCAGCACCGGGTCGCCGGCCTCGTAAGAGAACTCGACATCGTCAAAGCGCACGTGCCCCTCGATGGCCGGCAGGGCCACGGCGTCGGGCACGTCCACAACATCGGGCGTCGCATCCAAAAGATCGAGCACGCGCCGCGCGGCCCCCAGCGCCTCCTGTACCTGGGCGTAGAGGGTCGTCAGCGTGTTCACCGGGCCGGCAATGACGATAGCGTAAAGCAAAAAGGCGACCAGGCTACCGGCCGTCATCTCCCCAGAGATGACCTGCGTGCCCCCATACCAGAGCACCAGCCCGATGGCCGCATAGACAGAGCCCTGGATGATGGGGACCATCACCGCCCGCGCCCGGGCACGGGCCATGGCCGCCTCGACAGTGCGGGCGATCTTGCCGCGGAAGCGGTCCACCTCATAGGCCTCTCGCGCAAACGACTTGACGATGCGCACCCCACCGACCGTCTCCTCCAGAACGCCCGTCGCCTCGGCCAGGTGCTCCTGCACCCGCATCGAATAGGCGCGCAACCGCCGGTTAAAGTAGGCGGCTACCCCGAGCGCCACGGGCACCATCAGCCCCATCAGCAGGGTCAAGCGCCAGTTCAGGGCGGCCATGATGGCCACACCGCCGGCCAGCATGAGCATCTGGCTAAAGAGGGTTACCAGGTTGACCGTCAGCGCCGTCTGGATGACGGTGACATCGTTGGTAACGCGCGAGATGATCCCCCCGACAGAGCGCACGGCAAAGAAGGAGAGCGACAGGCGCATGAGCTGCTCGTAGACCCTTGTGCGTAGGTCTGCGACGACCCGCTCGCTGACATAGTTCAGGAGATAATCGCGAGAGTAGACGAAAATGCCCTGCACGGCAAAGACGCCGATCAGGCCGAACACGATGCGGTTCAGCGCCGCCAGATCGCGACTGGTAAAGACGGTGTCGATCAACCCCTGGACCACCCAGGGCAGAACCAGGCTCAGACCACTGGTGATCAGCAGAAAGAGAGTAGCAACCAGCAACCGGCGCCAATAGGGCCTTACAAAAGCTAACAGACGACGTAACTCGCCCACTAGGCTCCTCTCGAGAGCAAAACTTCAAGTGCGAGCGAAAAGGTAGGGCTACAAGTATAGCGGGGCGCGGCCATGCTGTCAACTGTCTATGGGAAATTATGCAGAATACATAACGAGGAGGTAGACCTGACAGGTTTCCGAAACCTGTCAGGTCTACCGGGGTGGACTCTAGCGTACGCCGGCCAGCTCCAGGCCGGCCTGCAGGATGGCCTGCACTCTATCGCCTTCGGTCGTCTCGGTGTACACGCGCAGGACGGGCTCGGTGCCGGAGAAGCGGATGAGCAGCCAGCCCTGATCGCCCAGGACATAGCGAAAGCCGTCGGAGGTATCGATCTCGGTTACCGGCAGGCCGGCCACCTCTTGGGGCTTGGCGGCGCGCACCCGCTCCATGATGGCGGGCTTTTCCGCCGGGTTGAGTTCGGTATCGATACGATCATAGTAGTGGGGGCCAACCAGCTCAAAGAGATAGGCCAGGATCTCGGAGAGCGACCTCTGCTTCTCGACCATCAAGTCGAGAATGAACAGGCCGGCCAGGATGCCGTCTCGCTCCGGCAGGTGGCCGCGGAAGGCAAAGCCGCCCGACTCCTCGCCGCCCATGATGGCGTCTACCTCCACCATCTTGGGCGCCACGTATTTAAAGCCCACGCCCGTCTCATACACGGGCAGGTTGTAGCGGGCAGCCAGTTTGCGCGCCATCAAGGTGGTGGTCACCGTCTTGACCAGTGGGCCGCGCCAGCCGCGCACCTCGAGCAGGTAGAGGGCCAGCAGGCCGTAGACTTGGAGTTGGTTGATAAAGCGCCCGTTCTCATCGACGACACCGACGCGGTCGGCGTCCCCATCGTTGGCGATGCCCACATTGGCGTGGCTCTGGCGCACCAGCTCTTGCAGCGCGACCAGGTTCTGCTCGATCGGCTCGGGCCGCTCCATGCCTGGGAAGAGCGGGTTCACGCCGTCGTGGACGCTCGTCAGGCGCGTCGTGCCCCCACCGATCAAACGGTCGAACCAGCCGGCGCCCACGCCCCACATGGGGTCCAACGCTACCTGCAGGCCGGCGTTGCGCAGCCGGTCAATATCGACCAGGCCGGCGAGCTGGGCCATATAGGCAGGCGCGGGGTCAAAGCGCACGGCCAGGCCGGCGTCGAGGGCGGCGGCCAGAGGCATGCTCTTGATCTCCTGCGCGGCGGCGATGCGCGCCTCGACGTCGTGCAGCACCTCCGGCGCGGCGGCGCCGCCGTATTCCGAGCGCAGCTTGTAGCCGTTATCGGTGTAAGGGTTGTGGCTGGCCGTAATGTTTACGCCCCCTGCCGTTTTGCGGTCCAAGATGGCAAAGGAACTCGTGGGCGTGGGCGTGGGGCCGGCGCAGAGATGGCAACGAATGCCGTTGCCGGCCAGAACCTCAACGACGGCCGAAGCGAAATCATCAGAACGGAAACGCGTGTCGAAACCGACAATCATGCCCTGAGCGGCCTGACCCTGCGCGTGCAGGTATTCGGCCACGCCCTGGCTGATGAGGCGAACGTTGTCAAAGGTATAGTCCTCGGCAATCCCCGCTCGCCATCCGTCGGTACCAAACTTGATGGTCGTCATCCATGCCTCCTCAGGTGTGACGCAGGCTTCCTTGTCGCGCGGCGCACGGGAAGCACACTACCGCCCGCGCCTGCCGGCGCGCTCATTATCCGGCTTGCTGGCCGAGTTGTCAAGAGGGGAGTATAATACTGTTGCGTAGGGCGTACTGCACAAGGTCGCAGTCTGCAATGCATGCGGCTTGGCGGGGTTACGCATTACGCAGTACGCCGTATTCAGTTTTC
Organism: Anaerolineae bacterium; assembly: GCA_034428955.1. Lineage (GTDB taxonomy): Bacteria > Chloroflexota > Anaerolineae > SpSt-313 > SpSt-313 > DAOUGZ01. Next base: position 6,315 of record DAOUGZ010000076.1, on the reverse strand, counting down.
ACCGGAGCAAGTCCCGATGCTCATCGACGTACACGTTGGCGACGTGGTGCGCCTGCGCAAGCCACACCCCTGCGGCAGTACCGATTGGCAGATCGTGCGCGTAGGAGCGGATATCGGCCTGCGCTGCCTGGGCTGCGGGCGGCGAGTGCTCTTGCCGCGCGATGTCTTTCGTCGCCGGGCCAAGATGCTCGTCACCCCTGCAAGTCAGGGGGAAGCGGACGGAACTAAAGAGGGCGCCGGTACGTCTTGATGGTTGACAGTCCTTCTTGGGCATGGTAATGTGAGAGAGAAGCATGGGCCGTGCCGGGGGCGCCTTTGCCTGAGCGTGAGGATAAATGAACCTCCTGGCGTTATCGGTTGTCAACCTGGTAGAAGAAGGGCGTGTCGCCGTCCTGCTGGCCGCGCAACCCGACCCGCAGCGCGCGGATTGCTGCATACTGGAGGCGACGGCAGTTGCCGAAGCGGCACCGGTATGCCCGCCGCTGCGCCTTACCCTGCTCTGGAAGGGCGGCCGGCGCTCGGTGCACCTGAGCGCCAAGGGCAGCGCCCGGCTGCACGGCGTTCCGGTGAGCGTGGTGCAGGCGATCAAACAGGGCGACGCCGAGGCCCTCCGCTTGCAGCTATCGAGTGGGCAAGAGGCTGGCCCATAGCAAACAGACGAAAACGATGTGGTCCCCTTGGGGGCCGCACGATGTGAGCAGGGATATGAAGATGATGGAGTGGTCCGAACTGCAGGCTGCGCTCTCGGGGGCGCGGTTTGTAGGCGACGGGCATACCCGCCCGATCACAGCAGTGGTGAGCGATTCCCGCCAGGTAGGCCCAGGGGCTGTCTTTGTGGCCGTGCCCGGCGTCAGCGTGGATGGGCACCGCTTCCTGGCCGATGCCCAGGCCCGTGGCGCCGCCGTGGCCGTGGTTGAGCGGGCGGAAGCTCTGCCCCCCGGCCTGGCCGCGGCCATCGTGCCCGATGCCCGGGCCGCCCTGGCCCAGCTCTCGGCGGCGTGGAACGGCTACCCCACCCGGCGCCTGCGCGTCATCGGCGTGACCGGTACGGAAGGCAAGACGACGACCATCGAGCTGATCGCCGCAACGCTGGAGGCAGCGGCGGTGCCCACGGGGATGATCTCGACCGTCAGGGCGCGCGTGGCCGGGCAAGAGATGGACACCGGCCTGCATACGACCACCCCCGATGCGCCCGATGTGCAGCGCTACCTGGCAGAGATGGTCGAGAAGGGTGCCCGCTATGCCTTGCTCGAGGCCACCTCGCATGGGCTGGCGCAGCGGCGCGTGGAGGCCTGCGATTTCGACGTGGCCGTGGTGACCAACATCACTCGCGACCACCTGGACTATCACGGCACCTACGAGGCCTACCGCAAGGCCAAAGCCCTCCTCTTCCGCAACCTGGCCGCCTCGGCGCGCAAGCCGGATACGCCCAAGGTGGCCATTGTGAACGCGGACGATTCCTCCTACGAGTACCTGGCGGCCATCCCGGCGGACGTGCGGCTGACCTATGGGCTGGAAGGCGCTGCGGACGTGACCCTCAGCGACATCCAGGCCCATGAGGGCGGCTGGCGGGCCCAGGCGCACACGCCCGAGGGCACATTTGCCATCGAGACCCCGCTGCCGGGCCGCTTCAACCTCTACAACGTCCTGGCAGCCATCGCCACGGGGACCTCGCAGGGGCTGCCTGTGGAGGCCATCCGGGCGGGGATTGCCGCCTTCCGTGGCGTTGAGGGCCGCATGGAAGAGATGGACATGGGCCAGCCCTTCCTGGCGGTGATCGACTTTGCCCATACGCCCAACGCGCTGGAGCATGCCCTCACCGCCGCGCGGCAGATGGTCGGGCGCCAGGGTGGAGGGACCTCTGGTCGCCCCGGCCGCGTGATCGTCGTCTATGGCTGCGCCGGCCTGCGCGACCAGGGCAAGCGCCCGGTGATGGGTGAGATTAGCGGGCGCCTGGCCGATTTCACCGTGCTGACCGCCGAGGATCCGCGCACCGAGCTCCTCTCGGCCATCAATGAGCAGATTGCCGCCGGACTGCACGCTGCCGGCCGGCAGGAGGGCGAAGGTTATACCTGTATCGACGACCGTGCGGCGGCTATCGCCTATGCCGTAGACATGGCCCGGCCGGGTGACCTGGTGCTGGTTACCGGCAAGGGCCACGAACGCTCGCTCTGTTTCGGCACCACCGAGTATCCCTGGAGTGACCATGAGGCCCTGCGTGCGGCATTGGCAGACCGGCTATCTCGGGAGGGTTAGGATGAAACGGGCTGTGGCCTGGCTTCTGGCAGTGCTTATGCTGGCAGGGTGCTTGCCAAGCCAACCGGCGCGGGCGCCGACCGCCGCGCCCAGCCCCAGCCGCGCACTGCCGGCTGAGGAGCCCTCGCCCGCCGAGCAAACGCCCATACCCGCTACCCCATCTGCCACGCCCCTGCCACAGCCGCCCTCACCCACCCCTCTGCCGGTAGCCACCAACGACCTGAATGTGCTGCTTCTGGGCAGCGACCGGCGCATCACCGATGGCGACACATCCGAGCCCTGGCGGACGGACACGTTGATTGTAGTGGCCGTCCGCCCAAAGCAAAGGCTCGTCGCCATGCTGAGCATCCCGCGCGACCTGTGGGTAGATATCCCCGGTTACGGGCCCAACCGCATCAACGTGGCCGACTATATCGGCGAGCGGGAGGGCGGCCCCGGCGGTGGTCCGGCGCTGGTCGGCGCCACGCTGGAGCAGAACCTGGGCATCTCGATCAACGCCTATGCGCGCGTCCATTTCGAGGGCCTGGAGCGCATCATCGACACCCTGGGCGGCGTGACCATCACTTCGGACCTGGCCATTGACGAATGGATGGACGATGCAACAGGCCAGCGCCTGGTACACGTCGAGGTCGTCACCGGCACGCAGCGCATGGACGGGGTAACAGCCCTCGGCTATGCACGCTCGCGCAGCGAAACCAGCGACCTGGACCGCACGCGGCGCCAACAGCAGGTCCTGCTGGCGATGCGCGATGCCGCTCTGCGCCCGGAGGTGCTGCCCAGGCTGCCCGGCCTGCTGACCGCCCTCTCGGATACGGTCGATACCGACCTGCGCCCGGGGCAGGTCCTTTCCCTGGCCGGCCTGGCCGTCCTCCTCAAGCCGGGCGCGTATCGCACACGCGTCTTTGACGAGACCATGGTGAGCGACTGGATCACGCCGGAGGGGGCCATGGTGCTCCTGCCGGACCGCGAGCAAATCGTGGCGGCCTGGGCCGAGATGCTGACCCCCTGAACCCGCCTTGACGCACCGTGCCGACGGTGGTAGCCTACAGGCCACCAACCGAGGGCGCGGCGCTGCATGGGCTCACAGGCCCTTTCCCCTCCCCTCGGGTTTCCATTGCGCCGCAAACTCCTCGCCGAGGTAGTGCAATTCGTGGAGGAAGAACGCTGGCACGCGCTGCCGGTCGGCCGGACCCTGGAGACCGCCGGAGTTGACCCTGAGGTCGGGCTGTCCTTTGCCCAAGCCCGCGAGCGCCTGGAGCGCTATGGCCCCAACGAACTCGCGGTCGCCAAGGGGCCGACCGCCCTACAGACCTTTCTCAGCCAGTTCAATGACTTTATCATCTACATCCTGATCGGCGCGGCCATCATCTCCGGCGTGGTCCTGGGGGAGGTGATTGATGCCATCGCCATCATCGTCATCGTCATCCTGAACGGCGTCCTCGGCTTTATCCAAGAGTACCGGGCCGAGCAGGCCCTGCAAGCACTGCGGCAACTCACAGCCCCCACGGCCACGGTGCTGCGCGAGGGGCACCCCCACGAGGTGCCGGCGCGGGAGATCGTGCCCGGCGATATCGTCATCATCGAGACGGGCGACATGGTCCCTGCCGACGCCCGGCTCGTCTCCGCACGCAACCTCTCGATAGACCAAGCGGTGCTCACCGGCGAGTCGGCCCCTGTGCGCAAGGAGGCGGAGGTCGAGGTGCCGGTTGATGCCCCCCTGGCCGACCGGGATACAATGGTCTACTCCAGCACGATTGCGACGCGCGGGCGCGGGCGGGCGCTGGTCACAGCGACGGGCATGCGTACCGAGCTGGGCCGCATCGCCCAGCTCGTGCAAGAGATCGGCCCCGAGACGACGCCCCTGCAACAGCAGTTGGACCGCCTCGGACGTTACCTGGTCTTTCTGGCCCTGGGCATTGTGGCCATTATCTTTACCATTGGCGTGCTGCGGGGCGACCCGATTGTGGAACAGTTCCTGGTGGCGGTGAGCCTGGCCGTGGCGGCCATCCCCGAGGGCTTGGCCGCGGTGGTGACCATTTCGCTGGCGCTGGGCGTGCGCCGGCTGACGGTCGAAAACGCTCTGATGCGCCGCCTGCGCTCTGTGGAGACCCTGGGTTCGGCGACGGTGATCTGCACCGACAAGACGGGCACGCTCACCGAGAACCAGATGACCGTTCGCCGGGTCATTACCCCCGAGCGCTCGATCAACGTCGCGGGCGAGGGCTATGCCCCGCGCGGCGGCTTTGCCGTCGACAGCCAGCCGGTGCAGGCCGAAGCGCAGGACCTGCAGTTGGCCGTACGCGCGGCGGCGCTGAGCAGCACGGCCGAGCTGGTCCACGAGGGGCCAGAGGGTGACGGGCGCTGGATCGTACGCGGCGACCCCACAGAGGGCGCTCTGCTGACGGCGGCGGCCAAGGCCGGCCACCAGGCGCGGGACGCCGCGCGCGCGTATACCTTTGTCGAAGAGTTGCCCTTCGATTCCGAGCGCAAGCGGATGAGCGTGATCTATGCCTACAATGGTGAAGGACAGCCGCCCGAACTGGCGCAGCCCGTGAGCCCAGGGACGCGCCTGGCCTTCGTCAAGGGCGCCGCCGAGGTAATCCTGCCCCTATGCGCCCAGATCCAGCAGGAGGGGCAGGTCAAGCCGCTGGGCCCCGACGAGCAGCGCGAGTTCCTGGACATCAACGCCTACCTGGGCGGCCAGGCCCTGCGCGTGCTGGCCATGGGCTATCGCATCCTCAGCCCCGATGTGCCCCTCACACCCGATGCGGTAGAGAAGGACCTGGTCTTTGTCGGCATGGCGGCCATGATCGACCCGCCCCGTCGCGAAGCGGCGGACGCCGTGCACACCGCTCAGGATGCCGGCATCACCGTCGTCATGATCACCGGCGACCAGCGCAATACGGCCGTGGCCATCGCTCGCGAGCTGGGCATCTTTGAGGCCGGCGAAATCGCCTTCACCGGTTCCGAGCTGGAAGAGGTCAGCGACGAGCGGCTGGCCGAGATCGTGGATCGCGTCCGTGTCTATGCGCGCGTCTCTCCGGAGGACAAGCTGCGCATCGTGCGCGCCTGGAAGGCCCGCGGCCAAGTGGTGGCCATGACCGGCGACGGCGTGAACGATGCGCCGGCGCTCAAGGAGGCCGATATCGGCATCGCCATGGGCATCACCGGCACCGATGTGGCCAAGGGCGCTGCCGATATGGTCCTGGCCGACGACAACTTTGCCACCATCGTGACGGCGGTAAAAGAGGGACGCACGATCTTTGACAACATCCGGCGCTTTGTCCAGTTCTTGCTCTCCTGCAACACCGGCGAGGTACTGACGTTCTTTGCCGCCGCGGTCGCCGGCCTGCCGCTGCCCCTCCTGCCGATCCAGATTCTTTGGATCAACCTGGCCACCGACAGCCTGCCGGCCCTGGCCCTGGGCGTGGAAAAGCCGGAACCGGGGATCATGGCCCGGCCGCCGCGCCCGCCGGGGGAGGGGATTATCACCCGCCGGATGGCCTACTCCATCGGCTACCAGGGCGCGCTGATCGGGGTGGTAACCCTGGCAGCCTTTCTGATCGAGGTCTTTGGCCTGGGTCGCGGGTTGGAGCGCGCGCGGGTCCTCGCCTTCTCTACATCGATCCTGGCCCAGACCCTGCACGCCTTTAACCTGCGCAGCTACCGCTACTCGCTATTCACCATCGGGCCGTTCAGCAACCGCTACATGGTCCTGGCCTTCATCGCCGTCATCCTGGCCAACCTGATCATCATCTATGTGCCCTTTTTCCAACCGATCTTTTCCACTCTGCCCCTGGCCCCCTCCGATTGGGCCATCGCCGTCGGCCTGGGGGTGCTGCCCCTGCTGGTCGTGCAGACGATTCGGGTCATCGGCGAAATGCGCCGACCCCGTCCTACAGGTTAACGATAACCTTACGTCTCCTTAATGCACAGACCTAGACTGGCCTGCGGCGATAGGTTATAGTAGAGAAGCAAGCAAAAGCTTCACCATCATCTCATCAGCCATCATGGAGCCAAAGGATAGTGAGTAGCCATCGTACCCTGTATATGGATGCC
>DAOUGZ010000075.1:0-49051 GCA_034428955.1 Anaerolineae bacterium | reverse complement strand
GATCGACGGAACATCACCACGGGCTGGGAGATTCCCACCGAGACCTACTCGGACCAGCCCTACATCGTGCGCACCGACGATGGGGCCTGGCTGTGCGTGGTCACGACCGGCTCGGGCCGGGAGGGCCACCCCGGCCAGCACGTGGTCACCATGCGCTCAACCGACCGGGGCAGGACCTGGGAAAAGCCCGTGGATGTCGAGCCACCCGAGCTTCCCGAAGCCTCCTACGCCGTGCTGCTCAAGGTGCCGGGCGGCCGCATCTACTGCTTCTACAATCACAACACCGACAACCTGCGCGCTGCCAAGGCCGACAACCCGCCCTACAAAGACGGGCTGTGCCCGCGGGTCGATAGCCTCGGCCACTTTGTGTTCAAATACTCGGACGACCACGGCCGCAGTTGGTCGCCCAGGCGCTACGACATCCCCATCCGCGAGATGGACATCGACCGCCGGAACGCCTACGGGGGCAAGATCCAGTTCTTCTGGAACGTGGGCAAGCCCTTCATCCACGATGGGGCGGCCTACGTCTCTGTGCACAAGGTCGGCGGCTTTGGAGAGGGCTTTTTCACCCGCTCGGAAGGGGTGCTCGTGAGGAGCGCGAACCTGCTGACCGAGCGCGACCCCGAGAGGATCACCTGGGAGACCCTGCCCGACGGCGACTTCGGCCTGCGCACCCCGCCGGGCGGCGGCCCCATCGCCGAGGAGCAGAGCTATGCAGTGCTCAGCGACGAGTCGTTCTTCTGTGTCTACCGCACTATTGATGGGCATCCGGCCTGCGCCTACAGCCGCGATGGCGGCCACACCTGGACGGAGCCCCAGTACATGCGCTACGCCGACGGGCGCCTGATGAAACACCCCCGCGCGGCCAATTTCGTTTGGAAGTGCGAGAACGGTCACTATCTCTACTGGTTCCACAACCACGGTGGCCGCTTTATCCGTGAGCATCCGCGGCGGCGCACCATGTCCTACGAGGACCGCAACCCCGTCTGGCTCTGCGGCGGCGTGGAGGCCGATACGCCTGCGGGCCGAGTCATCCGCTGGTCCCAGCCCGAGATCGTGCTCTATGACGACGATCCCTACGTGCGCATGAGTTACCCCGACCTCGTAGAGGAGGGGGGCAGGTACTACCTGACCGAGACCCAGAAGGACAAGGCGCGTGTCCACGAGGTCGACCCGGCCCTGCTGGAGGGGCTGTGGGGCCAGCTTCAACCTTGCCAAAGCTCCAAGACCCGTCGCAATGGCAGCCAACTCGGCTCTGTGACGAGTCCTCCATTGAAGGATGCCTCGGAGCTTTGGCAAGGCTCTGGCGAGGGCCTGGTGTTGAGCCTGCCTGAGCACGGCAACCCCATGCCCAAGGAGGTCGCCATGCCGGCTCTGCCCGCCTTCCTGGAGCGCCATGCCGGCCGGGCCGACTATGGCACCCGGGACCTGCGCCAGGGGTTCTCGATTGACCTGTGGCTGTGCCTGTGCGAGCGCCATGACGGCGCCGGTACGGGCACCGTGACGGCGGCCCTACCGGCCCCGGGCCAGATACTGCTCGATAATCGCAACGAGAGCGGCCAGGGTTTCTGCCTGCAGACCACGGACCGGGGCACGCTGGAGATCGTCCTCAACGATGGCCGCAGCGAGAGCCGCTGGGACTGTGATCCCGGCATGCTGGAGGCCGGCAAGCTGCACCATGTCGCCGTTATCGTCGATGGCGGTCCCAAGGTCATCACCTTCCTGGTCGATGGCCGGCTCTGCGACGGCGGCGAGTTTCGCCAGTTCGGCTGGGGCCGCTTTAACCCCAACTACAGGGGGCCCGCAGGCAGCCGGACGCTGCGCATCGGCGTGGGCCTGCAGGGGGAGGTCAAGGCTCTGCGCCTCTACAATCGCAGCCTGCGCACCTCCGAGGCCGTGGGCAACTATCGCGCGGGGATCGGTTGAGGGGCGAAGGGGCGCTAAAGGTGCGAAAGCGCGAAAGGGCGCGAAGGCGCGTGATCCAGGGAGAAAACGGAGGGTAGGCTATGGAGAGCGACGTCCGGCGTACTCTGCAGCGAGAGCTGCAGCGCAGCCGGCCCGATTACGTCGTCTACGTCCCCCAGAGTTGGGACGGCTCGACCAACGATAGCTACAATGAGCACTTTTTGGTCTTTGACGGTCCCGATGGCTCGCTCATGGCCATCTGGACCTGCTCGCCTGGTGGCAAGGGCGAACAGCTCAATCGTATCATGTTCTCGCGTTCCGTGGATGAAGGCATCACCTGGGCGGCGCCGCGCCGCCTCGTGGGCCCGGCCAGCCGTCAGGACCCGACGAACATGGCCAGTTGGGCTTTCCCCCTGGTCTCCAAATCGGGGCGCATCTATGTGCTCTACAGCCAGAATCAGGGCAATCAGGGCTGGATCAAGATGCACACCGGCCTGATGGATGGTATCTACAGCGATGACTGCGGGGCGACCTGGTCCGAGCCTCAGACCATCCCCATGCCCAAGAGCCCTTTCGATGACCCGGAAGGCGTGATCCCGGCGGAGTGGATTGTCTGGCAGATCCCGATGTGTGATCTGAGCGGCGGCTATATCGTCGGCTACTCACATTGGCTGAACAAGGCCGTAGCTCGCTACAAGGAGGTCGAGAACTGGACCCAGATCGAGTCGGTCGTCGAGTTCATGCGCTTTGAGAATATCGATCAAGATCCCCAGCCGCGCGACCTCCGCATCCGCTACTCTGCCTGGGGCGATCAAGCTCTGCGCGTGCCCTACTACCGGGACCCTCTGCTCAGCGTAGCTCAGGAGCCGAGCCTGGTACGCCTCCCCGACCGGCGCCTGTTCTGCACCATGCGCACCAACAACGGCATGATCTGGTACAGCCTGTCGGCGGACGATGGGGAGACCTGGTGCAATCCGCGTCCACTCCTGCGCCGAGACCATGGTCTGCCGATCCTGCAGTCGGTGAGTTGCTGCCCCATCTACCAGCTCGCCGATGGGCGCTACCTCTTGCTGCACCACAACCAACAGGGGGATATCGAAGCGCGGCCGGAGGCAACCCACTGCCCGCGGCGCCCGGCCTGCATCGCCCTGGGCGAGTTCCGGCCCGATGCCGACCAGCCGGTATGGTTTAGCGAGTCGAAGGTGCTGATGGATACGGACGGCATGGGCGTGGACGGCAAGCCTGCACCGCCTAACGTCGGCATTGGGCTCTACCCGAGCTTTACCACGCGGGGCGGCAATAACGTCCTCTGGCACCCGGACCGCAAGTTCTTCCTCGTCGGCAAGAGGATCACGCCCGAGATTCTGGCCGGCTTGCACGTCCCGGCCGGTTGAGGCGAGCAAGCTGCTACCTCGCGGCGGATTGCGGGCATTTGACAAACTCTGCGCTGGGCGTATGCTCAAATCAGGTAGGTCCGTAGACCTGACAGGTTTCCGAAGCCTGTCAGGTCTGACGAATCAGAGGTGCGCAATGCCCGAGTTTCCCCGTACTATCGTTGGCGGAGTCTCCGTGTCGCGGCTGATCATCGGCAGCAACTGGTTCCTCGGCTATTCTCACACCAGCCTGGCCAAGGACAAGTTCATCAAAGGCTACCAGACACGCGAGCGGGTGACCGAGGTGCTCAGCGCCTTCCTGGAGCGCGGTGTGGATACGGTTATGGGCATGCCTACACCGCTCTTTACCGACGCCATCCGCGATGCGGAGCAGCGCGCGGGCCGGCGCATGATCACCATCCTCTCCCCTATCTTCAACCTGCGGCCCGGCGGGCCACCGGAGAGCGAGCCCGAGGCCATGTTCGACTGGTGTCGCGAGCATGGGGCGACTATCTGCATGCCGCACCAGGCTGTCACCGATGCCCTGATGGACAAACGCGCCGGCGTCATCCGCGATCTGGACCGCTACACCAAGATGATCCGCGAGCGGGGCATGGTCCCTGGCCTCTCCACCCATATGCCCGAGACGGTCGTCTATGCCGACCGGCAGGGCGCCGATGTGGACACGTACATCCAGATCTATAACGCCGCCGGCTTTCTCATGCAGGTCGAGGCGGATTGGGTCATGCGCATCATCCGCGACGCGAAAAAGCCGGTGATGACCATCAAGCCCCTGGCCGCCGGGCGTCTGCTGCCGCCGGTGGGGTTGGCCTTTGTTTGGAACACCATCCGCGATCAGGATATGGTCACCATCGGCTGCCTGACGGCCGACGAGGCGCGCGAGGTCGTGGATATCTCACTGGACCTACTCAGCCGACGCCTGCCGGGGAACGACCTGCAGCAGACGCGCAGCAAGCGGTCTCTGCTCGGCAGTGAGTGAGCCGATGAAGACCCAGTACCCCTTCGGCAACGATCCGGCCAAGATCGAGCGCTACCGGGCCTTTTGGAAACGGGAGGATACCGGGCGGCCGCTGGTGGGCTTTTCGCTCAAGAGCTGGTTCCCTCTGCAGGAGTATGCCGCCAGCGCGGCCTGGCAGCAGGCGGACTATTTGACCCCCGATATGGTCGATCCGGAAGCCTTTATGGACGACCAGGAGCGCCTGCTCGGCGAAGGCGAGGTCATCGACGACGACATTCTGCGCGGCGCCTCGCCCTCGCAGGCCGTCCCCTGGCTGGGGGGCGCGATGGGCGGCCGGCTGCGCATCCTGCCCGGCAGCATCCTGACCGAAGAGCGTAGCCTGCCCTGGGATGCACTGGACGGGCTGCGGCTCGATCACACCGATCCCTGGTTCCGCAAGTACATCGAGTTCATCGACGTCCTGGTGCGCCGCTCTGCCGGGCGCTTTCCCGTCAGCCATGGAACGCTCATCGGCCCTTCGGACCTGGCGGCGGTGCTTCGCGGCCACAGCCAGAGTGTGCTGGACCTGCTTGCCGAGCTGGCCAGAGCCTCCCGCCTCCTCCACAGGCTGGGTGACATCTTTCGAGAGATCACCGAGGCGGCCTGGGAGCGCATCCCCCTCTTCCACGGCGGCTACTATGACGCCCAGTATCAGCTCTGGGCGCCGGGGCCCATCGCCCGTCTGCAGGAGGATGCCACCGGCCTCTTCTCGCCCGCGCTCTACCGCCAGTTCCTGCAGCCGGTGGACCGCGAGTTGGCCGGCCATTTCGCTTGCGCCTTCATCCACCTGCACTCGACCTCCATGTTCCTCCTCGACGCCTTCCTCGAGATCGAGGAGATACGCTGCTTCGAGGTCAACTATGAGGTGACTTCCGGCGGCCCGCCCATCGCCGGGATGATCCCCTACTTTCGCCGCATCCAACAGGCCCAGCGGCCGCTCTTGATCCGCGGCTCTTTCACGCCGGATGAGCTGCGCCTCCTGGTCGACTCTCTGGAGGCGCGCGGGCTCTACCTTTATATCATGGTCGGCAGCCTGGAGGAGGTCGGGATACTGCGTCAGGCGTTGGGGATATAGTTGTGCTCTTGCTGCATCTGGGAGGATAGGAATGGACGAGTTTCCACGTACGGTCGTCGGCGGTGTCTCGATCTCCCGCCTGATTATCGGCAGCAACTGGTTCCTGGGATACTCCCACACCAGTTCGGCCAAAGACAAGTTTATCAAAGAGTACCAGACCCGCGAGCGCATGGTCGAGACGATGAGCGCCTTCCTCGAGCGCGGGGTCGACGCGGTCATGGGCCCGGTCCATCCCGGCTTTGTGGAGGCCGTGCACGCCGCGGAGGACAAGGTCGGGCGCAAGCTGTATATGATCCTCACGCCCGCCTTCAACCTGCTGCCGCGCTCCGACGACAACCCCCGGAACCTGTGGGATTCGGAGCCCGAGGAGATATTCGACACCTGCCAGAAGATGGGCGCCACCTTCTGTATGCCCCACCAGTGCGTCACCGATGCCCTGATGGACAAGCGCGCTGGCGTCATCCGCGACTTGGACCGCTACACCAAGATGATCCGCGAGCGGGGTATGATCCCCGGACTCTCTACCCACATGCCCGAGACGGTCGTCTATGCCGACCGGCAGGGCGCCGATGTGGAGACTTATATCCAGCTCTACAACGCGGCGGGTTTCCTCATGCAGGTCGAGGCGGATTGGGTCATGCGCATCATCCGCGATGCCAAAAAGCCCGTGATGACCATCAAGCCCCTGGCCGCCGGGCGCCTGCTGCCGCCGGTGGGGCTGGCCTTTGTTTGGAGCACCATCCGCGATCAGGATATGGTCACCATCGGCTGCACCACGCCGGATGAGGCGCGCGAGGTCGTGGATATCTCGCTGGACCTACTCAGCCGCCGTTTGCCCACCAATGCGCTGCAATTCACGCGCAGCAAACGCTCCCTGGCCGACGCGGGCTGAGCCCTGGCGGAATCCAAAGCGGGGCACTGGCGGAGACTAGAGTCTCCGCCAGTGCCCCGCTTTTTCTCGTGCGAGAAACGGGCTTAGGCCATGCGCAGGCCAATCATGGCCCCGGCCATACCCTCCTCGAGGCCTTCCACAAAGCCCTCAAGGAATCCGGGGCCAAAGAACGCCGCCGCGCAGCAGCAGCTAAGGAGCAACACGACTATGACCACGATGACGATGATCAGGCCGGTTTTGCTCTTTTTCTTGGGCGGCGCTGCGGGTGGGTAGGGGGCCGGCCCCGCAGGCGGCGCGGGCGCCGAGAACTCGGGTGCTGGTGGGGGGACTGCAGCCGCCGGTGAATCGGGCGCGGGTGCCGGCGGGGGAACTACAGCCGCCGGCGAATCGAGCACCGGTGGCGGCGGTGGGGGGGCTACCTCGGGCTCACTGGGCGCGGGGGCGCCGGCTGTCGCCGTCCCACAAGCCGGGCAGAACTGGGCGCCTTCGGACAGGGCCGCACCGCAAGACTTGCAGATGGCCCCTGCCGGTACGGGTGAGCCACAGTTCCCACAGAAGCGAGCGCCGGCCGCAAGTTCGGCACCGCAAGTGGGGCATGTCGTCTTGGGGCTACCTTCAGGCATGGTGTTCCTCCAAGGGGATCGCCTGAGACAGGCATTTCGCCAGCCGTGGCCGGCAACCGGATAACAGATTGATAGAACGAATTCGGGCGTGTTCGCTCTGCCGGCCACTGCCGCCCCGGCATCGCTTGGGCGCGCGAGCAATTGCCACATTGTGCATAGTCTAGCACGTTCCCCCATTTCCGTCAACGCAGGTGCGTGCCGGGGTGTATCCCGGAATCGTCGGCAAGCGGAAGACCGTATACCACGAAGGCAAAGACAACGAGGATCATAGGGAGTCGTCAAGGAGCGCATGGCCGCAAGCGCACTGCTGACGATTTCCGCCCGGTGAAACGGCGATAGGCCGGTGACCATAGACTGGAGTTGGGTCAGGCGAGTTCGGCCCATTCATCTTGGTGCCTTGGTCGTTATGTGTTCCTTCACCCACCGACGATTCTGGGATACGCCCGCTGGGGCGGGGCTGTGTCAGAGTGGAAGCCGGGTTTGACAGATGCCCTGCGAGTTCTATACTATATGCATTGAATGAGCATGCACTCATTTTATGAGCATTCATTCTAGAAATGGACTGCTATGGCCGCCAATACGCAGGAATGGGCCGAGCCCGCAGGGCGCCGGGGGCGACGCATCGCCCGGCGTCAACGGGAGATTCTCGCCGCCGCGGCGCGCGTGTTCGCCGCCAAGAGCTATGCCCTTGCTACGACCCGGGATATCGCCGCTGAGGCCGATATCGCCGAGGGCACTCTTTACAACTATTTCGCCAGCAAGCGCGAGATCCTGCTGGCCATCGCCGCCGATACCGAGGCGCCTATGGAGGCGGCCGTGGCCGCCGCCTCGGGCATGGAGACGCGCGAGGCGCTGGTCTCCATGTTCGAGAAAGCCTTTGACCTCTCGGGCGCCAAGCTGGCCTATGCCCGCACGTTGGTGGGCGAGGCCTGGGTCGACGATTCCATCCTGGAGGAGTATCTGCTGGCCAGGCTCAAGCGCATCCATGCCCAGTTGGCCGGGTTTATCCGCGAGCGCATCACGTGCGGCGATTTGCGCTCGCTGGACCCCGATGCGGCTGCCCAGATGATCATGGGCGCGTTCGGCGCCCTGCTCGTGCCCGTGCTGCGGGGTGTAAAGCCCATCCCCTCTCCGCAGGAGCGGTTGGCCCTGGCCGAAATGCTCACCGACCTCTTTCTGGACGGTATGCGGGCCGCCCGGCCGGTGATCAACGAGGGCTGACGGCGGGCATCCCCCTGACTGTACACGGGTTTCGTGGGATTCGTGGGATTGGCCCGGTTCTTCCGCTCTCTAGGTATTCGCCATGGCGTCAGGTTGGTGCGGCGTCTGTTCGGAACGCTCTCTATCTGCATCGAGGGGTCTATGCTGCAACGTATCTGGGCGGTGATGGAAAAAGAGTTCATCCTCACCCTGCGCGACCGGCGCACACTCGCCATCATGCTCAGCATTCCTGTGCTCCAACTCTTTCTCTTCGGCTATGCCATGAATGTGACGGTGGATCACATCCCCACAGTGGTCGCCGATCAGAGCCTGGATTCCGCCAGCCGCGCCTATGTCGAGGCGCTGACCGCATCGGGCTACTTTGACGTGTTGGCCTACGTGCCCAGTCAGGCGGAGGCCATCCGCGCCATCGATGAGGGGCGGGCCAAGGTCGCGGTCATCATCCCGCCGGGCTTTGCCGCGGCTATCGAGCGCGGCGAGGCCCAGGCGCAGGTGCTGATCGACGGCGCGGATGTCTTTACCTCCCAGTCTGCCTACTCGGCGGCGACGACGGTGGCTCAGAACTATGGCGCCGAGTTGCTGCTGAGCCGGGTGCAGCGCTTGGGGGTAGAGGCCCGTCTGTTGCCCCTCGATGCCCGGCTGCGCATCCTCTACAACCCCAACCTCTCCAGCATCTGGTTCGTCATCCCCAGCATGGCTGCAGCCCTCTTGCAGACGCAGAGCATCTCGCTCAGCGCGGCGGCCGTGGTGCGCGAGCGCGAGGCGGGTACGATGGAGCAGATTCTCGTCACGCCGATACGTCCCTTTGAGCTCTTGCTGGGCAAGATCGCGCCCAACGTGCTCATCGCCCTGGTCAACATGCTGACCGTGGTGGCGCTGGGCATGTTCTGGTTCGGCGTGCCCTTCCGCGGTAGCCTGGGCCTCTTTGTGCTGCTCTCGTTCGTTTATGTCTTTTGTGGGCTGGGGCTTGGCTTGCTGGTCTCGACCGTCTCGCACACCCAGTTCCAGGCCCAACAACTGGTGGGCCTGACCCTCCTCCTGGGCATCATCCTGGGCGGTTTCCTCTTCCCGCGAGAGACGATGCCGCTCATCCCGCGCCTTGTGGGCAACCTGTTTCCCCTCACCTATTTCATCCCCATCGCGCGGGGCATCATCAGCAAAGGGGTGGGCGTGACGGCCATCTGGCCGCATGTGGTTTCGCTGGTGGCCTATATGGTCGTGGTCATGCTCGTAGCCTCCCTGGCCTTCCGCCAGGGCCTCGAGTAGGGGAGGCAGGGATGCCCCGGTGCCTTGTGCGCATTGGCGCCCTGGTGCGTAAAGAGACCATCCAGCTCTTGCGGAACCGGCGCGCGCTGATTGTTGTCATCTGCACGCCACTTCTCGCCCTCATTCTGGTCGGCTATGCCATGCGCCTGAACGTGACGCACATCCCTACGGCCGTGGCCGACCTGAGCCAGGATTCGGCCAGCCAAGAGTTCATCGCGGCGCTGGTCGCCTCGGGCTGCTTTGATATCGAGATGTACCTGGCTGACGAAGAGGAGATCATGCAGGCCATCGATGCGGGCCGGGTCAAGGCGGGGCTGGTCATCCCCCCCGGCCTGGCGGCCGCGATGGAGCGGGCCGAGGGGCAGGTGCTCTTTGTCTTTGACGGTTCGGATTCGCTCACCGTCCAATCCGGCTATGGCGCGGCCATGGCCATCGCCCAGGCCCATTCCATGGGGCTCGCCGCCGAAAAGGTCGGGCGCATGGGCGCCGGGCTGGAGGGCTACCTCACCCTGCCGGTGAATACATCTGTCCGGGTGCTCTACAACCCGGATATGCGCGATATTGTCTTCATCCTGCCCGGCCTGGCGGCGATACTCATGCAGTTCCTTGCGCTCACCCTCACGGCCATGGCCGTCGTGCACGAGCGCGAGGTCGGGACTATGGAGCAACTGCTGGCCACGCCGGCGCGCCCGCTGGAGCTCATCATCGGCAAAATGGTGCCCAATATCGCCCTCACCCTGATCGATATGGCGCTCATCGTCGGGGTCGGCATCCTCTGGTTCGGCGTGCCCTTCCGCGGCAATGTCGGCCTCTTTGTCTGGCTGTCACTCCTGTTCATTATCTCGGGCCTGGCGCTGGGCCTGCTCGTCTCGACCATCGCCCAGACGCAGCGGCAGGCGCAGCAGATTACCTCCATGCTGCTCATGTTCGCCATCCTGCTCACCGGGTTCATCTACCCGCGCGAGGCCATGCCGTCCGCGGTGCAGGCCATCGGCAGCCTCATCCCATTGACCTTTTTCACGTGCATCGCCCGCGGCATATTCAGCAAGGGCATTGGCATTACGTTTCTATGGAGCGACGTCTTCTCCCTGGTTGTCTACAGCGCGGTTACCGTCGCTCTGGCCGTGCTGACGTTCAAACGGCGGCTGGATTAGTGCTGCGCCGCACAGCTTCTGATGAGTAACGCGGCGCCGCATGCGGCGAGTCGCCCTCATCAGAAGCTCTGCGGTGCACTACTAGCCGTGTATTCAAACCCAGCGGACAGACTATCGATGGATGTATCTACGGTGGAAACTATGGCCATCTCGGCCCAGGGGCTCGTCAAGACCTTTCGCACGCGCAACGGCGCAGTAGCTGCGGTGAACGGCGTGGATCTGGCCGTTCGGCGTGGTGAGACCTTTGGCCTCATCGGGCCCGACGGCGCCGGCAAGACGACGACGATGCGCGTTCTCCTGGGCCTGCTCCGCCGCAGCGCAGGGCAGAGCAGCATTCTGGGCTACGACTCGATGCGCGACACCTATGCCATTCGCGACCACGTGGGCTATATCGCTCAGCAGTTCGCCCTGCCCGCGGACCTGACGGTCATGGAGAACCTGCGCTTCTTTGCCCAGATCCAGGGGGTCAGCGCCGAGAAACAGCGGCGGCGCATCCCCGAACTGCTCGAGTTCGCCGGCCTGAGTCGCTTCACGGGGCGTCTGGCCGGCCGGCTCTCCGGTGGGATGAAGAAAAAGCTGGCCCTGGCCTGCAGCCTGATCCATGAGCCGGCAGTGGTTCTGCTGGACGAGCCGACCCTGGGCGTCGACCCGGTGAGCCGCCGCGAGTTCTGGAATCTGCTGGGCAGCCTGCGCGCCGAGAAGGGGTTGACCATTCTGGTCTGCACCCCCTACATGGACGAGGCGGAGCGTTGCAGCCGTGTCGGCTTGATGTACGCCGGGCGCCTGGTGGCGCAGGACGCGCCGGCGGGCATCAAGGCCCTGGTGCCGGGCTGCCTGATCGAGTTCACCGCTTCGGATATCCGGCGAGCCAAGGCGGCGCTGGACGGCCTGGCAGGCGTGTGGGAATGCCAGACCTATGGCCTGACATTGCACGTTTTCGTCGACCATGCCGGGCGCACGGCCGAGATCGAGGCCGCGCTCGCCACTCAGGGTATTGCCTGCGAGGGCTTGCGCGAGATACAGCCCAGCATGGAAGAGGCCTTTATCAGCCTGATTCGCCGGCAGGCAACCGGCGCCGCGGAGGGCAAGGGCGTATGAATGGGGGGCAGGGTGAGGTCCGCTTGCCGGCGGATGTGCCGATCGTTGTGGAGAACTTGACCAAGCGCTTTGGCGATTTCGTCGCCGTCGACGGCATAAGTCTGGGCGTGCAGCAGGGTGAGGTGTTCGGCTGGCTGGGCCCCAACGGCGCGGGCAAGACGACGACCATCCGCATCCTGCTCGGCCTGCTCAAGCCGACGGAGGGGAGGTGCCGCGTCCTCGGCTATGACCCCAGCACCCACGCCAAGGCGATGCAGGCGCATGTGGGTTACATGTCGCAGGTCTTTACCCTCTACGAGAACCTCACGGCCCTGGAGAATATCCGCTTCTACGGCCTGGCCTATGGCCTGCGCCCGGCCGAGCTGCGCACCCGCCAGGCCGAGATCCTGGAGATGGCCGGCCTGCGCGGGCGCGAGCACGAGTTGACCGCCAACCTCTCCGGCGGCTGGAAGCAGCGCCTGGCCCTGGGCTGCGCCATCGTCCACCGGCCCAAGGTCGTCTTTCTGGACGAGCCGACCTCGGGCGTGGACCCCATCAGCCGGCGCTACTTCTGGGACCTGATCTACGGCATGGCCGAGCAAGGGGTGACGGTGCTCGTCACTACCCACTACATGGACGAGGCCGAGCTCTGTCAGCGTGTCGGCTTTATCAGCCAGGGGCGGTTGGCGGCGCTGGGTACACCGCGCCAGCTCAAAGAGACCCAGATGCGCGGCCAGGTTCTCGAGATCGCCTGCGACAACATCGACGCCGCCCTGCGCCTGCTGCAGGTGGCGAAGGAGAGCGGCGCCATCCCCTTTGACGAGGTGGCGCTCTATGGGGCCAACCTGCATGCCGTCGTGCCCGAAGCGGCGGCCTATCTGGCGCCCATCCAGGCGCTGCTGGAGGAGCAAGGGGTTACCGGGGTGCGCATCCGTGCCATCACACCCACGCTGGAGGATGTGTTCATCTCGGCGGTCAAGTCACGGTGAGGTCGATATGAAAGCGACAGTGTTGAGCAAATCGGCCCGGTGGCGGAGGACGATTGCCGCCCTGGGCATTCTGGCTGTGGCGACGGCCGCCGTCGCTGCCTGTGGTAGGCTGGGGCAGAGCGCTGGCATCGCCGAGCCCGGCGCTCTGCAGGCGACGGGGATTATCCAGGCTGAGGAGGTGAACGTCGCCAGCGAGTACGGTGGGCGCATCGCCGAGCTGGCGGTTGAGGAGGGCGATCGGGTAGCCGCCGGCCAGCTCTTGATCCGCCTGGATACCGAACTCCTCGATGCGCAAATCCAGGCCGGCGAGGCGACGCTGGCTGTGGCCCAGGCGGCATTGGCCCAGGCCCAGGCCGGTAGCTCGCCCAGCCAGATTGCCGTAGCCGAGGCTCAGCTTGCCCAGTCTCAGGCCGCGCAAGTCGCCGCCCAGCGTGTTGCGGGGGCCATGCAGGAGCTGGTGGACAACCCGCAGGAGATCGGCCTGCAGATTGCCGTCAACGAAGCGCGGATGGAGTCGCTCCGGCATGAACTGGCGGCCGCCGTAGGGCGCAAGGACGCCGCCGAAGAGGCGATGAACAAGGGCACGAGCCTGGCCAACGAGCTTGGTGAGTACCCCTTCGGCTTTCTGTACGGCCCGCGGGAGGTGCTCAACCTCTCCTACATCCCCTATTGGCAAGGGTGGATCGGCGTGAACGCGACCTCCGAGAGCCTGGCGAGCCTGCAGGCCTCGCTGGAGAACCTGCGGGCGCAGCGTGAGAACCCACAGGAGTGGGTGGCCAAGCGCGACCAGGCACGCGCCGCTGCGGCCCAGGCTGAGGCGCAGGTTGCCGCCGCGCAGGCGCTGGTCGACGGCACAAAGGCCGGTGCCACCCCCGAGCAGATCGCTGCCGCCGAGGCGCGTGTGGCTCAGGCCCAGGCCGCCCTTGATGCGCTGCACCGGCAGCGCGCTATGCGCGATATTACCGCTCCGCTGGCCGGCACCGTAGTCCATATTGCCTCGCGCAGCGGCGAGGTTGCGGCGGCGGGGGCGACGATCCTCACTGTGGCCAATACCGACCAGGTGACCCTCAAGGTGTATGTGCCGGAGACGCGAATCGGCGAGGTTGCGCTCGGGCAGACGGTGCGCGTCACCGTCGACGGCCTGGGCGGGCGCGTCTTTACCGGCCAGGTCGGCCACATCGCCGGCCGCGCCGAGTTCACGCCGCGCAATGTGGCGACCAAGGAGGAGCGGGTGCATCTGGTCTTTGCCGTAGAGGTGCACATCGCCAACCCCGATAACGTGCTCAAGCCGGGCATGCCGGCCGATGCCGTGTTTGTAGAGCAAGCGGCGGGTTGAGTTGTGACTGAGGAGCCGTGGAGATGAGGAAGCGATGGATAGCGGCCGTTGCCCTGGTGGCCGGGTTGCTTCTGTTGGGCCTGCTGGCGGCCCGGCACCCTGCGCGTAGCGACGAACCGCTGGCGGCCTCGGGGACCATCCGTGCCCGGGAGGTACGTATCGCCAGCGAGTTGGGCGGGCGTATCGCCCAGGTGCGTGCCCAGGTTGGCGCGCCGGTCGAGGCGGGGAGTGTCCTGGTCGAACTGGACAAGACGCCGCTGCAGCTCCAGCTCGATCAGGCCGAGGCGGCTATCGCTGCGGCGCAGGCGGACCTGGCGGTGGTCAAGGCCGGCCCGCGCGAGGCCGAACTGGCTGCCGCCCGCGCCGCTGTGGCGCTGGCCCAGGCGGAAGCGGCCGGCGCCTATTCGGCCTGGCGGAATGCCCAGGATGCCCTGGAGAATCCCCTCCAGCTTGATGCCCAGATTATCGAAGCGCGCCGGCAAGTGGCCCTGGCCGGCGAGCAGGTGCAAAAGGCCGACTCCGAAGCACGGGCCGTGCACCGGCTCTACGACATGCACGACCCTACCGTCACCGCCGCCTGGGTCACCGCTGTCGACGAAACCCTGGCCGCCGCTCAGGCTGACCAAGTGGTTGCCCAGACTCTGCTGGATCAGTTGCTGGCCATCCGCGAGCGGCCGCTGGCCCTCATCGCACAGGCTGTGGCCGCCGAGGCTGAATACCGCGTGGCCGAGGCCGGTGTGGCCGTAGCTGAGGCCCAACTGCAGAGCCTGGAGGCGGGTCCGGCGCCTCGGCAGCTGGCCCTTGCCGAGGCGACCGTGCGCCAGGCCGAGGCGCAGCCCAATGTGCTGCGCGTGCAGGAACGCAAGATGTCCCTCACGAGCCCCATCGACGGCGTCGTGCTGCATCAGGCCCTGAAGGCGGGCGAAGTCGCCGTCCCGGCCGCCACCATCCTCACCCTCTCGGACCTCAGCCAGGTTACGCTGGAGGCGTTTGTGCCGGAGAACCAGGTGGCGCAGGTGCAGCTTGGTCGGCCGGTGCAGGTCAGCGTCGATAGCTTCCCCGGCCGCATCTTTGAGGGGCGCGTGGCGCGCATCGGCAGCGAACCCGAGTTCACGCCGCGCAACGTGGCCACGGCCGAGGAGCGCGTCAGCACCTTTTACGCCGTGGAGGTGCACCTGCCCAACCCCGAGGGCCTGCTCAAGCCCGGCATGCCGGCCGATGCGACTTTTCTGCCGTGAGCCGTCAGTGGCGCACGTCCATCTCGATCATCTCGCCGGTCACTGTAAAGACGACCCGCTCGCAGATATTCGTCACCCGGTCCGCCGCCCGCTCCAGATTGTGGGCCACCCACAGGAGGCGAGTGGCGCGGGGCATGGTGCTCGGGTCGGCCAGGATGTAGGTGAGCAGTTCATGATAGACCTGGTTGTAGAGGGCGTCTACCAGGTCATCCTCCAGGGGGATGGCCCGGGCGGTCTCTACGTCGCGCTGCACAAAGGCCTGCAGCGCCCGGCGCAGCATGTCGCGCCCCATGTCGGCCATACGGGGGATATCGAGCAGCGGCTTGAGCATGTGCTCGCCGCTCATGAGGATGGTGATGCGGGCGATGCCCTTGGCATAATCCCCGATGCGCTCCAACTCGGTGACGATCTCCAGCACGGCCGCCAGGGTGCGCAGGTCTCCGGCGGCGGGCTGCTGGGTGGCGATGACGGCCAGGCAGTCCTCCTCGATGGCAAAGCGCCGCTCGTTGATCTGCAGGTCCCCGGCGACAATGCGCCGTGCCCCCTCCTCGTCGCGGGCTTGGAGGGCTTGCAGCGCATCGACGAGGGCCTTGTCGACCATGCTCCCCAGAACCAACACCTCATCCTGCAGGCGCGCCAACTCGCTGACGAGTGTCTGTCGCCCCATCCTGTGCCTCCTTACTTCTGGGCGCCGCCGGCCAGGTGCGCCAGCACCTCGGCCCGGATTACATCGCGCACGGCTCTGAACGCTGCCAATCGCTCGTCGAGCCCTCCACTCGCCTGAGCCGGGTCCGGATAGCCCATGTGTACCCGGCGGCCGCTGCCCAGCCAGAGTGGGCAATCCTCGGCGGCGCTGTCGCACACGGTAATCACGACATCCGGCGAGGCATGCCGGAACTCGCCGATGGGTTTGGGGCGTTGCCCCGCGATGTCAATGCCCAGTTCGGCCATCACCTGCACGGCCAAGGGGTGTACGTACTTGGCAGGCCGCGTCCCGGCCGAAAAGGCCTCCCACCGGTCCCCCAGAAAGTGCCTGACCAGCCCCTCAGCCATCTGGCTGCGGGCCGAGTTGCCCGTGCAGATGAACAGCACAGTCTGCCTGGCGCTCATCCGAACCGCCCTGTGATATAATCCTCGGTGCGCTTGTCGCGCGGATTGGTAAAGAGCCGCCGCGTCGGCCCGTACTCTGCGAGAATCCCGGCTCGATCGTCGTCCATCATGACAAAGGCCGTCCGGTCCGACACGCGAGCGGCCTGCTGCATGTTGTGGGTGACAATGACGATGGTATAGTCCTTCTTGAGCTGCTGCATCAGCTCCTCGATGCGCAGGGTGGCGATGGGGTCCAGGGCCGAGCAGGGCTCGTCCATGAGGATAACCTCAGGCCCTATGGCCAGCGCCCGCGCAATGCAGAGCCGTTGCTGCTGCCCGCCCGAGAGGGCCAGGGCCGATTTATCCAGGTCGTCTTTCACGTCATCCCACAGGGCCGCCGCCTGCAAGCTCTGTTCTACGATCTGGCTTAGCCGTGCTCGATCATGTAGGCCGTGGGCGCGGGGGCCGTAGGCCACATTGTCAAAGATGGACTTGGGGAAGGGGTTGGGCCTCTGAAAGACCATGCCCACCCGGCGGCGCAGTTCGACGACGTTGATGCCGGAGACATCCTGGCCGTCCAGCAGCACCTTGCCCTCCGCTCGCGCGCCCGAGACCAAATCGTTCATGCGGTTAAAGCTGCGCAGCAGGCTGCTCTTGCCGCAGCCGGAGGGGCCGATGATGGCCGTAATCTCGTTGGATTGGATTTGGATGTCGATATCGCGCAGGGCCTGAAAGCTACCGTAGTAGAGCCGATAGCCCTGGGCCTCGAGTTTGACATTCATTGTTGTGTGTAACCTCTTGCTTCCAGCAGCCGGGTCATACGCTGCGCATCCACCCCTTCATCTACCGATGCGCCAGGCACCGCGAGAGCCGGTTGACCCCCGCATTGATGAGCATAATGCTCACTACGAGGATGGCCCCCGTGGCCATTGCCTTGTCGAAGGCGCGCGTCTCCATGGCCAGATAGTAGACGTGCAGGGCCATCGTGCGCCCCGGCGAGAGGATGGAGGTCGGCGTGCGGTGGCTCCCGCCCAGGGTCACGTAAAAGACGGCCGTCTCGCTCACCACTCGTCCGATGCTCAGGACGATGCCGGTCACGATTCCCGGCAGGGCCGCCGGCAGCACGACCCTCCAGACCGTTTGCCACTGGGTCGCACCCAGGGCCAGGCTGCCCTCCCGATACGAGTGGGGGACGGTGCGCAGCGCCTCTTCGCTGGCCCGGATGATGAGCGGCAGGATAAGGCAGGCGCCCGCCAGGGAGGCAGAGAGAAGCGAGAAGCCAAAGTGCAGCGCCGAGACAAAGAGCACATAGCCAAAGAGGCCAAAGAGGATGGAAGGCACGCCGGCCAGGGTCTCCACGCCCAGGCGGGCGGCGCCGACCAGGCGGGTGAACCATCCCCGAGGCCCCCGCGTCGATTCTGCGTACTCGGCCATAAAGATCGCCGCGCCCACCCCCAATGGCGCGGCAATGCCCACAGTCAGCAGAACCAGGTAGAGGGTCGTGATGATCGTCGAAGAGATGCCTCCCTCGCCCGAGAGGCCACCTCGGGGTGGGGTGAGCAAGAAGGAGAGATCGACGGCCCGCGCGCCCTGCCAGACCACATAGCCGACCACCGCCAGCAGCACAGCCACAGCCGTGAGCCCGGCCAGCCACAGCAGGGTCATGGCCACGCGTTGGGCCAGAAAGCGGCGGGCCAGACCTGCTCTGGCCGATGGGGCTGTGCTTCGGGCCGCTGCGCCGATGCTGCTCCGTGCCTCTACAATCATCGCGTCCTCCCCTTCATGAATGCGTGTGCGGCGCCGTTCACAATCATGATCAATACAAGGAGTACCACGCCGGTGGCAAAGAGGGCGTGCTCTTGCAGGCCGGAGGCATAGCTGATCTCCACAGCGATGTTGCCCGTGAGCGTGCGCGCCGGGCTCAGGAAGAGGGTCAGTGGATTGCCGTTGAGTGGGCGCGGGATGATGACCGAGTTGCCGATGACCATGATCATGGCCATCGTCTCGCCCAGTGCCCGGCCGATGCCGAGGATGATCGCCGCGACCAGGCCCGAGCGCGCCGCCGGCAGAACGGCGCCGGTGATTGTCTGCCAGTGGGTGGTGCCCAGGGCCAGGCTGCCCTCCCTGTACTCCCGGGGTACGGCGCGGATGGCATCCTCGGCGATGTTGGCGATGGTGGGCAGGATCATTACCGCCAGAACGATGGAGGCGGCGAGCAAGCCAAAGCCCGTGTTGTAGGGCACCGGGATGCGCCGTACCAGGGGCACCACGACGACCATGCCGAAGAGACCATAGACCACCGACGGGATGCCCGCCAAGAGTTCGATGGCTGGGCGGACGACGGCGCGCACCTGCCCGGGCGCGACCTCGGCCAAAAAGACGGCGCAACCCACGGCAAGGGGCACCCCCAGAACCAGCGCCCCCAGGGTCACCAGGATCGAGCCGGCGATCATGGGCAAGATGCCCAGGAGGCCCTGCTGCGGCCGCCAATCCCGCCCCAGAAGGAACGGTCCCAGGCCGATCTGCGCCAAGGCCGGCCAGCCCTGGCGCAGGATGAAGAGGCCGATGAGAAAGACGATCAGGGTAGAGACAAGCGCGCTCAGGAAGAGGAGATACCGGATGACGCGGTCGACAATGAGCCTGGACTTGACCATACCACGCTCCTATTCGACCCTGATGTAGCCTTCACCGGCCACAACCTGCTGGCCGGCTTCGCTCAGGATCCAGTCCAGCCAGGCCTTCACGGCGCCTGTGGGCTCGCCGTTGGTGAGCATGTTCAGTGGGCGTACGATGGGGTAGGAGCCGTCGCTGGCGTTGGCTTCGGTCGGCGCGGCCCCTTCGACCTGCAGCACCTTGACGCTCTGATCCACATAGCCGAAGGAAACAAAGCCGATGGCGTCCGGCGTCGTGGAGACCGTCGTGCGCACGGCGCCGTTGGAGGGCTGTAGGATGGCGCCGGCCAGGATGGGGGTCTCATCACCCATGACCATCTCCTCGAAGGCGGCCCGAGTGCCCGAGCCCTCTTCGCGGGCCACCACGATGATGGGCCTGTCCGCCCCGCCGACCTCGCTCCAGTTGGTGACCTCGCCGGCGAAAATGCCCCGGACCTGCTCCTTGGTCAGGTCGTCAACGACCACATCGGGATGCGCGATGAGGGCGATGCCGTCGCGGGCGATGACATGGACCTTCATGTTCGGGTATTCCTGCTTCTCGCTCTCCTGGACCTCGCGAGAAGCGGTGCCGATATCCACCGTGCCCTCTCCGGCGGACTTGATGCCGACGCTGGAGCCGCCGCCTTGCACGTCAATGGCTACAGCGGGGTTCTCGACGCCGAACACCTCCGATAGCTTTTCCGCCAACGGCTGCACCGTCGTCGAGCCGGCGACCGTGATGCTGCCGCTTGGCCCGGCCCCGGTGGCCGCCGGCTGGCCGCAGCCCATCAGGGCGATGGTGAGAACAAGCAGAGACGATACCACAAGCTGACGCATGTCCATTCTCTCCTAAGGGATTCTCTTGCGCTAACCTGTGGGTATCGTAGCATCTCTTCTTTAGCAGCCCTTCAAAGCTCTGTCAACGGTGTGTTAACGGCTTGCAAAGGTTTCTTGAACGACCCTTCCCTCCAGTTGCAGATTGGAGTCGCGACCCTCCGGAAGGTTTCGAAACCTCCCGGAGGGTAACAGCCTTTCAGTATCCGGAGCCGGCGCGACGTAGCGAGAAGTAGAACGTGCTGCCCTTTCCCTCGACGCTCTCGGCCCAGATGCGGCCGCCGTGCCCCTGCACGATGTGCTTGGCGATGGCCAGGCCGAGGCCGGTGCCGCCGCTGCGGGTGCGCCGGGCCTTGTAAAAGCGCTCAAAGATGCGCGGCAGGTCCGCGGCGGGGATGCCCATGCCTGTGTCGCGCACCGATACGACCACCTCTCCTCCGTGTACCTCTGCGGAAGTGGTGACCCGTCCCTCGCTAGGGGTGAACTTGCAGGCGTTATGCACCAGGTTCGTCACCACCTGGCGCAGGCGCTCGGCATCGGCCAGCACGGCGACCTCGGGCAGCGGCCCCACGGTCAACGTCAGCCCCGCCCGCTCGGCCTGCGGCCGCAGCCGCTCTACCGCCGGATTGATGATATCCGCCAGGCAAACAGAGTCCAAAAGCAGCGGCGCCTGGCCGGACTCGATCCGCGAGAGTTCGAGGAGTTCCTGCACCATCTGGGTCATGGCATCGACTTCGATCTCGATGCGGTCCAAAAAGTGCTGCGCGGCCGGAGGGTCATCGAGGGCGCCGTCGCGCAGGGTGTCTACCAACGCCTTGAGCGAAGCCAGGGGCGTGCGCAGCTCGTGCGAGATGTTGCTCACGAAATCACGGCGCACCGTCTCCAGATGGCGGATGCGTGTCAGGTCCTGCAGGACCATCAGGAACCCCTGGCGGCTCGGCTCGGCGAGAGGGGTCACGATGGCCTGCAGGAACAGCCCCTGGCGCTCTATATCCAGCGCCTGCACCTGTTCCTCCCCGCTCTCGGCGGCCTGCCGCCAGAGGTCGATGAACTCGTGATGCGGCACAACCTGGGCCAAGGAGCGCCCCACCGAGTTCTCGGCGTCGACGCGCAGGATCTGAGCCGCTGCCGGGTTGATCAGGCGCACTTGCCCCTGGGCGTCGGTGATGACCACGCCGTCGGCCATGTACTCGAGGATCCCAGCCAGGCGGCTGCGCTCGGTAGCCATAGCGGCCATTTGGGCCTGAAGGCGGTCGCCCATGTGGTTGAAGGCGCGGGTCAGCCGGCCCACCTCGTCGTAGGTGGTGGGCGAGAGGCGTGCGCCCAGGTCGCCGGCGGCCAGGCGGTCGGCCACCTGGGTCAGCCAGCGCACCGGGCGCGCCGTGCGCTCGGCGATGAGGAGGGCCGTGAGGATGGCCACGACCGTCGCCGGGATCGTAGCCGCCAGAATGGCCCGGCGCAGGCGGCCTACCTGGGCCTCGACCTGCGATAGGGATAGGGCCAGGCGCATCACGCCCACGGCGCGGCCGTCGCTATGTACGGGCACGGCCACGTACATCATGTCGTAACCGGCCGTCTCGCTGAAGCGGATGCTCGACCCCTGCCCCCTGGTCAGCGCCTGTTGCACCTCAGGGCGGGAGAGGTGGCTATCCATCTCGGCCCGGCCGGTGTGCGATTCGCCGAGCACCGTGCCGTCGCCGGCGATGATGGTGACGCGTGCGCCCAGGCGCATCGCCCAGTCACGGGCCGGAGCGTCCAGGCCGGCCCGCTCTGCGCCCGAGGCCAGCCGCGGCCCCGCTTCGCCGGCCAGCAAACGAGCCTCGGCGGCGAGTTGCGCGCGCAGTTGGCCCAGTTGGTTGTTGCGCACCTCGCCGGAGAGGTAGAGGGTCAGGCCAAGCATCAGAAGCAGGATCAGGCCGGCAAAGGGGATGGCGATACGCCAGCGGATAGAAGCAGACACCGGCTAACCCTCGAAGCGATAGCCGATGCCGCGCACGGTGATCAGCCGCGTGGGGTTGGCCGGGTCCGGCTCGATCTTTTCCCGCAGCCAATACAGGTGGACGTCGACGGTGCGCGTCCCGCCGTCGTAATCCCAGCCCCACACCCGCTCCAGGATGAGGTCGCGCGAAACGACGGCGCCCCGGTGGCGTGCCAGAAAGAGGAGCAGGTCATACTCCTTGGGCTTGAGCCGCAGAACCTCGCCGTTGCGTTGTACCTCGCGCCGGGCCATGTCGATGGTCAGGTCACCAAAGACCAGCTTTTGCCCCGCCGCCTCTTCGGGGCCCGACATCTCCTCGCGGATCAAGCGCACCCGCCGGAGCTGTGCCTTGATGCGCGCCAGTAGCTCGCGCATGCTAAAAGGCTTGACGATATAGTCGTCGGCGCCCACCTCGAGGCCCACCACCCGGTCCACCTCTTCGGTACGGGCGGTGAGCATGATGATGGGCACGCTCATTTCCTGCCGCAAAACGCGGCACACCTCAAAGCCGTCGATGCCGGGGAGCATGACGTCCAGAACGATCAGGTCCGGGCGTTCGCGCCGGGCGACATCCAGGGCCGCCAGGCCGTCCGCCGCCTTGACCACGGCATAGCCCTGGCGCTGCAGGTTGTACTCCAGGGTCTCCTGCAGCGCCGGCTCATCCTCCACGACCAGCACTTTTTGGGGCACGGGTCAACCTTCTTCCAGGTAGATCAAAACAAGAGTCGCCGCCTTGCCGACGCCGGCGCTCCTCGTGCCTATTATACACGCCCTGTGCTCCGCTTTCCACTGCCGGCCTTGACGTCCGGCGCAAGGTGCGCATAATCAACACGGCTGTAGACTACAGCCAGGCCCCAAAGGAATGGCATGTCTCATAATTGGAGGACAGAATGGCGAACGCAACCGAACCCACCCGCTGGAGCCTGAGTGACCTGCTGGCCGCGCCGCAGGGCAAGCCGCTGGACGACTGCCTGGCCGAACTGGAAGAGGCGGTCCGCGCTGTAGAGGCCGCTCGCGACCGGCTCTCGCCGGATATCCCAGAGACCGACTTTATGGCCATCCTGGACAATTACGAACGCGCGGTGCGCATCGCCAGCCGGCTGGGCGCCTACGCCGGCCTCTGGTTCGCCGAGGATACCCAGAACCAGGCCGCGCTGAACCTGCAGACCCGGCTGGAGCAGGTCCTGGCCAACGTGCGCAACCGGGGCCTCTTCTTTGACCTCTGGGTGAAGGACCTGCCGGACGAGGCCGCCGCGCGCCTCTTTGCGGCGGCCGGCGACCGGCGCTACTTTTTGGAATCGCTGCGGCGCTTCAAACCGCATACCCTGAGCGAGCCGGAGGAAAAGATCATCAATCTCAAGGACGTCAACGGCGTCGACGCCCTGGTCAACGTCTATGAGATGATCACCAACAACTTTTGCTTCGAGTTGGAGGTCGAAGGGGAGAAGCAGACCCTCACCCGCGATGCGCTGTCGGCCTATTTTCACCATCCCTCGCCCGAGCTGCGCGAGGCGGCCTACAAAGAACTCTACCGCGTCTATTCGGGCAACAGTACCGTGCTGGCGCAGATCTATAACAATCGCGTGCGCGACTGGCACGCCGAGGCCCTGGAGCTGCGCCACTACCCCCAGCCCATCTCGGTGCGCAACCTGGCCAACGACATCCCCGACGCCGTGACCGACACCCTTCTGGAGGTCTGCCGGGAGAATGCGACCGTCTTTCAGCGCTACTTCCGGCTCAAGGCCGGCTGGCTGGGCATGGACAAACTCCGCCGCTACGACCTCTATGCGCCGCTGGCCAAGTCCGAAAAGCACTACGACTTTGCCCAAGCGGTCGAACTGGTCACAGACAGCATGAGCCGCTTCTCGCCGGAGGTGGCCGGCCTGGCCCGCCGCGTGCTCGCCGAGAATCACCTGGATGCCGAGATTCGCCCCGGCAAGCGCAGCGGCGCCTTTTGCTACACCGCCCTGCCGGACCTCACGCCCTGGGTGCTGACCAACTTTACTGGCCGCGCCCGCGATGTGGCCACCCTGGCCCACGAGCTGGGGCACGCCGTCCACTCCATGCTGGCCGCCGAGCACTCGGTGCTGACCTTCCACTCGGCCCTGCCCCTGGCCGAGACGGCGTCGGTCTTTTCGGAGATGCTGCTCACCGAGCGCCTCCTGGCCGAGGAGAGCGACCCGGCAGTGAGGCGGGACCTCCTGGCCACCACCATCGACGATACCTATGCCACCGTGCAGCGCCAGGCCTTTTTCACCCTCTTTGAGCGAGACGCCCACCGCATGATTGTCGAAGGCAGCCCCATCGATGACCTGGCGAGCCGCTACCTGGATAACTTGGCCGAGCAGTTCGGCGACTCGGTCGCACTCAGCGACGAGTTCCGCTGGGAGTGGACGGCCATCCCCCACTTTTACTTTGCGCCGTTCTACACCTATGCCTACAGCTTTGGCCAGCTCCTCGTCCTCGCCCTGTACCAGCGCTACCGGGACGAGGGCGAGGCGTTCATCCCCAAGTACCTCAAAATCCTCTCGTACGGCGGGTCCGAGGCGCCGGCGACCATCCTCAGCGAAGCGGGAATCGACATCGCCGCCTCCGAGTTCTGGCGGGGTGGATTTGACGTGATACGGGGGCTGATCGACGATCTGGAGAGGGTGTAGCACAGAGATGACGCTCATGTGACAGCACTTACGCTGTCGCACCCTCCCGCAGGTTCCACGGCCTGTTCTGTTGGCGGAATCGCCGTTTCCAAGGTAGGTCCGTCGTCGCTGCAGCTTCTTGGAATCTGCGGGAGGGTGTTACCGCGCAAGTACCATCGTCTAGCGGCGTGCCCGTCCCGGGCCGGGTTCAGGCGTATCTGGGTTCGGACTGAACGACGTGCCCGATCTCACGCCAGAGTCCTTCAAAATCACGGAACTCTAGTGGGTGATAGTGCGCGAGCTCGTTGCGGGCGTGGCGAGCAACGGAACAGAGAGGAAGCCATCTCCGCTCGGAACGCAGGTATGGGCAGTCTCTGAGCAGCCATTCCAGGTAACCCCAACCACAGGCGAACGGACTCTGCTTCAGTTCCTCTCTTTCCTCCGGGGATACCGGGCTGGACCAGCGCAACGGCCAGTCCGGCCCGAACCGCTGTGTCAGGTCGTCGCAGATCGCCAGGCGGGTCTGATCAATCAGTGGCAACATGAGGTTTGCCTGGCCGCGCCAGACGCGGTGCATCACTTCATCGGTCCGTCCCAGGGTGGCCAGTGCTGCCGTATCCAACTCGAGGCCATACTCCGGGGTCCGGCCCACAGCGCCGCACGCCCAGAGCTCTCGCCAGCGCGGCGGGGGTGACGACGAAGGGCTGTCGGTAGCATTGGGGAACGATGCCAGGCGTTCGGCACCCAGAGTTCGCAGTTGTTTCTTGGTCCACCGGCACATCTCACCGAAGGAGAGCAGCCGGGCCAACAAATGGGATGTATCCTCGAACAGATCGTCCCACAGGTGCGCTGCCAGTAATGTGTTGCTCCCGGCCAGCGCGGGAAGAACGTGCTCGCGCCAGAGTGTACGAGTATCGGACTCCTCTGTACCGCCAAAGCGACACAAGAGCTGCATCTCCAGAGCCGACGGAAACCCCCACCACCAGTGTATGGCAAGGCGTGGCTCGCTCTCCGGCATGTGAGAGAGGACGGCGGGCGCAGGTGCAAGCGCAAGCACTGCCGTGCCTGTTTCCCCACGGTCGGCTGCGCTATGGCTGGCCAGAGCCCATGCAGAAAGCCACGAGAGCCACACCTGCTGTGCTGCCGGGGACACCTGTGCCAGTCCCTCCAGGTATAGGACCTCCGGCATTCCTTTAGCTAGGCTGAGGTTCTCGGTCGTTCTTGGAGCATTGGCAGACGGCCACTCTACACCAAGAGCGTCACCCAGCACGGCTGCCGGCGCCGGTGCTGTCGGCAGCTCTGGAAGAGAGACTATTCGCAGGTAAAAGTCCTGTTGCCATAGCCGTGTCTCCAGCCTGGACCATATGTCGATCGCCTCAACCCCATGTGGCAGAAGGACCAGCACGCTGCGCCGCGCAGAAAGGTCATACAGCAGTCTGTTCAGGAACCGGCTGACCGATGGCGTCTGAAACAACGCCTCAAGAAGGATACCTCTCACGACTGACCCAACACCCTTCGTACGACAGGGTTGACCGTGAACTTGGGCCGTGTCTCTAGCCCCTCCTGGTGCTCTCGGGGTTCAAACACTGACATCAGACAACCCATGCGCACCAGGAACTCGAGGCCCTGCTTGCACTCTTCATTGCTGAGCGAACGCTCATCGGCGACAAATGCTGGCACAACCAGATCCTCAGTCACTGTGCCCTCACGTGCGACGAACTGCAACACACAGTGTGCTACCTCATTGCCGTCGATTCCCAGCGCGCGGCGGAAACGCTGCGCAAGCTCCGAATCCGGCAGTGCCAGTTCCTCTTCGAGCTGATCGACATATGTCCGCGGGTCACTGTGCTTCTCGCATCGCTCGAAAAGAGTGTCCAGCAGTATGGACCAGCCGCCTGTCACTTCCATGATACGGCGGCAGACCTCATCTGTGCCGAGTTTGTCTTCGAGCTCCAACCGCTGCTTTACACCAATATGGTTCCATTGCTCGGGGAACAGAGCGGCATCGGACCGATCCTCCAATTCCCGGCGCGTGCTTTCCGGCAACGAGAGCCAGGCCCAGGTGGCCGGCGGGTCGAAGAGGAACAGAATCCGTACCTGTGGGCCGCGCGCCAGCCGGGCACAGAATTCGAGAGCCGTACGCACCAGACGTTCCAACTCCTGCGGCCTCCGGCTGGTGGGCTGGTAGCAGAACACGACACGCCTGCTCCGATTGCTCTCCTCCAGCCGGCTATCCAGCCATCTACGTAACGCCTCGGCGTCGATGATCCAGGGGGGTGGATCGTACCAGGTAGGGTTTCCATCAGGGCCTTCTGGAGCGAAGCGCCTGAAGGAGCGCATGAGCACAGGTGCCCCCTGGGCTTCAGAGGCAAACACCAGGCTCACGCCCGACCGTGCGGGGCTCAGGCTGCGTTCCTGCGCGTAGGTGAGGGGGCTGTAGTGATGCCCCTCTTTATCCAGCAGGGCGTGGTGACTGTCCGAGTCTGAGGCTCTTGGCGGCTCTCGCTTGCTGAGTTCGAGCAGCCTATCCGCAACATCGTCCTCTGTTCCTATCAATCGCACCAAGTTGGGGCTCCGCAGCCGGTAGTGGCCGTCGATGTTGCGAACAAGGACTCCCAGCCCCACCATTTCCTCGAGCACCCCTCCCCGGAAGTGCTCGATACTGACGTCGGCAAAGCCATCTGACCACCAGTCGCGCACCTCTTCCAGTATGGTTCCTGCCGCATAAGGCGTAGCATAGCTGTCGTGCGCCCCCATCTGGTCGACGATCATCGTCAAGGCGACAGCCTCATAGTGCATATCGAGAGCCAGGGTCCATTCGAGCCGTTCGCGAATCCGCTGGCGCACATCAGGCTGCCGGTATACAGCCTCCACATCACTCTGCCGTATGAGATACGGCGGCAGCTCACCTCTGGTGCGCTGGTGTAGTGCCTGCAAGAGCTCGTGGCAGAAGAGCTGTATCAGCCCCGGGTGATAGTTGGTGTAGGATAGGATGCGCAGCACAGTGGCATTGCCGTCATCGCCGGCGAACCGGTAGCCTAGCGCTTCCAACGGCTCCCGGACCAACTTGGCGGCCGCCGGCGGTTCCAGTGGACCCACACAAATCGGGGTGCCAAAGTGGGCAAGTGGCTGGTTGGGGATGCCTTGGAAGCGCTGCACGTTGTGGAGCCCAGCGAAGACGATCTTGAACCGCCGCTGCGTTTCCAACATCAGCTCCCGAAGAGCAGTGACGACTGGGAAATCGGCCGCAGCATCGGCATCCAGAAGGTCATCAGCCTCATCGAACATCACCAGCACGCGGCGCTCCGGCGACCCGCGCATGGCATCGCGCAGGAGATGGCGTATCTGTTCCGGCCTGTCAGCTCTGGCTCGTGCCGGTAGGAGACGTTGCTGCCGGAACCCGTCGCGCAGTGTGCGCCAGATGTTATCGGATCTCTTTCCACCGCGTGGCTCAAAGACGAGCTTCATGTTCTCGATCCAGGCGTATTGCTCGCGCTCGGGATGGTGGAACAGCCGCTGTACGTGCCGCAAGAGTGCCGACTTGCCAAGCTGGCGCCCGCCATACACCAAGCAGCTTCCTGTCGCTAGTTGGAGTTCGTGTGCCATTGCCTCGCGACCGTAGAACATCTCTGGCGGAACATCCCCGGCCTGGAAGGGAGTGTACGGGTTAAGGGCACCATACGGCAGCGCGCAGCGCAGGAACGCGGGCAATCGCGCATCGCGCTCGTGGGCCAGGAATACCAGCAGTGTCTCGTCAAGTACAGCCAGCGCCAGATCTCGCTGGCGGCTCGTGCGCATGACGTCTCGTCGCTGCCGTTCCGTCAGCCGGCCGAGGTAGAAGACCAGCACCGGGTGGGGGGTCAAGCGCAGTTCCTGCAAGCGGGCCGCAATCACGTCGGCACTTGGCCGTTCCCACAGCAAGACCAAATCGTACCGGTGCTGCGCAAGTGAGCCAAACTGTGGGATCGGCCGGGCAAGGTCAGAGGCCGACATGGTTGCTCTCAGATGCGTCCACTCAGGACCGGCCTGCCCGATTTCCAGAGGCGATGGATTGCTCGAGTCGAAACTGAAGCCGAGGTAGCGCAGCAGGATTTTGGCGCATTCAATGATCTCACGCTTTCGCAGGCCTCGGTGCTTCAGACGACGCCAAGCGTCTATCGCCTCCGCCGTCTCCCTCAGCCTGGGCTTGGGGAGTTCCAGCGACAGACCAAGCTTGGTGCGTCCGAGTCCGATGGCGTTAGCCACCGGCTGCAGAGTGCGGCTACGCTCCAGCCATTCCTCAATATCCCGGGTAGCCGCAGTGAACTCTTGCAGCGGATCCCGCGTCTCAGTGAGGGTGAACAGACTGGCATCCAGGCGGTCACCTGTGTCCAGCACCTCCTCAAGCTGTGCAAGATGCTCATCGGCCACGCGGACATCACCCCTATTCAGGGCAGCATTGAGAGTCTCGCGTACCTGGTCCTGCTCCTCTGCCGGGATACTCGAACTCGCCAACCGTGCCTCAAGGCCCTGCCATCTCGCCTGGACCTCGGCCAGCCTCTTCTGTCGCGCCTCGGCCAGCTGTCCGCGCACATGCTTCAGGCCCTCGTACCTGGGCGCGAAATGGATGACCTCGTCCTCATCGATGGACTCCACAAAGGCCAGGTGCTCGGAGCGCTCCTCTTCCGAGATTACCCCGTCGAGCAGCGATTGCTCGATCTCGCTCGTGGAACGGTTCTTGTTCTCACGCAGGCTTGCTCTAGAGCCTGCCAGGGCTTCCTGATAGCTACGCATGAGGTCAGCAGTATCGTCTTCCCGCCCCGCCGAGCTCAGCAAGGTCTCGATGAATCGATAGTCCTGGTTTTGTAGCCATCGGTCGAATGCTACGCGCGGGGTACGCTCTTCTATCGAGGCGCTACACAGCGCCTTGGCGGCGCAGAGTATACCGTCTCTGGTGGGCACCATGTCGTTAGAGAGTGACACCTCGGGAACCAGTAGGAGGCGTCGATTGAGGGCAGCCTGTAGACTGGTCACATTAGTTGCGAGCCAAGACCACCGGTCATGGGCTGTCGGCTCGAGATGGCCTGTTGTGGGTGTGAGGCTGAGCAGTGCCCGCAAATCGAAGATAGATCGCTGCAGGCAGCGGACGGCTGCTCGTAACAGGGCGTCGCCAGGCGCTTTGATCACAGATGCTAGGGCATCCTCGACTCCGGGCAGACAGTCCTCCACGTCGTCCCGTAACTTGGCGACGCGACCCAACAGCCAGTTGCCGCGAACATCGAGGTCTCGCTCTCGCTTCACGAGATCACACCAGTTGGCCGCGATCGCACAAGCATCCTCCACACCCCGCACGATATACTCTCGCGCGTCTCCGTCAATGCGTCTTTTCTTCTTGCCGGCCCGCTCTACATCAATAGCATCGATCTCGCTCAAGACGTAGTCACGCTCTCGCCACTGGTGTAGCCTCTGCTCGACCTGTCCGATGCTCGCTCGGTCACTCCTGCTAACTGGCGCGAGCATCGATCCGATCCCTCCATTGGGCGCAACAAGTCTGCGCCACACATCAGCCGCGCGCTTGAACTTGGGCCTCCGCGCATTGGCCTCATTCAACCAACGAGTTGCCTCTGCAGCTACCGCGACTATGGCCTTCTGTCGCAGTTCCGTGCCCGTGGCCCCTTGCAGATGCTCGGGATGCAACGCCACGCCCAGCTTGGCGAACTCGTCAACCACGGCGACTAGGTTTCGCACGGCAGGGCAGCAATCGGGAATTCCGAGCCAGCCGGCCATGCCGCTCGCCGGTGCAATCAGCGCAGGTCGGAGTGCTGCTGCCAGGCCAAGCATGATCTGCACACCATCATCAGCCGGAGCGTGGTTCTTGGCTATCTCGAGCAGCCCCATACTGAAGGCATCCAGTTCAGAAGTCAGCCAGCGCGCACCCGCAATCGCCTCCAGAAGCCAATCCGGCACAGGCAGGTCTTTTGATGCGGCGGCAAGCGATCGCGCCACCCAGTAGGCTCCGGCCAGGTCATCCTCTGCGACCAACGCAGCCAGATAGAGCAGCCAATCCTCAGGAGTGCCCTGCGATCTGGCGGCAGCAGCAGCCTGTGCTACGGGGATCAGTCGCCGAATCCGGGGAGGGGTAACCTCAGCGATGGTGCCCTCGCCCTCCTCCTCAACGGTCTGCGCTTCGGCAGTGTCGATGGGAGGTGCCGCCTGCTCAGCGGGCTTGCTCTGCTCGCTCGTAGCATCTGATACTACAGAGCTGTCTCCCTCCTCAGGAGTGACAATGGTCTGCACGTCCGGCGGTACAGGATGTGGCGCTGCCGTTGACGCTGGCGCCCGCTCTAGCCCCTGATCGGCTTCCTCCTCCGTGCCTCCCGGTACCGTGGACCGGCTGGGCGGTGTCTCCGTCGGGTCGGGGGCACCTGCCTCGGTGAGCTCGGTACTCAATCTGTCATGGAGGTCAACGATCCGGCTCTCCAGCTTGCCGCACTCACTCTGAAGTCGCTTCTGCTCAGCAAGCGTAGCGACGGATCGCTGACGGAGCTCTCGATGCTCCACGAGACACGCCTGCATCTCTGCTATCCGTTCCGCCAGTTCTCTGGCTTTTTCGACAGGACAAGTCTCCGCAGACCAGGATGATACGTCGCCGAACTCAAAGAACTCGATCTCATCCCCGGCCTCACTAATGAGGGCGTCTATCGTGCTCCTGAGCGTATCGCGCCCCGCCTCGCGCTCCTGGCGTTTCTCTTCGGTAATGCTTTGGATAGCTCGGATCAGGGCCGGCACCTGCTCCCACTCGCGCGCGGTCGCCTCCAATCCTTCGAGTTCGTCAAGCCAGGCTCGCCAAGCCGGCGGGATGCCTTCCTCGGGCTCAATCTCCTCGCTGTCGCTCTCTATGGTGTCTTGGGGCAGGTGCTCTGCCAGCAGAGCCTCAATGTCCTCAGTCAGTGGCGCTCGTGCTGTCAGGCAACAGAACATGAGCATCACATCATCGCGGTCAAAGTTCTGGTGTTGCGCCAGGAATTCGACGGCCAGTTGCTCTACCTCAGCGATTGCCCAGGTGCTAGTGAAGCCGTCAATGAGACTCGTGTTATCGAGACCAATGCCCTTGCCGACCAGGAACTCCCTTGCGGTGTCCTGCAGTTCCGGCTGCGATTCTAGCCATACAGGCAGCACTGCCTTCCACTGCTCAGGGTGCAGCTTCACAGCCTGTAGCGCCTGAGGCAGCAGCATCACAATGGGGGCACGGTTGGCATTCTTGTACCCATCGACCTGGAGCTTCCGGATGGCTTTCATGAGCAGGCGACATACAGGGGAAGAGTTGCTCTTAGCGTGGCTCAGAGCGCGCTTCAGAACGGCTTCCTGGTAATCGGGGCGCATGGCACGGTGAAGCAGTAGAAATGATGCATCGCCGAGTCCTAGTTCCTTCATGAGCGTTATCTCCTAGTCTGGAATGGCCTAATGGAGTTGTTCCTACATAGCTGGCTGCCAGGGTTGGCATCAAGGACTGCATCAGGCAAATCGCGGCGGTGATCAACAATGAGCTTCGAGACCATCAGACTGCAGGCAGTAGGTGCACACTGGGTATAGTTGAGGCGCAGAGGCTCTACGTTGACCCTCACTGGAACACGTCTTGGCTGATCCCGTCGGCCTGCACCTCAGCGATTCGCGCAGCTTTCGCAAGGTTTGGTTTGTGCGCATACTATATCACGTGTCAGGGGTATAGTCAACGGTAATCCAAGGTGCCGCTCGTTGACTTTTCGCGAAACCCTCCTAAAATGTACCCTGGTTGCCCAGGTGCCTCGGCACCGTGGCGCCGCGACTTCGCCAGGCCCCAGGCCGCCCCGCGCCTTAGGGTTGGCTTGGGGCTTTTGGGTGAACCTTGTATCGCAGGCCGCAGGGCCTGCAGTCGGCCTCAGGAAAAGGAGATACGAGATGATCGTTACGACCAAACAGTTGTTCAAGGCGGCCTACGGCAAGTATGCCATCGGCGCCTACAACATCAACAACCTTGAGCAGACGATGGGCCTGTTCCGGGGCAATCTGGACAGCAAGGCCCCCTTCATTATCCAGATCAGCAAGGGCGCGCGGGCCTATACCCACAAGCTCATGCTCGAAGGGCTGATCCGCGGCGCGGATGAGGTCTTTCCGGATGCTATCTTTGCCGTGCACCTCGATCATGGCGATGAAGAGACCTGCTACGACTGCATCAACAGCGGCTTTTACAGCTCGGTGATGATCGACGCCAGCCACGAGCCGTTTGAGAAGAACATCGAGATTACCCGCCGCGTCGTTGAGGCGGCCCATGCCAAGGGTATCGTGGTCGAGGCCGAGCTCGGCCAGTTGGGCGGCGTGGAAGAGCACGTCACGGTCGATGAGGCCAACGCCAAGCTGACCGACCCCGACCAGGCCAAAGAGTTTGTGGAGCGCACCGGCTGCGATTCGCTGGCCTGCGCCATCGGCACCAGCCACGGCGCCTTCAAGTTCACCGGCAGCCAGGGCCTGCACTTTGACGTCCTCGCCGAGATCCAGAAGCGGCTGCCGGGCTTTCCGCTGGTGATGCACGGCTCCAGCTCGGTCCCGCAGGATGAAGTGGCGCGCATCAACAAGGCCGGCGGCGACATCAAGGGTGCCAAGGGCGTTGACGAGAACCAGTTCGCTCGCGCCGCGACCCTGGGCGTGACCAAGGTCAATATCGACACCGACGGTCGCCTGGTCTGGACGCGTGTGCACCGCGAGTACCTTCTCGAGCACCCGGAGAACTTTGACCTGCGCCCCATCGGCAAGGTCTTTATGAGCGAATACGCCAAGTTTATCGCCCACAAGAACGAGAAACTGGGCAGCGCCGGCCAGCTCGACGCCGTGCGCGCGATGCTCTAGCTGAGGAAGGGGGTATTGGTGGGCCGGCCCGCCAATACCCCCCCACCAGAGGGGGCACGGTATGGAAGAGCTGACCATCGCCGCGCTGCAGGCGCGGATGGATACGGGCGAGCTGAGCGCCCGCTCGCTCACCGAGGCTTACCTGGGGCGCATCGAACGGCTGGACCGGCAGGGCCCCACGCTGAATGCCGTGCTGGAGCTGAACCCCGATGCCCCAGCCATCGCTGCGGCGCTGGACGCTGAGCGCAGGGCCCGGGGCCCCCGTGGCCTGCTGCATGGCATCCCCGTCCTGCTCAAGGACAATATTGACACCGGTGATCGTATGATGACCACCGCCGGCTCGCTGGCGCTGGAGGGCTCGATTGCCCCGCAGGACTCGACCGTGGCGTATAGGCTGCGCGAGGCCGGTGCGGTGATCCTGGGCAAGACCAACCTCAGCGAGTGGGCCAACTTTCGCTCCAACCATTCCACGAGCGGCTGGAGCAGCCGCGGTGGGCAGACCTGCAACCCCTACGCCCTCGACCGCAACCCCTCCGGCTCCAGTTCGGGCTCGGCTGTAGCGGTCGCGGCCAATCTCTGCCCGGTGGCCGTGGGCACCGAGACCGACGGCTCGATTATCAGCCCGGCGCAGACCTGCGGCATTGTGGGCATCAAGCCCACGGTAGGCCTGATCAGCCGCGCTGGCATCATCCCCATCGCCGCAAGTCAGGACACCGCCGGGCCCATGGCCTGTACTGTGGCCGATGCGGCCATTCTGCTGGGCGCCCTGGCCCTTGGCCCAGAGTGCTCCAAGGGCACGAAAGGGCCATGGGCCGGCGCGGACCCGCGCGACCCGGCGACCGAGGGCTGCCCGGCGCATGCCGACTATACCCGGTTCCTGGACCCCGACGGCCTGCGCGGCGCGCGCATTGGCGTGGCCCGCCAGTTCTGCGGCTTTAATGAGCGGGTGGACCGCATTGTGGATTCCGCCGTCGAGACCATGCGCAGCCTGGGCGCTGAGGTCATCGATCCCGTCGAGGTGAAGAACGTCCAGGCGTACAGCGGAACCGAGTTCACCGTGCTCCTCTACGAGTTTAAGGATGGCCTGAACCGTTACCTGGCCGGCCTGGGTCCCGCGGCGCCCGTGCGTTCGCTGGCCGAGGTCATCGCCTTCAACGAGGAGCACCGCGCGCAGGTGATGCCCTACTTTGGCCAGGATGTGATGCTCATGGCCGAGCAGAAAGGTCCCCTGACGAGCGAGGAGTATTTGCAGGCGCTGGCGACCAACCGGCGCTTTTCCCGTGATGAAGGGATCGACGCCACGCTGCGCCGCCACCGGCTCGACGCCATCGTCGCGCCCAGCGGCGGTCCGGCCTGGACCACCGACTGGGTCAATGGCGACCACTATACCGGCGGTAACTCCTCGCCGGCCGCTGTCGCCGGCTACCCCAGCATCACCGTGCCCGCCGGCTATGTCTTTGGCCTGCCGGTGGGCCTTTCCTTCTTTGCCGGGGCCTATCAGGAGCCGGTGCTCATCCGCCTGGCCTATGCCTTTGAGAAGGCTACGCGCGTGCGCCGGCCGCCGCGCTTCCTGCCCTACGTCAGGTTCTGATGATCCCCTGCGGCCGGGTGTTTCGCTACGCCCCCGCCCGGCCTTTCTCTCTGATTGGGGTGAGGAGGTTGCCGGGGGCTGCCGGTTCCCCCACAAAGGAGCTCCTATGGACGATTCCATCTCCAGCCCATCACCACAGGCAGTGCCCCGTGTGGCGCTAGGGACGCACGTGGAGGTTGATCTGGTCGATGAGCAGGGCGGGGTCGAGCACCTGTCCCTCGACGTGGTGCCCAAGGAGGAAGCCGATGTCTCTCAGGGCCGCCTCAGCGCCGAAGCACCCCTAGCCCGGACCATTCTGGGCCGGCCTGCCGGCAGCACCGCGCCCTACCATATGGGCGATGTAGTTGCCGTGCGCATCTGCCGGGTCGGCCCGCGAGTGAGCAGCGAGGCCGGCGATACGTCCGCCAGGCAGCAGGCGATCATGCAGCGAGCTGTGGCGCGATCCGAAATGATCAACGATATGGCCTTCGCCCTGGCCGCCGGCTCCAAGTGGGGCGACTATGACCCGTCCAAGCTGGCCGGCCTGGACGATGAAGAGGCGAAGTAAGCCTGACACACCGATTTCGCTAAGCGGAAAGTCGTGGTTGGGGACCCCAGCCAAAGGGGTTTCGGGCCTCGTCACCTTCGTACAGGTGCGCCCGCAGCGCCTTCATCGGCACAAACACCCCATCCCCCGGGTCAAAGAGGCCGTCGTCGCGGCAGCAGTAGTAGAGGCGCGCCCATCTGGCCATGGCTCTCTGCCACGCAGGCTCTGCGCAGGCCAGCCGGGCCTTTTCCCGCGCATCGTGTCTGCTCTTGGCCCAAAGGATCAGCAAGGCGGGTATCAAGAGGGCCGGTATGGCCGCCCGGTGGGCGAGGGGTTCCTGTGTGCCGGCGCGCTGCGCGGTAACGGCCAGCGCGGCGAGCCCGAGTAGGTCATGTAGACGAGAAAACCGGCGACGACGGTCAGAGTGAGGGGGTATTCGCGCCGCTGGGAGTGGGGCGGTAGAGCGATCTGTCTGCCCAGCTTGCTGCGAAAGGTCGACGGCAGGCCTGCACTCCGGTCGGGGCCTTCTTCCGCTTTCATGGCTGATCCTGTCTGTTGCTTCTGCTTGTCCGGCGCTTCTTGACGGCGCCTTTGGCCCGGCGGCCGTACCTCGTCGCTTGGCGCTCAATCCCCACCCTGGGAGTTCCGTCGCCGCTCCAGCCGGTTCGCCAGGGATCCGCCTAGGCGGTGCAAGGTAGGCGAGATGATAATGCTCACGCCCGCTCCGGCCAGCATGAGGCTGTAGACGGGCAGGCTGATCGCGCCCAGGCCGAGCCCGACGGTGGCCAGCAGGAACGAGAACTCGGCCGACTGGGCCAGGGTGATGCCGGTGAGTAGCCCTGTGCGTAGCGAGTAGCCGCTCAGCAAGGTGATGCCCGCGCATATCGCCCCCTTGGCCACGACGATCAGGGCCACGGTGAGGAGCACGAGCGGCAGGTTGCCGGCAACAAAGCCCGGGTTGATGAGTATGCCCACCGATACGAAGAACAGCCCGGCAAAGACATCGCGGAAGGGCATTATCTGCCTCAGGATTTGCTGCGAGAGATCCGATTCGCCCACCATCACGCCGGCCACAAAGGCGCCCAGCGCCAGAGACAGGCCAAAGAACGACGCGGCGTAGGCCGTGCCCAAGGCCACCACTGCCACGGTCAGAACAAAGACCTCGCGGTTCCTGAGGGCAGCGACCCGCTCAAACAGCCAGGGTGCGCCCAGCGAGCCCAGTATAATGAGGAGGGCCAAGAACAGGGCCGCCTTGGCGATGGCCCAGAGGAGGCCGGTGCCCAAAGAGCCGGCGTCGGTGGCCAGGGCGGTGATGATCACGATCAAGATCACGGTGCCCAGGTCCTGGATGGAGGACCAGCCCAGCGAGATGCGGCCGTGTATGGTCCCCAGTTCGCCGCGCTCGCCCAGGACCTTGGTGAGCACGGTACTCGACGAGTTGGAGAGCACGGCGCCAAAGATGAATGCCTGGAGTGGCGGCCAACCCAAGGCCCTGCCGATCAGGGAGCCCAGCCCCAGCATGAGCAGGACCTCAACCGTGCCGCCCACGACGGCAATCCTCCCTACTCGCAGCAGGTCGCGCAGGGAGAGCTGCACCCCGATGGTGAAGAGGAGAAAGATAACGCCGATATCCGCCAGAGCCTGAACGACCGCCAGGTCACCCACAAGGCCGGGTGTGAAGGGGCCGATGGCGATGCCGGCGAGGATGTAGCCCACGATGACCGATTGGCCAAGCCGCGCGGCCAGGAAGGCACCGATAAGGGCGGCGCTCAGCGCATAGACCATGTTGACGAGGAGGGTGGAGTTGGCCACTCCGCTGCGTGCTCCTCTCCGCAAGGCGATCAGGGCGACCGGCGCCCCAGTGGCACACAATCGGCTTTAGCAATTTGCGCTCCAACCGGTAATACGGGGTGCCGCAGCCGGCTATTCCTGCGATTGCGGGCAAAGCGCGTGACAGAGAAATGGGCTCAACTGATTCCGCATCCATAGGGTGCGATATCTCTACGATCCTGCAGGGCATTTCCCGCCACGTAGCCTGGTACGACTCGCTCGAGAGTATTCCTGCCCTGTTGGCGCTGGTGCCTCCACCGTCCCAGACCTGAGAGCGTGGCTACCCCACGCGCCGGTACACGCGATAGCTCCCCCGTTGGAAGCATTGCTGATAGTTCGCCCGGATATAATCATCCAGATGCGTCACGCCGCTGCTCTCGGCGCTGCGGTTGGGCTCGCGCGGCTCCCACACCTCCACGAGCACCACATACTCCACCTGCGCCGCCTCCAGGCTCTCGACAATCTCTTGCTGCACCGGCAGGGTCGTGGCCACGCCGGGGTGCAGTTCCTGATAGACGCTGGGGCTGCGCCGGCCGGCCAGGAAGTAGAATCCCAGATCGTTGACCACGATCAGATCGTGCCGCCGGTTGCCTACAAAGATGGCCTCCTCTTCGGCGGTGTGTTGCCGGATGTACTCCACGGTCTCTTGCTCGGCCGGGGCCAGCGGCACGCCACCACTGTGCGCGAGCGACGAGTAGGAGCCGCCCGGCCGGTAGCCTCGCACCTGCTCGTAGGCCGCCGCATAG
Organism: Anaerolineae bacterium; assembly: GCA_034428955.1. Lineage (GTDB taxonomy): Bacteria > Chloroflexota > Anaerolineae > SpSt-313 > SpSt-313 > DAOUGZ01. Next base: position 11,141 of record DAOUGZ010000075.1, on the reverse strand, counting down.
TGGCCGACGTAGGCGGGCCAGGTGACGGCCAGCAGCAGGGCGGGAAGGGCCAGCCGCGCCCAGGCCGGGCCGGGCAACCGCGCGAGGAGGGCTACCGCCACAAGCAGCGCCAGGACCTGCGAGGGCAACACGTGCAGCGCCTCGTAGCGCCCCAGGGCCTGGTTGAAGAGGAGCAGGCCGGTGGCGGCCAGGGCCACCAGTGGGGCATCGCCGGCGAGCAGGGGCAGCCCCTTGGCCCGCCGGCGCAGGTGTGAGGCGAGCAGGGCAACGCCGGCGAGGGCGTAGGCCAGCAGGGGCAGGTAGAAGCGCAGCCAGTCCTCGCGCGCCTCGGGGTTGGCGGCCTTTAGGATGGAGAGCAGCGCGGGCTTGGGCAGGTCGCGGTAGGCGCGGAAGCTGGTGGCCGGGAAGACGACCAGGTCGTTCCACATCGCCCGCGGGCTGCCGGCCAGCGCCAGGTAGAGGTAGAACGGTGCGGCGACGGCCGCAGCCCCGACCGCGTAGAGCAGGAGCGAGCGCCAGGCGCGCCGCCCGCCGGCCTCGTGAACGAGCAGGCCGAGCCCCAGCCCCAGCAGGGCATAGGCGCCCATGTCGTGGCGGACGATCAGCGCCAGGCCCACGCCGGCCCCCGCCAAAGCCGGCCAGCGCCGGCGGCCGAGGTCAAAGTAGCGAAAGAGGCCAAGGCAGGCCAGGAGGGTGTAGGTCAGGGCGGGGAACACGGGGTAGGAGTAAAAGGTGGTCGAGCCCACCCAGAGAGCGACCAGGGCGAGGGGCAGGAGTGCGGCCGGCCGCGACACAAAGCGCCGGGCGACCCCATAGACGGCCAGCACGAGGACGGCCCGCTGCAGAACGTCAAAGACGCGGGCCACGAACACGCTCATCCCAAAGAAGCGGAGGACGGCCGCCAGCATATAGTAGTAGCCGGGGGCGTAGAGGGTCCAAAAGTCGCGGTAGGGGACGTCGCCGCGCAGGACGTTCTCGGCGTTGACCAGGACGAGCCCCTCGTCGTAATAGTTCAGGGGCGCCATGATCGGCCGTAGCAGGAGCCAGATCACGCTCCCCGCCACGACCGCCACAAGCAGCACCCAGAGTACGATGCGCAGCCGCTTCATCCGCACCTCCTCGTGTGATGACCTCGCCGGCCCGTTCCTATTAGGAGACGCAGAGAGCCACAGAGCGGCGGAGGGCCGCAGAGGAGCTGGAAACGCCTCCCTCGTTACCTCTGCGGCGCTCTGCTTCTCTGCGTCCCCCAAACTCCCCGCTACAGTGTTACACGCAGGGTCTTGATCTCAAAGGGCGCGAACTCGAGCTCGACGGCGTTCCCTTCGCAAGGCAGGTCGCGCAGGGGGCGCTCCATCAGATCGGCCTCCTCTACCGCCGTCACGTCACGGCCAAAGCGCAGCGTGGCCCGCGCGGCGGCGTGCGCCGCTTCGTACAGGCGGACGATGACCGCATCGCCGTCCTCCGCCTGCTTGATGGCCTCGACGATGACGTTGGGCGCATCGACCTCCAGGAAGGAGGCCTCAGCGGGCAGGGGGCCGGTCTGTGGCGGCACCACCACCTGGCGCAAGGGGATGTTCAGCTCGTAACCGGCCTGGGCCACCCGCCCGGCGACGTGGTCGCCCTGGTGCGGGTAGAGGGCGTAGCGGAAGACGTGGTCGGCCTGGTCGGTGTAGCCGTGGTGCACCTCCCCCGGTGAAAAGTCATCGTCGTTGACTACCTTGGCCCCCGGATAGGGCACGCTGCGCAGCAGGTTCAGGTCGATGACGTTCCCCTTGATCCGGTGCCCGTACTTGGAGTCGTTCAGCAGCGCCACGCCATAGTCGCCCTGAGAGAGGTCGGCGTACTTGTGGGCCGCTACCTCGTCCTTGGCCAGGTCCCAAGTCGTGTTCTGATGGGTGGGCCGGCGCAGGGAGCCGTACTGGATCTCGAAGGTGGCCTCGTCGGCGTGCACGGCCACTGGGAAGGAGGTGCGCAGCATGGTGTTCGTCTCGCGCCAGCGCAACTGGGAGTCGAAATCGAGCCGGCGGCTGCCTGCCTCCAGCGCGACCTCCTGCACCAGCTCCGAGTGCCCAAAGCGGTAGGTCTGCTTCAGGATAGCGCGGGGCCCCTCCACGCGCGGCTTGCTCGCAACGAGCTGCATGTACTGCGGCGTCTGCGCGCGATAGTCCAGGGAAAAGTCCCAGGCGTCGCCCAGGTCGCGGTAGACGGCCAGGCGGTTGGCCCGCTGCCCCGCGGCGATGGCCTCGCGGCCCGCCTCCTTGTCGTAGACGGAGACGATCGAGCCGTCCTCCGCGAACTCGACGCGCAGGATGTCGTTTTCCAGCCGGTTAGCGGTGGCAGTGACGGCAGGTAGCGCCTCACCGGCGGCCAGGCCCTGCCCCAGGGGCCCCATGCGTGATGGACTCGCATGGGCCAGGGGGTCGGCCACGGCGTAGCCCAGGGGCGGCACGGTAACGCGCTGCCAGTGACCCTCTCCCCCCAGCCAGGCCGTGCGCGGCCAGGAGAGCGAGTTAAAGAGCACCACCGGCGCCTTCCGGCCGGCCGTATCCACCTGCGCTGCGAGCTTGCGCTCATAGTCCGCCGTCAGCGCCTCCACCTCCTCGGCCATGGCCGCATAGCGCGCCAAGGACTCATCGTAGACGCGCTTGATGGAGGAGCCGGGCAGGATGTCGTGGAACTGGTAGAGCAGCACCTCGCGCCAGATGGCGTCCAGCCGCTCGTGGGGGTACTCCCCGCCCGCCAGGATGGCCGTCCACTCGAGCTGGCGCAGGGCCAGCTCCATACGGCGGTTGTACCACTTGTTCTTGGCCTCGGTGGTCAGTGTGCCCGAGTGCCGCTCCAGATAGAGCTCGCCGACCCAGGTGCCAAAGCGATCGGCGTCCTTCTTCCAGTCCTCAAAGAAGGCGGCCGCCGGCTCTTGCGTCACCGGCGAGAGGCCGGCCAGGTTCTTGAGGCGCGCCAGCCGCTCCAGGTGCTCCTCGCCCGGCCCGCCGCCGCCGTCGCCGATGCCGAAGAGCAGCAGGCAGCGGTCCGAGATGTCTTTCTCGTAATAGTTCTTTTCGATCTTGGCGACCGAGCGGGGCAGCGCCGGGCTGTTGTAGGTCTCTTCGGGGAGCATGTGGGCCAGGATGCGCGTGCCGTCGATGCCCTGCCAGTAGAAAGAGTGGTGCGGGAAGTGGTTGACCTGGTTCCAGGACATCTTCTGGGTCATGAAATAGTCGACCCCGGCCCGGCGCAGAATCTGCGGCAGCGCGGCCGAGTAGCCAAAGACGTCCGGCAGCCAGAGGTAGCGAATCTCGACGCCGAATTCCTGCCGGAAGAAGCGCTTGCCGTAGAGGACCTGGCGGACTAGCGCCTCGCCGCCGGAGACGTTGGTATCCGCCTCGACCCACATGGCGCCCTGGGGCTCGAAGCGGCCCTCCAGCACGCGACGCTTGATCTCGTCGTAGAGGGTGGGGTACTCGTCCTTCATCCACTGGAAGAGCTGGGGCTGGCTGGCGCCAAAGTAATAGTCGGGGTAGCGCTCCATATTGGCCAGGACGGTGGCAAAGGTGCGTGCGCCCTTGCGCTTGGTCTCTCGGATGGGCCAGAGCCAGCCCAGGTCGATGTGTGCGTGGCCGATGGCGCTGATGCGGAGGCTCGGGTCGCCGCCGCGCTTTTCCAGCATGGGCCGCAAGATGGCGCGGGCGGCGCGGGCCGAATCCTCGGTGATATCCGGCGCCAGCGCCCAGCGGGCGTCGTTGAGGGCCGTGAGGATCTGGCGGTAGCGGGGCGAATCCTCCGGCAGGACCTTGAGCAAGTCCAGCAGGACCTCATAGTCGTAAAAGAGGGCGCGGATCTCCTCGTGGCAGATGGCGATGTACGCCTCTTTGACGGCGCCGTTCTCATGCAGGTTGCCAAAGAGGTCGTTGCAGCCTGCGTCGGCCCAGACCTCCAGCGCCTCGTCGCCCTGGGCGCAGGGGGTGATGGGCAGGACGCGCTTGCCCGGGCGGCCCAGTGAATAGTCATAGTGCGAGGCGACGTTGGTCAGCCCGCGCACGGGTGTGCCGTTGTCATCGACCACGCACATCTCACCGCTCACGTCCAAGAGCAGCGCCACCGGCTTGCCGGCGGCTGCAGCGGGGATGCGGCCCGTAAAGCGGAACCAGGCGCAGTCAAAGAGGCCGCCCCAGGAATCGCCGATGCGGGGGTGGAGCTCCTCCCCGCTCCGGCGCTGGGCGAAAGGCACCGGTTCGGGCGTGCGCCAGGCGGTGATATCTAGCTCGGCGACAGTGGTGTAAACGGCCTGGCCAATCTCGTTGAGGGCGCGGTCGAGCTCGCGGCGGGTGTAGGGGACGAAGGAAGGCATCCTATTCAACCTCCAGGTGGAAAAGGGAAAGCCCAGTACGGCACCTCCAGCTTACCGCCGCAGCCCGATTTCGTCAATTTGACCAGGGACGGTCACCCTCCGGGCGGATTCTGGCCAAACCCAAGGACCTTGTGTATACTGTAAGTGTAGCATACTACCGCCGGCGCGGCCCGCTCCTGGCCCCTCCGCCGCTCGTCCAAAGGAGACTAAAATGCATTCGGTCCAAGTGCGTGAACTCGACGTCCGGTCCTTCCTGCCCTTCGGTGTCTACGCCAACCTCATCAACCCCGATACGGAGCACATCGGCGACCCGCCGGTCGAGTTCTATCGCGACATCGTCCAGCAGGACCTGGGTGGCGCGGCCATCGCCTCCTTCTCCATCTGCCGGGTGGAGCCGCGGCCGCTGGTCATTGACGTCAGCGAGTATCACAACCGCACCTGCGAGGGCATTCTGCCCCTCGACAACGACGTCCTCATCCACGTGGGCCCGGCCACGCCCGACTCGACCCCGCCCCTGGAAAAGATGCAGGTCTACCGCGTGCCGAAGGGGACGATGGTCGTCCTGCGCCCCGGCGTCTGGCACCATGCGCCGATCTCGACCAACGACCGCCCGGCGAACACGCTCATCGTACTCCCCGAGCGCACCTATGCCAACGACTGTATCGTCGTGAACCTCGACGCGGGCCAGCAGATCCGCATCGAGAGCTGACTTGAGGCCATCCGGGCGCAGCCGGCTGCGCTCGGATGGCTGAAAGGTACGGCTGTCGCATCGGCTATTGGCTCATCTTGCCCGTATATTGGAGGCCCTATGAAGGTGCCCACCGTCAGCCTGGGAGGGCTGGAGGTCAGCCGTTTCATCCTCGGCGGCAACCCCTTTGCCGGGTTCTCACATCAGTCACGGAGCCGCGATGCCGAGATGCGCGGATGGTACACCGCCGAGCGCGTCGTGGAGACGCTCTTTCAGGCTGAGGCGTTGGGCGTGACCGCCGTCGTCGCCCGCGGAGATGAGCACATGGCCCGTTGCCTGGAGTGTTACCGCCGCCGCGGGGGGAGGATGCACTGGATCGCCCAGACGGCCTCCGAGGCCGCGACGCCCGCCGCCGGCGCCCGCTTCTGCATTGACCGGGGCGCCGCCGCCTGCTTTATCCACGGCGGCGTGGTCGATCACCTCGTCGCCCACAGCCGCTTTGCCGAGCTGGTCGCCGCCGTGGATGCGATCAAGGCCGCCGGGCTGCCGGCCGGCATCGCCGGCCACGAGCTGGAGGATTTCCAGTGGGCCGAGGAGAACCTGGACCTCGACTTTTACATGGCCTGCTACTATCGCCCCACCCCGCGCCAAGACGCGCCCCAGCACGTCCCCGGCGCTGCGGAGCGCTTTGACATCGCGGACCGCGACGCGCGGGTGGCCCTGATCCGCACCCTCTCGCGGCCGGCCATCCACTACAAAATCCTGGCCGCCGGGCGTACCCCACCCGCCGCGGGGTTTGCCTTTGCCGCAAAGCAGATGCGGCCCGGGGATGCGGTGTGCGTGGGCGTGTATACCCAGTGGAACCGCGGCATGATCCGCGAGGACCTGGAGTTGCTGCTGGCCAACCTGAGAGAGTAATGTTGCCTCAGACCTGATGGGTTCCCGTTACCGCGACTTGAGCAGCCGATAGGCCAGCGAGCCCGCCACCCCCTTTAGCGTCCGCGCGTTGAGGGCCTGGTCCAGGTCGGCGATGAGGTCCTGCGCATTCTCCAGCCCCACGCTGGCGCGCACGATTCCCTCGCCCATCCACTCGCGGATGCGCGCCTTGTTCTCGCTGCCCAGGTAGCTCACCTCATCCACATAGAGGTCGGTGGGATAGTAGAAGAGCAGGCTGTGGGCGTGGCCCAATGAGGTGGCATAGCGCCACAGGCGCACTTTTTCCGCCAGGGTGATGGCCGCGCCCAGGCCGCCCTTGAGCTGGAAGGTGAGCATACCCCCAAAGCCGGACATCTGCTTGCCTGCCAGCTCGTGCTGGGGGTGGCTCGCCAACCCCGGGTAGACCACGCGGCTTACCTTGGGGTGCCCCTCCAGGAAGCGCGCCACCTCCAGAGCGTTCCGGCAGTGGCGCTCCATGCGCAGCGGCAGGGTGGCCAGCCCGCGCAGGATCAGCCAGGCGTTGAAGGGGCTGAGCACGCCGCCCAGGTGCACCAGGCTCTCCTTGCGCAGACGTTGGATGCCCTCCTTCGGCCCCAGGACGGCCCCGCCCAGCGCGTCGCCGTGGCCGTTGTGGTACTTGGTCAGGCTGTGGACGACATAGTCGGCGCCGAGGGCCAGCGGCTGCTGCAGCGCGGGGCCTGCCCAAGTCGAGTCGACCACGAGCAGCGCGCCCGCCTCGTGGGCCACCCGGCTTAGTTCCGAGATATCGGCGATGCGCAGGATGGGGTTGGCGGGCGTCTCGACGTAGACCATGCGCGTGTTCGGACGTATGGCCGAGCGCACCTGCTCCACGTCGCTCGTATCCACCAAGGTGGCCTCGACGCCGAAACGCGGCAGATGCCGGCCGAAAAGCTCCACTGAGCCCGCGTAGCACACCTCGTTAGCCACGATATGGTCCCCGGCGGAGAGGAAGGCGAACATCACGGCCGAGACGGCGGCCATCCCCGATGCCAGGACGAGCGCCGCCTCGGCGCCCTCCAGCGCGGCCAACCGGTCCTCCAAGGCGCGCAGGGTGGGGTTGCTCCAGCGGGTGTAGACGTGTGGCGGCCGCTCGGATTCCATCAGCAGCGCATCCATCAGCTTCGGGCCGAACCCCGGCAGCCGAAAAGTCGTCGACATATCAATCGGCAGGCGCAGCGAACCCGTCTCCGGGTCCGGCTCCTCCCCGGCGTGAACAGCTAACGTCTCGAACTCTTTTTCGATCATGCTTCTGCCTTTCTGGAGATGGCTCGTGGGAGCTCTTGGGAATTCGTGGGAACTCGTCGCCTCGCAGCATTACCTGCCCGGCCCAGACCCTGCGCAAAGGCAGTGACATCGTTCTGTAGGCGCGGCAACATGCCGCGCCTACAGGATAATGTCATGAATAGGAGCTCTTCACTGCCCCAATGGCTTTCCTAGCCCGGAGCGTCACCCAGCACGCTCTCCATGAGCCTGGCCACTTTCAGCTCCGGGCCTGCAGGCGAACGTCATGAAAACGAATTACTCCGCCAACCGCGCGGCCAGTTCGTCGCGCAGGGCGCGGTGCCGCTCGCGGGTGATGGGATAGCGCCAGGCGAAGAGGATGCCCGCTACGAGGAGCAGGGCGGGCACCGGCCCGGCGAAGAGGCGGATGGCCAGCACGGCCTGCGCCGGTTGCAGGGGCAGCGGGCCGCCCGATTGCGGCGTGATGTAGCCGGTGCGGGCCAGGGCCTGCCCCATGGCCCAGATGGCCACGCCGGTAGCCAGCTTTTGGAAGAAGGAGGCAAAGGCATAGTACGAGCCTTCGCGGCGTTGGCCGGTCTGCAACTGGTCGTATTCGATGATATCCGGCACCATGGCCCAGGGGAGGACATAGGCCGTGGCGATGCCCACCCCCGAGAGCGCCGCCAGCAGGTAGGCCGGGCCGAGTTGGTCCGCGCCCAGGGCCGAGATGGTCAGGAGCACGACGATCCAACAGAGGCTGCCCAGGATAAAGGCGCGGCGCTTGTCCAGCCGGCGGGCCAGCCAGACGACCAGGGGGATAAAGACGATGGCTGCCCCCTCGGCTACCAGTACAAAGTAGTTGGCCTGCTCCGGCACGCCCAGGTGATAGTTGGCCCAATAGACCAGGACGGCCGCCAGGATGCTGGCGGTGGTCCAGCTCAGCAGGTAGAGGCCCATCACCAGCCAGAAGGGGCGGTTGCTGAGGGTGGCGCGGGCCGCCTGTAGCACCGGCAGCGGCGCAGCCGGCTCGGTTTTGGGCAGGTCGCGGGTCACTCGGAAAACGAGCAGCGGCGGGACGATGGAGACGAGCCCCAGCGCCGTGCCGACCACGGCAAAGAGGGTGCGCCCATCGGTGATGTACCAGCCGAGGACGGTGGCCAGGATGATCGCGCCCAGCGTACCGCCGATGGAAAAGACCATGCGATAGCCGTTCAGGGAGCTGCGCTCGTCATAATCCTCGGTCAGCTCCGGGGTCAGGGCGTTGTAGCCCACGTGCACGCAGGTAAAGGCGGTATCAAAGAGCATAAAGGTCAGGGTATAGTAGGCCGTGAGCCCCAGCGGGCCGAGGGGCGGCACCAGCCACATCAGCATGAACGACAGGCCCAGCGGCACGGCCCCCAGGAGCAAGAGCACCCGGCGCCGCCCCCAGCGGCTGCGGATGCGGTCCGAGAGGAGCCCAAAGAGCGGATCGTTGACCGAATCCCAGATGCGGCCCAACCCCACGGCCCAGCCGGCCAGGTCGGGCCGCAGGCCGGCGACGTCGGTCAGGAAGTAGAGCTGGAAGAACATCAGAACGGCCAGGGGGATGCTCGTGCTCAGGTCCCCGGTGCTGAAGAGCAGCTTGCGCTGCAGGCCAAGCCGGAAGGGCTTGCTGCTTGGATGATTCATGATGACCCCCCGATCAAGTCTTTACAACGAAGACCAGTCCTGGTTTTCCTCCGCCTCACCCGCATAGAACGCCTCCAGCGGGCGCTCGGCGACCATGCGGCGGTAGGCGTCCAACTCGCGCTCCAGCGCCGGGTCCAGCTCGCGGGGTGTATGCGCGGCTAAAATCTCGCGCACCCGTTCGCGGGCGCGGTCCAGGGCCGAGCGGCTGCCCTCTTTCTGCCACGTCTCGTAGGGCTCGCGGGGCAGCAACTGGGGCAGGTAGTGCTCTTGGCGGAAGTGGCGCACGGTGTGCTCTTCGGCCATATAGCTCCCCGAGAAGCCGATCTGCTTGATCAGGTCGAGGGCCAGCGATTCGTCGTTGACCTCGATGCCGCGGGCCAGGCGCTGCGCCATGCCGCAGAGTTCGTCATCCAGCAGGAGCAGCGCCTCGCTCTCCAGGAGGGAGCTATCCAGCGTGCCGCCGCAGGTGATGTAATCGACCCCCGCCAGAACCGCCGGCAACAGGGTGCCCATACGCTCGATGCCGGCCTGCAGGTCCTCGCGTTTGGCCTCGGTGGCCGCGCCCACGCTGCGGCAGGGCAGGCCATAGTAGTGGGCGAGCTGGGCCGAGGCGGCAGTGATCAGGCCAGTCTCCACAGCGCCCAGGGCCACGGTGCCCAGGCGCATGTTGGCAATGGTAGAAACGGTGCCGTAGAGCACCGGCGTGCCCGGGCGAAATATCTGGGCCAGGGTGATGTGCGCCAGGATGGCGGCGTTTTCCTGCGCGAGGAGCCCGGCCAGCGTCACCGGTGCGCTGACCCCGGCCACCGCCTCCGGTGCGATGGCCAGCGGCTGGCCATAGTCGGCGCAGATAAACATCCCCTCCAACTGCATCTGTGCCATCTGCAGGGGGCTGACCACCGAGCAGATGGCCACAAAGCGCGGCCGGCGCCGTAGCTCCTCCTTGCCGCCGGCGGCGATGGAGGTCATGCGCATCATGTCCAGGGTGGGCACATAGCCGTAGCAGCCCATGCCGTAGGTCTTGCGGCTGTGATGGGCCCAGGCCCAGATAGCCTCGCTGTGGATGGTCGTCATGGGGATGTCGCCGGCCCAGATGTCCATCTGCGAGTGGTGGATGTGCTCGCAGGCGTCGATGAGCTGGATGTGGCGCACCGTGTCTTGCAGGGTGCAGGGGCGGTGCTCGCCGCTCTCGTTGTCGAGGATGTGGGTGGGGGTGCCCAACCCGGCAAAGCAGGCCTCGCCGCCGCCCACCTCCCAGGAGAGGGCGGGGTCAAGGCCGTAGAGCGTGAATTGGCGGGGCGCCTGCTCCACCGCCCAGCGCACCAACCGCTCGGGGATGCGCACGCACTCTTGCGCGTCGTCCACTTCGGCGCCCGCCTGGCGGAAGAGTTCCCATGCCGTGCGGTAATCCACCTTGACCCCGACTGTTGCCAGGATCTCCATCGAGGCGGCATGAATCCGCTCCATTTCGCCCTGGCTGAGCACTGCAAAACGCGCCGTTCTCACAATGATTCCTCCGTTGGGTAGGCCTGACGGGTTTCCGAAACCCGTCAGGCCTGGTAGTCATCAGCGCCTTCTGTCCCTGAGGTGCCCCTCGGTCTACTGCCGGCGCATCCCCTGGGCATAGTAGGCCTCGATCTCGGCCCTGTGCTCGGCCACGTAGGCGCAACTCGGCGTGGCGCCGCATTCCCGGCAGGCCAGGTTGTAGGCCGAGTTGGTCGTGCCGCATTTGGGGCAGGCATAGCGCTCGGCCATCTCGGCGAGCCACTGCCTCCAGCCGGCCTCGCCGATGCGCGCCTGCGCCGCCCACAGCTCCAGCCGGTGGGGCCGCGCGGCCTGGAACGCGCGCAGGTCGGCGCAGGGGTACTCGTCGCATTCACCGCAAAAGTCGAGCCCTTTCTCTTGTGCGCAGGCGCTCATCTTGCACGTCCGGCAGTAGGTGTAGCGCTCTTCCGCGCGGCAGCCGTCGCAGTGAAGCGCCTCCGGGGGCTTGTCCAAGAGCTGAGCCAGCTCCGCCCGCTTTTCCTCCGTCTCGTGGCTCGCGATGTAGATCAGGCAGGCCGGGCAGTAGAGCCCGCAGACGGCGGTGAGCTTTTTCTCCGGTGGCACCACGTTCTCGCTCATGCACCAGTCCTCCCCTCAGAACCGGACCTCTTCCGCCGCCCGCAGCTCGGCGCCGGCCTCGGCCAGCTTGGCGTTCCACTGCTCGATCAGCTTGGCCGCGTTTTTGCTGTAGCTACTGTGGCCATCGCGCACGAG
>DAOUGZ010000074.1:0-25746 GCA_034428955.1 Anaerolineae bacterium | reverse complement strand
AAAGCTACCCCGGGGATAACAGAGTAGTCTCGCCCAAGAGTTCACATCGACGGCGAGGTTCGCTACCTCGATGTCGGCTCGTCACATCCTGGGGCCGGAGTAGGTCCCAAGGGTTCGGGTGTTCGCCGATTAAAGTGGCACGCGAGCTGGGTTCAGAACGTCGTGAGACAGTTCGGTCTCTATCCGCTGCGGGCGCAGGTGACTTGAGGGGAGCTGCCCCTAGTACGAGAGGTCCGGGGTGGACAGACCGCTGGTGTACCGGTTGTCCCGCCTGGGGCACCGCCGGGTAGCTATGTCTGGCACGGATAACCGCTGAAAGCATCAAAGTGGGAAGCCGGCCCCAAGATCAGGTCACCCACTGGGAAACCGGGTAAGGCCCCTGGGAGATGACCAGGTAGATAGGCGGCAGGTGTAAGGGCAGCAATGCCTTGAGCCGAGCCGTACTAATGGCCGAGGGCTTGATCCACACCTGTGACGCGGGCTGGAGATTGTGCGTTCTGTTCGGTTATTAGGGTACTACTGTCCACTGAAAAAACAGGTTCTCTTGGTGGTTGGAGCGGAGGGGAAATACCCGGTCCCATCCCGAACCCGGCAGTCAAGCCCTCCAGCGCCGATGGTACTTGGGGGGAAGCCCCCTGGGAGAGTAGGTCACCGCCAAGAGAACCTGTTTTGATTCCTATCCCACGGCTTCTCCTCAGGCCTCAACACCCAGTGCTTTCCATTTGCGCATTCGCACTCGCTATGTTAGAATACCGCCGGCCAGACGAACGGCGGAGTGCACTGGGGCGTCGCCAAGCGGAAAGGCAGTGGCCTTTGGAGCCACCATTCGAAGGTTCGAATCCTTCCGCCCCAGCCTTATTCTGATGCCGCGAGTGGCGACGAACCGTAGCCAGGGAGCGGAGTGTCGGGTCACCGATGTCTTGGATAAGCCTCAGCGCCACAGGCGAATCTTGCCGGTTCGACTCTCCGTATAGCCCTATGGGCCTCCCCAGCCGGCCTGCGTTGTGAGCCTCGCGGCCTTTTTCCTATGTCCGTCCGAAAAAGCTCCCAATGGGGCGCCGTCGGCGGCAGTGTGCCTGTCGGTGTGCCCCCCTTTCAGGAGGACCAAAGCGAATATGAACGTGGCAAGCGTTATCCTGGCCGCCGGCGAGGGCACGCGCATGAAGTCCAAGCTGCCCAAGGTGCTGCACCCTCTTGCCGGCCAGCCACTGGTGATGTACCTGGTAAACCTCACCCTGCAGGTCAGCAACCAGCCGCCGGTGATGGTGGTGGGGACGGGGGCCAAGTTGGTGCGCAACCGTGTTGGCGATGATTGCGTCCGCTACGTTCTGCAGGAACAGCGCCTTGGCACCGGTCACGCCGTGCTCCAGGCTCGCGACGAGCTGCGCGGACGCTCAGATGCCGTCTTGGTGCTCTATGGCGATATGCCGCTCCTCACGCCGCCGACCATTACCAGCCTGCTCAATGCTTTTGCTGTTGCTTCTCCGGCTGTAGCCATGCTGACCCTGGAAATCGCCCCGGGAGCCCCTTCAATGGGCTTTGGGCGCGTGCTGCGCAATGGAGAGGGCCAGGTGACCGAGATCGTTGAGGAGTCGGTCGCCACCCCTGAACAGCTCGAACTTCGTGAGTTGAACTGTGGCGTCTATTGCTTCCGCGCCCCCTGGCTCTGGGATCGGCTTACCCATCTACAACTCAGGCGCAAGGGTGAGTACTTTCTCACCGATCTCATCGGCATGGCCGTCAGCGAAGGCGAACGCGTAGTGACCGTGCCGGTGGAGGACCCTGATGACGTGCTTGGCATCAACGACCGCCTCCAGCTGGCACGTGCTGAGGCTGTGATGCGGCGGCGCGTCAACGCCGAACTCATGCGCGCCGGCGTGACCCTCACCGACCCGCAAACGACCTATGTCGATGTGGGTGTGCGCATTGCCCCGGATACGGTCATCCACCCGAATACCTATCTGCAGGGGAACGTGGATATCAGCGACGACTGCATCATCGGCCCTAACGCCATGTTGCGCAATACGACCGTCGGCCCGCGCTGCCGCATCTACAACTCTGTCTTGGAAGGTGCATCCCTAGGCGCGGATGTCACCATCGGCCCCTTTGGCCATCTGCGCAGCGGGGCGCGGCTCGATAACGGCGTGCACATGGGCAACTTTGGCGAGGTCAAGAACTCGTACCTCGGCCCGGGCACCAAGATGGGCCACTTTAGCTACATCGGCGATTCGACTCTGGGCCCGGACGTCAATGTCGGCGCCGGCACCGTCACCTGCAACTATGATGGCGAGCGCAAGCATGCGACTCGCGTCGGCGAGGGCACCTTTATCGGCAGCGGCTCGATGCTTGTAGCCCCGCTGGAGATCGGTCCTGGGGCCAAGATCGGGGCCGGGTCAGTGGTTACCCACGATGTGCCTGCCAACGCTCTGGCCTATGGTGTCCCTGCCCGCCAGCGGGGCATGGTGCGTTCGGCAAGGGTAGATGTGCAGCCGGAAGAGGCGCAGACGGAGGAAGAGCGAGTGGCGCAGGAGCGCCCGGAATGACGCCTGATGAACTCGTCGCCCTGGCCGGTGAGGCCCGCACCCATGCCTACAACCCCTACTCGCGCTTTGCCGTTGGCGCAGCGATCGAGGCGGAGAGTGGCCGGGTCTATACCGGCTGCAATGTGGAGAATGTCTCCTACGGCCTGACCATCTGTGCCGAGCGGGCGGCGGCCTTTGCCGCCGTGGGCGCCGGCGACCGCGCCTGGCGGGCTATCGCCATCGTCAGCGATGACGGCTCATCCCCCTGCGGCGCCTGCCGGCAGGTGCTGGCCGAGTTCGCCCGGCCGGACCTGCCGGTCTATGTCGCCGCGGCTGGGGGCGCCTACCGCCAGTATACCCTGGGTGAGCTGTTCCCGTATGCCTTTTCGTCGTCTAGTGTGGGGTGTGCACGCGATGTCTGACAGCGGTCCGAACCCCTTGCTGAGCGAGGCTTGCCGCCGGCGGGTGATGGACCACAACCGGCCACGCACGGTGCGTTACCACATCGTGCGTGGCGGCTAGGGCCGGGGTGTAGAGATGGCTGCGGAGAGGCACGCAGGAGCCGCTTCCAGGCGCCGGGATCGCTGGTCCGCTTCGACCGGGCAGGCAGCGCGCTGGGCAGCCGTTAACCTGGACTTGCGGGCGCCGCAGACCTGGTTCGGTCCTTCCTGGGCGTTGCTCAGCGGGGTCGTCAGCAGCGGCTTGCTCCGGCTGCAGGTGCGCAGTCTGGTCATCCTGGCGATTGCCTGGCTGGTCGGCGATGCGCTCCTGGGCTCGCTGCTGGCCCTTTCTATTGAGATAGCCAAGGTGCGCAGCGCGAGCCGCGTGGAGATACTCGACTCGCGTGAGTGGCGCGTGCCCTACATGCAGCCCGGGTCGCCGGCGGCGCGGATGCTGGCTCGCCTGCGCCGGCGAGCGGCCGCTTTTGCCGCGGGATGGCAGATTAGCCAGGGCGCCGGCGGGCGTTGGGCGTTCCTGGCGCTGATGGTGCTCGTTCTGGCGGCAGTCGCTGGGGGCAGGGTGCTGCTGATGACTGCGGGGGTGGTCGTGGGTCTGTTCGTGGTGGCGGCGGGCAGGCCGGTTGGCAGCGAAACCCGGCAGATCCTGGGGGCGCTGCATGTCTTTGTAGCCTGGGTGATCGGCCATGTCGCCTTTGGCGGGCCGGATGTGCGCCCGATCATCGTGGGCGCTCTGTTTGCCGTCATCTGGTATGCCTGGACGCAGCGGCCGCCGCTGTCGCTTCTGCTGGCGATCCTGCACCTGATGTTGGCCGGGCTCTTGGTGCTGTGGGAGGCTCCACTCACGGCCGGTGGCGTGCTGCTCCTGGCCGTGCCGCTTTTTGTGCTGCAGCCGGATAGCCCCAGCAACCAGCGCACATATCTGCCGCAGACGCAAGCGTTCCTGATGGTCTGCATGCTGCTTGCGGCCTGGGGGCTGGGCTGGGGGTTCTGATTGGTAGGATTGCTCGCGGCCGGAGCGACACTTCTCGCCCTGGCCCTGCTTGGCTATTGGGCACTGGTGCTCTCTGAGGGGGTATACCTGGGGCCGCGGGTAGTGACCTGGCTCTATGACCGTGTGGCCGGGCGCTATGACGCGATCAAGAATCTGGACCCGGGTGATGATTCCGTCTTCCTCGCCCGGCCGTTGCTCCTCGCGCTCGGCGAGTTTATTGAGCCGCTCGTCCTCGATGTGGGCACGGGGACGGGGCGCCTGCCGCTGGCGCTCCTGGCGGAGGAAGAGTTCGCCGGCCGGGTGATCGGCCTGGATCGCTCGGGCCCCATGCTCTCCCAAGCGCGGCCCAAGCTGGCGCGGCATGGTGGGCGGAGCTACCTGCTACGCGGCGACGCCGGGCACCTGCCCTTTCCGGATGCGTCGTTCGCTGCGGTGACCTGCCTGGAAGCGCTCGAGTTTACCACTCGCCCCAAGGAGACCCTGCGTGAGATGGTGCGCGTACTCAGGCCCGGCGGCACGCTCCTCATCAGCAACCGCGTGGGGACCGATGTGCTCTGGTATCCGGGACGGCATTGTGGGCGCGGCCGCGCCGAGGCGCTGCTGAAGGCGCTGGGGATGGTGCAGGTCGAGACCGAGCGCTGGCAGGTCTATTATGATTTGGTCTGGGCGAGCAAACCCCGCGTATGAGGGGCAGCGCCTTTTCGCCTATCAGTCACGGAGGAAGCATGCGGTTCGTTCGTTTCGTACAGGCAGGCACGGCAACCTATGGGCTGCTCGAAGGTCAGGAAGTGACGCCGCTGGCGGGCTACCCCTGGGAAAAGGTCGAGCGGGCCGGTGCGCCACTGCCTCTGGATGGGGTGCGGCTGCTGGCGCCCTGCGAGCCCTCCAAGATCGTTGCCGTGGGCCGCAACTATCGTGCCCATGCGGCCGAGCTGGGCAACGAGGTGCCTACCTCACCCATTATCTTTCTCAAGCCGCCCAGCAGCGTGATCGGTCCGGGCGAGGCCATCGTCTACCCCTCCGCCTCCAAGAACGTGCACCACGAGGCCGAGTTGGCCGTGGTCATCGGGCGCCGTTGCCGCTCGGTGCAGCCGGAGGAGGTCCCCGGCTACATTTGGGGCTATACCTGCGCCAACGACGTCACGGCACGCGATTTGCAGCGCCTTGACGGCCAGTGGGCGCGCGGCAAGGGCTTTGACACCTTTTGCCCCCTGGGCCCGTGGATTGAAACGGACATGGATGCAAGCAACACGACGGTCATTTGTCGTGTGAACGGCGAGGTGCGCCAGCATGGCAGCACGGCCGACATGATCTTTGACCTGCCGACCCTGATTGCTTTTATGGCTGATGCGATGACCCTGGAGCCGGGAGACGTCATCCTCACCGGCACGCCGGAGGGCGTCGGTCCCCTGGCGCCGGGCGACCGTGTCGAGGTCGAAATCAGCGGCCTGGGTGTGCTGGCGAACCCTGTGACCCGCTAACGGGTTCATACTGTGGACATGACGGATGCGCTAAAGCATGCCGGATGTTTGAAGCTACGGGCGATTCGTGGTAAGCTATCGGGGAATTGAGGAGAGAGCAGACGCAATGAAGAAGGATTTCATCAGCCTGGCGGACTTGGCGCCCGCCGAGATACAGGGGCTCCTCGACAAGGCGGTAACCCTCAAGGCGCAGCACAAGGCCGGCAGGGATGAGCCGTTGCTGACCGGCAAGTCGCTGGCTATGGTTTTCCAAAAGCCTTCGCTGCGTACCCGTGTCTCATTCGAGATGGCCATGCAGCACATCGGTGGCCACGCACTGTACCTCTCTCCGGACGAGATCGGCCTGGGCAAGCGCGAGAGTGTGGCCGATGTGGCCCGCGTGCTGAGCCGCTACGTGGACGGTATCATGGCTCGCGTTTTTGCTCACGACCACATCCTCGAGCTGGCGCGCTATGCGAGCGTGCCGGTGATTAACGGTCTATCGGATTTCAACCACCCCTGCCAGGGGCTGGCAGATCTGCTGACCATCTACGAGCGTCTGGGGCGCCTGGCCGGCGTCACGCTGACCTATGTGGGTGATGCCAACAACGTCCTCACCTCTCTGCTTTTCGGCGGTGCCAAGATGGGCATGCGCATCGTGGCGTCCACGCCCCCCGCATACCAACCGGACCCCGAGGTGCTGAACCTCGCCAGGCAGTTCGCGGCGGAGAGCGGCGCTTCTATCGCGGTCACCAACGATCCACACGAGGCGGTGCGCGAGGCCGATGTGATCTATACCGACGTGTGGACCAGCATGGGGCAAGAGGCGGAGCGGGCGCAGCGCATGCAGGTCTTTCCGCCCTACCAAGTCAACAGCCGGCTGGTTGGCGAGGCCCGGCCCGATGTCCTCGTCATGCACTGCCTGCCGGCGCACCGTGGCGAGGAGATTACGGACGACATCGTAGACGGCCCGCACTCGGTGGTGTTCGACCAGGCAGAGAACCGCCTGCATGCCCAGAAGGCGGTGTTGGTAGAGTTGCTTGCATAGGGGAGGTCTACTGCGCAAGGCGTACTGCGTAAGGCCGCCTGGAGCGACGCGTGTGGCTCCGAGAGAGAGGTTACGCAGTACGTGTTACGCAGTACGTGCTCGCCTGTGAGCCAGGAAGGTAGTATGTGACAGAGATACTCTGGATTGTGTCGCGGGTCACTCTCTTGGACCTCGTCGACATTGTGCTCGTGGCGCTGGTCTTTTTTGGCCTGCTGCTCCTCATGCGCGGCACGCAGGCCGTTTCGCTGCTGCGCGGCGTCATCGTGCTCGTCCTCTCTGCCCTCCTGGTCGGCAGGATTCTGCGTCTCACGGCCTTTTCCTGGTTGATCAGTAGCATCGGTTCCGCTCTGCTGGTCGTCATTCCCATTGTGCTGCAGCCCGAGTTGCGGCGCGTCTTTGAGCGCCTGGGCCGGCCGGCGGGCCTGGTGCTCTGGTCGGGGCGCGAGGTGTCTACCGAGCGTACCCTCGATGCCGTTTCGTTGGCGGCTCGCTGGTTGGCGGAGCGCCGGCATGGCGCGCTGGTGGTCATCGAGCGCGAGACGGGCCTGCAGGAGTATGTGGACCGCGGAGTCGGTATGGATGCCACGGTCACGCCCGAGTTGCTGCTCACGGTCTTTTTCCCCAACACGGCGCTACACGACGGTGCGGCTATCATTCGTGGCGACAGGCTGGCGGCTGCGGCCTGTGTCCTGCCCCTCACAGACAGCCTCGTGGTCGATAGCCGGCTGGGGACGCGCCATCGTGCTGCCCTGGGCCTGAGCGAGCAGACTGATGCCGTTATTGTCGTCGTATCCGAGGAGAGCGGCATCATCTCCGTCGCCTACAATGGCCGGATGGTCCGCCACCTGGATGAGCGGCGCCTGAAAAAGATCCTGCGTGTCCTCTGCCAGCCGCACAATTCCACCAATGGCTTTGCCCATTGGTTTGCGCGCCACGATCGGCCGGGCGAAGAGGGTAGCGGGAGGGAGTCGGCGACGGCATGAAGGACCAGGGCAGATCGCTGCCAGCCCCAACCCGCCGGCCATGGGCGGAGTACGTCAGCTCTGCCGCGCTGGCGCTCTTGCTCTCACTGGTCATCTGGGTGATGGCTGTCAATGAGCAGGACCCGCCACGGACCAGCGACTTGCAGGGGATTCCTATTCACTACGCCGGCCTGGCCGATGGCCTGATCCTTGTGGGCAAGGTCGAAGAGTTTGCCAGCGTGACCGTGCGCGCGCCAACCAGCCACTGGCCGCTGAACCCGGATTCGTTGGAGGCTACGGTAGACCTCCAGGGGCTGGGGGTCGGCGTGCACAATGTGGACGTGCAGTTGCGCTCGCTGGACCGGGCGGCCATGATCATCAAGTGCATGCCGACGCGCGTGGTGGTGCGCGTGGAGGAGAGCGTCGACCTACGCATGGCTGTGGAAACGGTGATTGCCGATCAGGAGGCTGTGCCCCCCGGCTATGCGGCTGCCCCGCCCCGTGTTTCGCCCGGGCAGGTCTCGCTGAGCGGACCGCGCTCTCTTGTAGAGTCGGTGGACAAGGTTGTGGCGACCGTCTGGCTGCACGCCAGCAAGACGGACTTGCAGCGCGAGGTCGTGCCGGAGGCCTTCGACGCTGAGGGCAAGCCGGTGAACGGCATCGAAATCACGCCGCGTACGGTCACCGTAAACGTCGGGGTGACGCCCCTGGCCGAGTTCCGCGACGTCACCGTGCGTGCGGTGCCCGTCGGAACCCCGGCCGCCGGTTATTGGGTGAGCAACATCATCGTCGAGCCCGCCGCCGTGACCATCCAGGGCGCGCCGGAGATCATCCGCACGATGACCTCGGTGGCCTCGACTACGCCGATCGATGTGTCGGGCGCTGATGAGAGCTTTTCCGAACGTGTAACCCTCGAACTGCCGGAGGGCGTATCGGTCTATAGCACCGATACCAATGGGCAGACGGTGCTGGTGCGCGTCGAGGTTACGGCCATCCAGGGCGGCAAGACGCTGCAGCCGTCGGTGGAAGTGCAGGGGCTGCGCAGCGGCTTGGTGGCGACTCTGTCACCGGAAACGGTAGATGTCATCCTCTCCGGCCCGATGCCCGAGCTGCAGGCCCTGCAGCCCGGCGATGTGCGGGTGGTGGTCAACCTGGTGGGGTTGCGCGTCGGCCGCCATATTGTGTCGCCGACGGTGCTTTTGCCCGAGGGCTCCAAGCTCAAGGTGGAGAGCGTATCGCCCGACCCCGTGGAGGTCAATATCGCCTACGCGAGCGGAGGCAGCTAGTGAGCCAGCCCATTGTTGCCCTTGTGGGGAGGCCCAATGTGGGCAAGTCCGCCCTCTTTAACCGCCTGGTCGGCCGGCGGTTGGCCATCGTCCAGGACGAGCCGGGAACGACTCGAGACCGGCTGTATGCCCAGGCCGAGTGGACCGGGCACGAGTTCACCCTGGTTGATACCGGTGGGTTGCTGGCGGCGCCCACTGACGATATCACTCGGCAGGTGCAGGCGCAGGCCGAGTTGGCCATTCGCGAAGCCGATGTGGTTGTCTTGGTGGTGGATGTGCTAACCGGCATAACCCCCGAAGACTGGGAGGTGGCGGATGTGGTCCGGCGCTCCACCAAGCCTGTCATCCTGGCTGTGAACAAGGCCGATAACGCCGAGCGCCGGCTCGCTGCCAGCGAGTTCTACGCCCTGGGGATTGAGCCGCTCTTTGACATCTCGGCCCTACATGGGACGGGCACCGGCGACTTGCTCGACGCCATCGTAGAGTCCTTCCCGCCTGCCGAGGAAGAGGCAGCGGAGGCGGAGCGTATCGGCATCGCTATCGTCGGCCACCCCAACGTCGGCAAGTCGTCGCTGCTGAACGCCATCCTGGGCGAAGAGCGCTCGATCGTCTCGACGGTCGCCGGCACCACGCGCGATGCTATCGATACGGAACTGGTGTGGAAGGGCCAAGAGATCACGCTCATCGATACGGCGGGCATCCGCCGGCGGGGAGCCGTGGCCCCCGGCATCGAAAAGTATAGCGTGCTACGCGCCTTGCGCGCCATCAACCGCAGCGATGTGGCCATCCTGGTGCTGGATGCCTCTACGGGTATCACCGCGCAGGATGCGCACATCGCCGGTTACGTCCTCGAAGAGAGCAAGAGCGTGGTGGTGGTCGTCAACAAGTGGGACCTGGTGGAGAAAGAGCCGGGGGTTGAGGCCGCCTATCGAGAGCACGTGCGCCAGAACCTCAAGTTCCTGCCCTATGTGCCCATCCTCTTTGCCTCGGCCCTGCGCCGACGCGGCATCCCCGAGGTCCTGGATACGGTGCTGCGCGTGCGCCAGGCGCGCTTCCAACGGCTAACGACGGGCGAGCTGAACGACCTGGTGCGCGATGCGGTGGCTGCGCACTCGCCGCCCTCCAAGTGGGGCAAGCGCATGCGCATCTACTATGCCACCCAGCCGCAGGTAGACCCGCCGACGTTCGTCTTTTTCGTCAACGACACACGGCTCGTGCACTTTTCCTACGAGCGCTATCTGGAAAACCAAATCCGCCAACGCTACCCCTTCGAAGGCACACCCATCCGGCTGCGGTTTAGGGGGCATACGCCGAAAAAGTAAGGCGTGAAACGTGATGCGTGAAACGTCAGGACACTGCAGTGCGCGTGGTAGGTGCCAAGTGTCACTCCGCCCGCCCTGTGGCATCCTGACGTTTCACGTCTAACGTTTCACGCGTCACGCCCGCACTTCACCCTGCAGCGACCACGCTCCTGTGCGTGTGATGCGCACAGTGGCCAGGCGGCCGCACCAGTCGCTAGGGTGGGCAAAGAAGACCAGTTTGTTGGAGCGAGTGCGGCCCTTCCAGAGCCCCTTGTGCATCTCCTCGACCAGCACCTCGACCTCCTGCCCCAGCAGCCCGGCATTGATCTGGCTGACGACCTCTTTTTGCAGCTCGTCGACCGCGCGCCGCCGGCGCTCCTTCTCCTCGGGCGGTACGTCGTCTTCCAGGCGCGCCGCCGGTGTGCCCGGGCGTACCGAATAGGCGGCCACGTGCACGGCGTCAAAGCGCACGGCGCGCAGCAGGTCCAGCGTCCGCTCGAACTGCTCCGCCGTTTCGCCGGGAAAGCCGACGATAATGTCGGTGGCCACGGAGGCCTGAGGCGACCGGGTGCGGATGCGCTCGATCAATGCCAAATAATCGGCCGCTCGATGGCCGCGGCCCATGCGGCGCAGCACCTCATCGTCGCCGGCCTGCACCGGCAGCTCCCAGTGCGGGCAGACCTTGGGCAGGTCGGCGACCGCCTCGATGACCTCATCTTCCAAGTCTGCCGGATGGGAGGTCAGAAAGCGCAGGCGCACCAGCCCAGGGATGGCGTGTACCTGGCGCAGCAGGTCTGCCAGCGAAGGCCGCCCGGGCAGGTCCCGGCCGTAAGCATCCAGATTCTGGCCTAGGAGCACGATTTCCCGTGCGCCCGCCTGCACCAGTTCCTCGGCCTCGGCTACGACCTCCTCGGGCAGGCGGCTGCGGCCCGGCCCGCGGCGGATGGTGACGATGCAGTAGGTGCAGTGCCGGTCGCAGCCGAACATGGCCGGCACCTCGGCGGAGACGGGCATGAGCCCTCTCGCCCCCTCACCTCCGCCCTCTCCCCCAGAGGCGCCCCGGCACCACTGCGGAAGAGGGGAGGCTTGCTCACTCGCTTGCACCCAGGCCAGCAGCCCCTCCAGGTCCGACGGCCGGACAAAGAGGTCTACGAAGGGAAAGCGTGCCTCGAGTTCCTCGATGTCGCCGACCAGGCAGCCCATGAGCACGATGTGCAGGTCCTGGCGCTTCTTTTTCAGGGAACGAAGCGAGTTCAGCCTGCCGGTGACCTTGTCTTCGGCGCTCTGACGCACGACGCACGAGTTGAGGATGATCAGGCCCGCCTCTTCGATGCGCTCTGCGGCCCGGTAGCCGAGCCGCTCGAGTTCGGTTGCGGCCCGCCGCGAGTCGGCGCGGTTCATCTGGCAGCCGATGGTCCAGATGTAGAATGTGCCGGCTGTGGGTGTACCATTATTATTGCTCTGGGTTCGTACCAAAAAACCATTCCCTCAAGTGTGATTTCTAATGAGCCTGCCGGCTGACGACGACCGGCCGCAGCACCCGGCGCAGATAGCTGCCTGTGCAGGATGCCGGTATCGCGGCAATCTCCTCCGGTGTGCCCTCGGCGATGATGTAGCCACCGGCCTCGCCGCCCTCCGGACCGAGGTCGATCACCCAGTCTGCGGCTTTGATGATATCCAGGTTGTGCTCGATGATAACCACAGTATTGCCCGCGTCGACCAGTCGTTGCAGCACGCCGAGCAGACGTTCCACATCAGCCATGTGCAGGCCGACGGTCGGCTCATCCAGGATGTAGAGCGTGCGGCCGGTGGCCCTGCGCGAAAGCTCGCGTGAGAGCTTGATCCGCTGCGCCTCGCCGCCGGAGAGGGTTGTCGCCGGCTGGCCCAAACGGATATAGCCGAGGCCCACGTCGCGCAGCGTCTCCAGCTTGGCATGGACCGACGGGATGCTGGCAAAGAACGTCGCCGCCTCTTCCACGGTCATATCCAGCACCTGGGCAATATTCTTGCCATGGTAGCGAATCTCCAGCGCCTCGCGGTTGTAGCGCTGCCCGTGGCAGACCTCGCAGGGCACGTACACATCGGGCAGGAACTGCATTTCGATTTTGATAATGCCGTCGCCCTGGCAGGCCTCGCAGCGCCCACCCTTGACGTTGAACGAGAAGCGCCCTGCCTGGTAGCCGCGCAGGCGCGCCTCCGGCACGGAGGCGAACAACTGGCGGATGGGGCCAAAGATCCCCGTATACGTCGCCGGGTTGGAGCGTGGCGTGCGCCCGATGGGCGACTGATCGATATCGATGACCTTGTCCAGGTGTTCGATCCCCTCGATGGCCTTGTGCGCGCCCGGCTGCGTGCGGCTGCGGTGCAGCGCCTGGGCCAGCCGCTTGTAGACGACCTCCATCAGCAGGCTGCTCTTGCCCGAACCCGAGACGCCGGTGATGCACACCAACTTGCCGAGTGGGATGCGCACATCGATATCCTTCAGATTGTTCTCGCTGGCGCCGCGTACCACCAGGTTGTGCGAATTGCCCTCGCGCCGCTTCTCGGGCACGCGGATGCGACGATCACCGCGCAGGAACTGGCCCGTGATCGAATCGGGGCAGGCCTCGATATCGGCGAGGGTGCCCATGGCGACGACGTGCCCGCCCCGCTCGCCGGCCCCCGGGCCGAGGTCGACGACATAATCCGCCTCGCGCATGGTATCTTCGTCGTGCTCGACGACGAGGACGGTATTGCCCAGGTCGCGCAGGCGCTTGAGCGTATCGATCAGGCGCTGGTTATCGCGCTGATGCAACCCAATGGAGGGCTCATCCAGGATGTAGAGCACGCCCATGAGCTGCGAGCCGATCTGCGTAGCCAGCCGGATGCGCTGCGCCTCTCCACCGGAGAGGGTGGCCGCGGCCCGGTCCAGCGTCAGGTAGCCCAGGCCCACATCGGCCAGAAAGCCCAAGCGTGCGTTCAGTTCCTTCAGTATCTGGCGGGCCACCGTCCGGTCGCGCTCCGACAAGCTCTCCGGCAGTTCGTGGAAGAAAGCGCGAGCCTTGAGCACCGACATGGCGGCAACGTCGACAATCGAGGCCCCGTTGACCGTGACGGCCAGGCTCTCCTTGCGCAGGCGAGCGCCGCCGCACTCTGAGCAGGGCTGCGGCGTCATGTAGCGCTCGATCTCCTCACGCACATAGTCCGAAGTCGTCTCTTTGTGTCGCCGCGCCAGGTTTGGGATTACGCCCTCGAACGTCGTCTCGATGGTGTGCAGACGGCCACGGTGGTTGGTGTAAGAAAGCTTGAGCACCTCGTCGCCGCTGCCGTAGAGCAACACCTGGATATGCTCGGGTTTGAGTTCGCGGACCGGCACGTCCATCGAAAAGCCGTAATGATCGGCCACGGCCTTGAGCAGTTGCCCGTAATAGCTTTCACTCGTCGAGGCATGGCTCCACGGCTCGATCGCGCCCTCAGCCAGAGTCAGGTCCTTGCTTTGGATGACCAACTCCGGGTCGAGCACCATCTGCACGCCCAGCCCGCTACAGCCGGGGCAGGCCCCGTGCGGGCTGTTGAAGGAAAAGGTGCGCGGCTCGATCTCCGGCAGGCTGATGCCGCAGACGACGCAGGCAAAATGCTCCGAGAAGAGCAGGTCCTCGTCCTTGTCTGTGGTGACGATGACCACGCCGCCACCCATCTTGAGCGCCGTTTCCAAAGAGTCGGCGAGGCGTGCCGGGTCGAGCCCATGCTCGCCCCCGCGTACCACCAACCGGTCGATGACCGCCTCGATAGTGTGCATCTTGTAGCGGTCCAGCGCAATTTCCTCGGCAACGTCGCGGACCTCCCCGTCGACGCGCGCGCGAACAAAGCCCGCCCGGCGGATGTCCTCGAACACCCGGCGGTGCTCCCCCTTGCGGTCCTTGATCAACGGCGCCAGGACCATAAAGCGCGTCCCTTCGGGCAGGGCGACGACGGCATCGACGATCTGCTGCACCGTCTGCCGGGTGATCGGCCGGCCGCATTCGGGGCAATGGGGCACACCGATGCGGGCGTAGAGGAGCCGCATATAGTCATAGATCTCGGTCACGGTGCCGACGGTCGAGCGCGGGTTCCGGCTGCCGGAGCGCTGGTCGATGCTAATCGCCGGCGAGAGGCCCTCGATCCGGTCTACGTCGGGCTTGTCCATCTGGCCCAGGAACTGGCGGGCATAAGCTGAGAGCGACTCGACATAGCGTCGCTGGCCCTCCGCATAGATCGTATCGAAGGCGAGCGACGACTTGCCCGAGCCCGAAAGACCGGTAATGACGATCAGCCGGTCGCGCGGCAGCTCCAGGTCTATGTTCTTTAGGTTGTGCTCTCTGGCACCGCGGATCACTATCTTGTCCTGAGGCATCCACTATCCCCCGCATCTTGGAATCAATATCACCCGGCCCACGCTCGCACCTCAGATCCGGCGTCAACCGGGCGACCTGCTATTTTACCATAGCCGAAGCCTTTGAGCAAGGTTTTGTAGAGGTGAGGGTATGGAACAAAAGAGTCGGTGACTTGGCCAGGAAGACGCCGGAGAGCTTGGGGCGCGGTCTACACCGCCATTTTTGCCCTGTTGTGAGCCAATCTAGCTGCCCTGTAGCTAACTGGGACACCCTGGCGGAAGGGTCAGTGCTTGGCCACCGACTCTTTTGTTCCATACTCTAGAGGTGATTTTTGCAGGCTCCCGTCAGGCGCAGCGGATACGGGGGTTATCCCTACCTCCGGCTTTCTGGGAGCCTCCATGGTCCGGACGCCGAGTCAGTGATATGCTGAGACCAGTCTCAACACTAGCTGAGCAGGCTCTCACGCCCATTCGGCTGGTGTAGAGACTGGCTGAGGCCGAACTACAATGTGGAGTCCAAGTCTCACCAAGTGTTCATGAGCACGGCGCTCACTACCGTGCATGAAAATGGGACCGAGCACCATTTTCAAATCAGCAGAGATGGAGGAAATACCCGCCTATGGAGATCGCACTTGAGCACGTCGAGCTGCGCTACGGGCGCCACGTCGCCCTGCAGGGGATCAACCTGGCCATGGACGAGGGCGTCTGGGGGCTGCTTGGCCCCAACGGCGCGGGCAAGTCGACCCTGATGAAGATTGTGGCCACACTGCTCGTGCCACGCCGAGGCTGCGTGCGCGTGGGCCCCTGGCGCCTGCCCCGCGAGCAGCATGAGGTGCGGCGCCGGCTGGGCTACCTGCCGCAAGAGTTCGGCCTGCCTGGCGACCTCTCCGGCCGCGAATACCTGCACTACGCCGCGGCCATAAAGGGCGCGCCCGCTGCCGAAGCGGACCGCCTATTGGCCGAGGTCGGCCTGGAGGAGGCGGGCAGGCGCCGCATCCGCGGCTACTCTGGGGGCATGAAGCAGCGCCTGGCCATCGCGCAGGCCTTGCTGGGCGACCCGGACCTGTTGCTGGTCGACGAGCCTACCGCCGGCCTCGACCCCGAGCAGCGCACCCACCTGCGCACCCTCCTCGCCCACCGCCGTGCCGGCCGCGTCACCCTCTTCTCTACCCACGTGCTCGCCGACCTGGCCCAAGTCGCCGACCGCGTGGTCGTCCTGCATCGGGGCCAGGTGCGCCTTGTCGGCACCCTCGACGAACTGGCGGCGCGGGCCGAGGGCCAGGTGTGGACCCTCGAGGTGCCACCGCAGGTGCCGTGCCCCTTGGGCGCGACGGTGCTGGCCGAGCGCATGCATGACGGGCGGATGGTGCGCCGTCTGCTGGCCCGTACCCGTCCCCACCCCGAGGCTGAGCCCGCTGTGCCCACGCTGGAGGATGGCTACCTCAGCGTCATCTCGGGGAGCGCGAAAGGACACAAAACGGCTGGGGCCGCGAAAGAGATCGCGGCTGGGGCCGCAGGTGCGGCTGGGGGTGAGCGATGAACTCTGCGCCGGCCATACGTACAGCGGACGTTGCGCCCTTCCGCACCCTGCTCGCCTGCGAGGCCCGCCACCTGTGGCGGAGCGTCTTGCCCTGGCTCTTTGTCGTGGCCGTGCCCACGCTCTTTGCGCTCTCCGGGCGCTGGCAGGCGCCGGCCCTGCAGCGCCACCTGCCGTTTCTCGTGTACCTATCGCTCCTGAGCATGGCTCTGAGCGCCTTTGTCGCCTGGAGGGTCCAGCGTGACCTCTGCTCCCGTGCCGAAGAGATCATTCTGGCCTGGCCGGTCAGCTCCCGGCGGCTGTACCTGGCGCGCACCGTGGCCTTGGGCAGCCTGACTCTGGTGCTCTGGCTGGAGGTGGTGCTGCCCTCGCTCGCTTACACCGCCCTCTCCTACGCCACGGCCGCGCAGGCTACCGGGGTGCCCGTTCCGGTTGCTGCCGCCCTGCGCGACGGCGTCCTCATCGCCCTGTCGCTCGCCGCTTCCTTCTTCGGCGCCCAGGCGACTGGGCAGTTGGCGGCAGCCCTTCTGCCGGGGTGGCCGGGGCTGGTGGCGCTCGTCCTCTACCGGGCCTTTACCCTCGGCGGCCCGAGTGTCATCGCCAGTACCCTGCAATGGCCCTACGCGCTGCTCATCAGCCCCGAGTTCATGTGGAACGGCTGGGCATGGCTGTCGGAGTATCTCGGCCTCGGTCTGTTCGGCGACGACTTTGCCGCCCACCAGGTCTTCTGGCTCCTCGGCAGCCTGGGCCTGCTCGCGGCGCTGGCCTGCCTCTTCCGGTCCGGGCGAGACGCGCCGGCCGCGCGCTCGCGCCTGAGCGCCGCCGCGGCGCTCCTGGCCGTGGCCGCATCCGCTCTGCCCTTTATCGTTCTGGAGCGGGGCTATGTCGCCTCGCATGCTCGCGCCGTCGCCGCTTATGGTGAGGCGGCCAAGCCCGGGGCGCAGCTTGGCGACGGCTCCGATATCGCCCGCACGGAGGATCCGGCCGCTGTGGCGCCCCGGCCGCTGCGCTACGAACTGGACGTTGACCTCAGCCGGCCGCCGGAGGCGAAGGTGGAGGCTACCCTCGAGGTGGCCCCTCGCCCGGAGGCGCCGTGCGACTCCGTCACCCTCACCCTGCGCCGCGCCTTCGAGGTCGACGAGGTGTGGCTGGATGGCGAGGCGGTGCCCTTTACGCGCGAGGGCGACCTGCTGCGGCTAGAGCCCGCACAGCCGCCGGCTACGGACCGGCCCTTCACCGTCCGGCTGCGCTATCATGGCCGCGTCGCAGACTGGCGCCTGGACCCTCACGAGGTGCTCGCCGCGCTGGTCGCCGGCGAGTTCGTGTGGTTGCCCTCTACCTGGGGCTGGTACCCTGTGCCCGGAGAGCACCACCTGACCTGGGAGAGCGGCAAGGCCTCCACGGCCCCACGTGCTCTGGCCGACCGCACGATGCCGTTCAACGACACCGAACCCGCCTTTGATGTGACAGTGCACACACCGGCGGGCATCCGCTTCCTGGCCGGCTTTACGCAGAGTGGGGAGGGGGCCTGGCGCTTGCAGACAGCCCGCAACCAGCTCACCCTGCTGGGCGGCAACTGGTGGCCGCGTGGGGAGGGACCCGCATACTACGCTGTGCCCTTTGAGGAACTCGATACCTGGCAGGCCGGTGCCGAGGCGCTGCAGCCCCTGCTGGCGGCTCTGGCCGACTGGACCGGTATTGAGCCGCTCACCGTCGCGCCCAGCCCTCTGCGCTTTACGAGCGCCGGCGACGCCGCATGGATCATGAGCAGCCACCTGTGTGACGACATCTTTGAGACGGCGCCCGACCGGCAGTCTCTGAGGTGGCCTGCCAATCGCTGGGTCTACGAGTTCCTTCGCACCCAGCCCCGCTTTGCGGCGCCCGCTGCCGAGCTGCACGCGGCGCACCATGCCTCACCGGACGATCTCGCCGCCCTGCGCGCCTACGTTGCCGATCAGGTGGTCGCCGATGCCTTTGGGCCCAGCACCTCGGTGGCTCCGCTGGAGGCAATTCTGCCAATCAGGGAGGCTTCCTCAGCCGCGATGCCGCGGGTGGAGGCCTGGGCCGCGCGCACGCCGCGGGAGGCGCAGAAGGAGACACTGCGACGCCTGTTCCACGATGCGCAACGGCGCGCGCTGGCGCCTGCCGACCTGGCCTTCCTTGCTGAGGAGGTGTCGCAGTGAGGCGTAGAGAATGTCAGCAAGAGCGCTCGCTCCTTCGCCTCATCGCGGCCCAACGGCGCTGGCTCTGCTCGCCTGTGTCTATGGCCCTGGCGCTGGGCCTGGCCGTCCTGCCCATCGGCCTGGCCTGGCTGGCCCGCGCGCGCGTTCTCGCCGCCGACCAGCTCCTGAGCGGCCTGCTGCAGTACGCCGAGCGCTACCTGCCGCTGTGGGCGCTGTTTGCGGGCAGCATGGCCTGGTCCGATGCCGAGGCGGAGCACCGGCCGCTCCTCTTCACCTGGCCGGTGCGCGCGTGGGAACTGGCGCTGGCCAAGCTCGCCGCGGTAGCTCTCGGTTACAGCTTGCTGGCCGGCGCTGCGGCTTTGAGCCTGACCGCTTGCTACACCTGGGCGATGGGTGAGCCGCTGCCGGCCGCCCTGCCCGCCGGCACGCTCCTGGTGCGCACCTTC
This sequence comes from Anaerolineae bacterium, assembly GCA_034428955.1. GTDB lineage: Bacteria > Chloroflexota > Anaerolineae > SpSt-313 > SpSt-313 > DAOUGZ01. The sequence goes on along the minus strand of DAOUGZ010000074.1, from coordinate 7,198 downwards.
ATCCCGGCGGCGATGCTCCTCGCTCTGGCTGGCATTGGTGGTGCCCTGGGCTCGCCTCCGGCGGGCCTGGCGGTGGGCGCAGCGCTCTGGTTCCCCAATCTGCTCGAGCTCACAGCGCTGTGGCTCGACCGGCACACGGCGGGTATGCTCAACCTCTTTGCCTGGACGCGCGGCAGCACCGTCCCCCTGGAGGTGCTGAACCAGCGCCAGGCCCTCGTGGTCCTCGACCTGGTGGGCGCGGCTCTCCTGGCACCGGTTCTTGCTCGGCGGTTGGTGCAGCGGTGGCGCGTCGGCTAGTTTTGGAGCCAAAAGCCGGTGGATGATGTGCTTCAGGCCCTGATTGATGTGGGGGTGCCTGCCTATCGTGTACGCGAGGGCGAGCACTTGGCGCCAACATTGGCGACCCCTGCGTCGCTGGGTTGAGAAGCAGAGGAGTAGGGATGAGCAGCAACGAGTCTTCGGAGGGCATACACTTCTCGAAGGAAGCCAAGCTTGGCATCCTCCTGGCTGGACTGGCCTTGGTGTGGATCCTATCCCGTGTGCGGGCCGCGCTGGAGCCGTTCGTGTGGGGCGCCGTCATCGCCTATGTGCTCAGCCCGGTCGTCGACTGGATCGAGTCTTGTACGCACCTGCGGCGAACGCTGGTGGTGGTGTTGCTCTATATCGTCGGCATAGCGGCGGTCGTGTGGACCTCGACAGCGGTGATTCCCCTGTTTATCAAGCAGGCGGGCGATCTGATAGCGGACATGCCCCGGATCGTCACTGCGGTCACCGACCAGATCATCTTTATTGACGACTGGCTGGCGCACAGCGGGCTGGAGGAGTATGGCTTCGCCATCGACCCCCAGGTAATGATTGATCAGGCTATGCGCAGTGCTCAGAACCTGGTGGAGTACGTCCCTCGCTATGCGATTCCGGCCGTCGCCAACATCATTGGGGGCCTTTTTCAGGTGATGCTGTGCCTGATCGCGGCATTTTACCTGCTCAAGGCCTCGCCGGTGCTGCCGAGACGCCTGGTGCGGCTCATACCGCTGTTGAGTCGCTCCGAAGCGCTAGACCTCTTGCGCGACATCGACGGTGTCCTGTCGGCCTATATCCGCGGACAACTCATGGTGATCGGGATCATGACCGTGGCGACTTTTGTAGTCCTCTCTGTGTTGCGAGTGCGCTACGCGCTGGTGCTGGCTTTGATGGCTGGTGCCTTGGAGGTGATCCCGAGCTTGGGGCCGTTCACAGCGGGCAGCGTTGCCGTTTCCGTCGCGCTCTCCCAACCGCATGTCCCGTTTGGCTGGTCCAACCTGACGCTGGCCCTGGTCGTCGTGATCGCTTACGTCGTGCTGCAACAGCTCGAGAACCAGTTGCTCCTGCCCAATCTGCTCGGGCATGCTGTGAACCTGCACCCGCTGGTTATCTTGTTTGCGCTGTTCGTTGGCGGGCGCCTGGCTGGGCTTACCGGCGCATACATCGCCGTACCGGCCACTGCAGCGCTCAGGATCATCGCGATGTACCTGTATCGCAAGATATGGGACGACCAGCCCGACGAGGCGGACCATGCGCCTGCAGCATCCGCTGAGCCGTCGCCGGTGCCGGGAGGGACTGCATGATCGTGCGATGCGCTTCTTTAGCGGGTCTCGAGTTCTGCGCCGAGATCAATGACACGGTGGAGGCTGACCATGTCTGGTAGGAGGTGCATTTCGACATCGGGCATACTGAAGTTATCCCTACCATGGGTTTTCTGGGAGTCTTCATGGTCAGGGCGCAAAGACAATAGTATGTTTACCTTGGCAATGTCACATTGCCAGGCTATGGCCTGCCGGCTAACAGTTCTGTTGGGTGAGTAGAGGCATGGGCACGCACCGAATCGTTGATGCAAACCAGTGGTGGAGTGTAGACTTGAGAGACTATGGTAGGAAGCTAGCACGGTTTCGGAATGGGATACGAATGGTCCTAGCGCGAGTTCGCACAATCTCCCGTGGGAAAGGAGTCTTCTACGCCCTCTTTATCGCGATCAAGTACATCTGCTGGGACAACAACGTTATTCTCAACTATGTCCTCTGTCGTTATTTCCAGGCCCACAAATCGTCACGAACCTTCAGGTTCCAGGGCCGTCATTATGGTTACTTTTGCCATCGCTACAATAACACATGGCGAAATGAGAGGGCCGTCGAGGTGCCCATCATATGGCAAATGGTGGAAGGGAATCGTGAGGGGAGAGTCCTTGAAGTTGGCAACGTCCTATCACACTACTTTCCCGTCAGTCACGACGTCCTGGACAAGTACGAAGCCAACGAGGGAGTTATCAACCAAGACGTAGCGGACTTTCAGACATCGAAAAAGTACGATCTGATCGTTAGCATCTCGACACTGGAACACGTGGGATGGGATGAGTTCCCACAGTCTCCCCGAAAAATACTCCGTGCCATCGATAACCTAAAGAGCATTCTAACTCCGGGAGGGAAGATAGCCGTGACGATTCCGCTGGGCTATAACCCCGTTTTGGACGGACTGCTCATCAATGGAAAAGTACCGTTCACAAGGCGGTTCTTTATGAAGAGAGTATCGAGGGATAACCAGTGGGAGGAAGCAGACTGGACGGAGGTGGTAGACTCCAAGTATAGCTTTCACATATCATCCAATGCACTTCTGATCGGTATCATCGAGGGCCAAGGCTTGTTAACTGCCAGCTATAAGGAAGCGACGAGTTGACCGAAAAGCTGGACTGGAAGAGAACATTCCTCCCGATTTGGATGGGGCAGGCTTTTTCGCTGCTCGGCAGCCGGCTGGTGCAGTTCGCCCTGGTGTGGTGGCTGACGGCCAAGACCGGCTCTGCTACCGTGCTGGCGACAGCGACACTGCTGGCCCTGTTGCCGGGCATCGTCCTCGGCCCGGTAGCCGGGGCCTATGTGGATCGCTGGGACCGCCGCCTGGTGATGATCGTGGCGGACGGCAGCATCGCCATCGCGACGCTGGGGCTGATCGTGCTCGATCTCCTGGGTGTGATGCACTCCTGGCAAATCTACGCCGTCATGTTCATCCGTGCCTTCGGGGGCACCTTCCACTGGCCGGCGATGCAGGCCTCGACGTCGCTGATGGTGCCCAAGGAGCATCTCTCACGCGTGGCGGGCCTCAACCAGATGCTGCAGGGGGCGATGAACATCGCGGCGCCACCGCTCGGGGCGCTCCTAATCGCGACGCTGCCTATGAGCGCCGTCCTGGGCATCGACGTAGCCACCGCGGCGCTCGGCATCCTGCTCATCGCCCTATCGGCCATCCCACAGCCGGCGCGGCGCCCCGCCAATGGCGCCAACGGCCATATCGGCTCGATCGTGCAGGACCTGCATGAGGCCCTGCGCTACCTGCGGACCTGGCCGGGCCTCCTGGCGGTGGGCATCATGGTCGTGCTGTTCAACATGGCCTTCCAGCCGGCCATCTCGCTGATGCCAATCCTGGTCAGCAAGTACTTTGACCGCGGGGCGCTCGAGCTCGGTTGGATCGAGTCGGCCTTTGGAGTGGGCATCGTCACCGGCGGGCTGACCCTCAGCGTGTGGGGTGGTTTCCGGCAGCGTGTGCTGACTTCGCTGAGCGGGCTGATCGGCCTCGGCATAGCAGCCGCCGTGATCGGGCTTATGCCGCCGGAGGCTTTCTCTCTGACTGTGGTGGTCACCTTCGTGGCCGGCTTTATGATGCCCATGGCCAATGGACCCCTCTTTGCCAGCGTGCAGACCATTGTGGCACCCGAGTTGCAGGGGCGCGTGTTCAATCTCATGGGCTCGGGTGCCCAGGCAGCGGCCCCCCTAGGGCTGCTCATCGCCGGCCCCATCGCCGACCTGTTCGGAGCCAACACATGGTTTATCATTGGCGGCGTCGTGTGCGTCTGCATGGCCGTTGGCGCCCTGTTCATGCCGCAGATCATGCACCTGGAGGATAGCCACGCTTTCCGCCAGCCCGGTTGATGTACACATGGTCAGGATACGGCAACGGTGGTATACTAAGAGCTACCGGACATAATGGAGAAAGAGATGCAGTTGCTAGAGGGGCATTCTGTGTTCGCAAAGAGTCTCGTCTCGACCTGTCGCGGGTGGCTTACCGGCCCGAACGGTCCGACACGTACCCTGTGCTCAGCCAGGCTGTGGAAGAGCGCCTGCTTCCTAGCGCTCAGTTTCCCTCTGGGCGCTTTCTGGTTCCTCGTGCCCACCGTCCTGATCCTCGTGGCTTTCGGCACCGATTTCGTCTGGGTTGGGCTGGCAGTCCTCCCCGCGACAATGTGGCTCTGGATCGCGGGCGCTCGGGTCGAGCGGTGGCGTGTCGCCACGTTGCTTGGCCAGGTGTTGCCTTCACCCTATCGTCCGCTTCCTGCAGGGTCGCCGCCCTGGGCAATTGTTCGCGACGTGGCGGCATGGAAGGATCTGGTGTACGTGTTGTTGCTGTCCCCGCTTGGATTCATCGAGACTACCATCGTCGTGGTTGCTCTGATCATGCCGGTGTGCCTGATCGAGGCGGCACTCTACTTCCTGGCCCTAGGACGCCACATGCACGAATTTGTCTCGCGTTTCGCAAGTAATGCGCCCGAGGCATTAGCTGCCGCCCTTATTGGCTTGCTCTGGCTGCTGGCCGGCCAGTATCTGGTGCTGGGGGCGGCGCGTGTGCATGCGGCCCTGGCGCGGGCGCTCTTGGGGCCGGGCAAGCAGGCACACCTGGAGGCGCGGGTCGCGGCGCTGACCGAGAGCCGCTCGCGAGTGTTGGATGTGACCATGCTGGACCGGCAGCGCATCGAGCGCGACCTGCACGACGGCGCGCAGCAGCGCCTGGTTGCGCTGGCGATGAACCTCGGCATGGCCAGGGAAAAGCTGGCGACCGACCCGGCGGCCGCGCAGGCGCTGGTGGCGGAGGCTCATGAGGAGGCCAAACGCGCCTTGGCCGAAATCCGCGACCTGATCCGCGGCATCTACCCGGCGGTGTTGGCCGATCGTGGGCTCGATGCGGCCATCTCGGCGCTGGCAGGGCGCTGTTCGGTGCCGGTGACGGTCAATGTCGAACTGAGCGAGCGGCTGCCCATGGCCCTGGAGTCGACGGCGTACTTTATCATCGCCGAGGCTCTCACAAACGTCGCCCGCCACAGCAGAGCATCGGTGGCCTGGGTTACTGTGCGCCGCGAGCGGGAGGCCCTGCTGGTGGAGGTGGGCGACAATGGCGTGGGCGGCGCCGATGCGGCCCGCGGGACGGGGCTGGCCGGCCTGGCCGATCGCGTGGCTGCTTACGACGGGCAGTTCGCCATCTTGAGCCCGGCCGGCGGGCCCACTTGCATCAAGGTCGAGTTGCCATGCGGGTCGTAATCGCTGAGGATAGCGTGCTGCTGCGCGAGGGCCTGGCGCGGCTCTTTTCAGAAGCGGGATGCTCCGTGGCCGCACGGGTGGGGGACGGCCCGGCGCTGGTCGAGGCTGTCGTGGAGGAGCGCCCGGATGTGGCCATCGTGGACGTCCGCATGCCGCCCGGCTACCGCGACGAGGGGCTCCGCGCGGCCATCGAGGCCCGGCGTCGAGTTCCCGGCTGTGCCATGGTGATCCTCTCGCAGTACGTGGAGGAACGCTATGCCGGAGAGTTGCTGGAGGCCGGCGCCGAGGGTGTGGGGTATCTGCTGAAGGACCGGGTCGCGGACGTGGCCGATTTTATGGCTGCCGTTCGCCAGGTTGCAGCAGGCGGGACCGTCCTGGACCCGGAGGTTGTTTCGCAATTGGTGGCTCGCCGTCGCCGCAGCGACCCCCTCGACACACTTACCCCTCGCGAGCGCGAGGTTCTGGCCCTCATGGCGGAGGGGCGCTCGAATCGAGCCATCGCGGAGAGGTTGGTGGTCACCGACGGCGCTGTGGAGAAGCATGTGAGTAGCATCTTTTCCAAGCTCGGGCTGGAGCCGGTCGATTCCGACCACCGCCGTGTGCTGGCCGTCTTGGCCTACCTGCGCAAAGGCTGAGGCCCTGCGCTTGCAGTTGACGGCGGCCGCAAGGCACCGTATACTGCTCCGTGGAGGCTGTGAGATGGCTCAGGCAATCGTCTGCTACAATCACGAGGGCCTGGTTCTGGCAACCGATAGCCTGGTACTGCAAGAGATGCCCGGCGGCCAGGTTGTTCGGCTTACCGAGCACAAGTTGTTCACACTGGGCCGCCACGCCGTGCTGCTGACGGACGGCGCGGCGGTGGGCGTGGACCTGGGCCGGAAGCTTGCGGCCTGGGTCGAGGCGCGGCGCCTGGTCGATACGGCCGATGTGCTGGCCGTCAGCCGAGACTTTATCAGCGAGGGCTATGCCCGCTTTCTGCGCCTGCACCCGGACCCTGAAGGGCTGCCCAGGCACCTCTATTTCATCCTTGGCGGCTGCTCAGAGGCCTGTGCCCCTCACCCGCAAGGGTGGCTATTGCACAGCGAGGCGGGCCAGTTGCCGTTTGAGGAGACCGAGCTGGGCCGCGTGTTCACCCTGCCCCGCAGGCTGGCGCTGGAGGGACGGGTCACCCGGCAGATCGCTGAGGGCGCATCGCTGCAGCAGCTTGTGGAGCTCTGCCAAACGGGGCTGCAGAGCGTGGCCGAGCGCAACCCGGAATCTGTGGCCGGGCCCTATGAAGTGGCTATCGTGACGGAAGAGGGCGTTCGCCTGCTCGACGAGCCGGAATAGAGCAAAGCTACCACACGGGGTTACAAACCCCGTGCTCAGAACGGCCAAGTGGTGCGCTACAGCAGCCCGAAGGGCTTTGCCTCCACCATAGCCTGGCGGGCTTGGCCCCGGCGGTGCGCCGCATCGGTGGCTACCGCACGGGGTTACAAACCCCGTGCTCAGAACGGCCAAGCGGTGCGCTATAGCCCGAAGGGCCTCGCCTCCACCATAGCCTGGCGGCCTTGGCCCCGGGCGGTGCGCCGCATCGGTGGCTACCGCACGGGGTTACAAACCCCGTGCTCAAAACGGCCAAGCCCCGTGGGGGCTATACAGCCCGAAGGGCTTTGCTTCCACCATAGCCCGGCTGGCTTGGCCCCGGGCGGTGCTGCCCCCAGCCCCTAGTCCCCTTCTTCGGCCACTAACCTCTGCAGCAGAGCCTCTTCCTCTTCCGCTGTAGAGATGATGCCATCCAGCCGTGCGTCGCGCAGGGCGTCGAGAATGCGGGCATAGGCCGGGCCCGGCTCCAGCCCCATCTGGCGCAGGCGGCGCCCATCGAT
>DAOUGZ010000073.1:0-5929 GCA_034428955.1 Anaerolineae bacterium | reverse complement strand
CCTGCTCCGGGCCGAGGCAGATGGGCACGCCATGGGCGAGATGTACCGGGCAGCCCGCCCCCCGCGCATCAGCGTGCAGGTTGCCGGCACCGCCGAGATCGAGCGAGTAGAGATACGCTGCGGGACGGAGGTGGCCTACCGGTACCCTGAGGCGGATACGCCCCGCCCCGGCTGGGTGCGCGTGGTGTGGGGCGGAGCGCTGGCCCGCGATTGGCCACGCACCGCCCCCTGGGACGGCACGCTGCGGCTGCATGGCGCGCGCATCCTGGCGGCCCAGCCCTACGGCTTTGACACACCGGCCCGCGGCATCGTGCTGAGCAACGAGCAGTCGGTGAGCTGGCGCTCCATGACGGCGGGCAATACCAACGGCCTGCAACTGCACCTGGAAGCGGAACCCGGCGCCCGCATCGAACTCTATGCCCCGCATACAACCCTGTCCGTGCCCCTGGCCGAACTGCCCCGAGAGGAGAGGCTGGGTGGTGAGGGGCTCTACCTGCGCCTCGAGCCCTGCCCCCTGGGCACGGGGCAGAAGGACCTGGCCTTCACCTGGACCGCCGCCACCCTGCCGCCCGGCACCACGCCCTATTACGTGGTCGTTTACCAGGTCGACGGCGCCCGAGCCTGGAGTAGCCCATTCTACCTGATACGGGTCTAGCCAATTCTAGGAATCTGTTGTATAATAGGTGCGGAGACCTGTCGAAAACCTGGGTACGCTTGTGCTTGCAGGCAGGTCGCCGGGTGACACGTCTTGCGAGGCTTTGCAGCGGAACGCCGCGGAGCAGCGTCAGGCTCGCAGGCGGCATCCATCACATCCCCTAGAGGAGACCGAGCGTGAAAGCTTGGCGATTGGTGGCGGGGGCAGTTCTGGTCCTTCTTAGCCTGTGGCCCGCCCTACCCGCATATGCTCAAGGCCCTCAACAGGTCTGGGTGGATGACGGATATTGCGCGTCCTGCAGCAACGATGGGCACACCTGGGGCATCGATGCCTTTTCCACGATCTCGGCGGGCGCTCGCGCCGTCGCCTCCGGCGGTACCGTATACGTCCGACCGGGGCGCTATCGGGATGATCTGTACATCTCGCGGCCCTGCAGCATCGTCGCGGAGGGGTCCGGCAGCGCCGTGCTGGCGCCGCGGATGGCCGATGCGACGATCACGGTAGCGGCCAACGACGTCACCATCCAGGGGTTGGAGGTTGTAGACAGCTTCCAGGCCGCCATCCTGATCGTGGGGCCCCGCTTTCAGCGAGAAGCCATCCGCAACGTGACCGTGCAGGGGAACGTGATCCGCGGCGGCTACTCCGGCGTGGCGGTGAACGTCGCCCCCCCGCAGCCCACCTTCGGCCTGCTGCCTACGATCACCCCCGACATCGCTGCCAACTCGCGCACCCCCTGGGAATACGGCCTGCTCACCGGCAAAGACGTCCGGATAGCCAACAACACCATCTCTGCCTGCAAGCGCGCCGTCTACATCTATAACACCGAGGCCGAGATCTCGGGGAACAGCGTCGGCGGCCTGCTGGCGGACGGCATCGGCATCTATGCTTCGCAGGGCAGCGTGGCGCGCATCAAGGCGAATACGGTACAGGTCGATGCGCCCAACGCCCACGGTATCTACATCCTCGAAAATCAGGGCTCGCAGATCGAAGGGAATACCCTGGTGGGCAGCACCGAGGTGCTCACGCCGACCACCGGCCTCGCCCTCTCGGGCTACCAGAACCTGTTGATCTCCAACAACTCGGTGCAGGGCTTTTACTCCGGCATGGCCGCCTACACCGGCGGCAGCGCGCGCATCACGCGCAACACCTTCGACGGGGCTCTGGGCGCGTCGCTCAGCATCGGCACCGCCATCACCACCACCAACGTGACGATCGAAGACAACAGCTTCCGTGGGGCCTACCTGGGCCTATTGCTGGCCGATGACGGCGAGTATGGCCTGCAGGCTGCCGTGCGCGGCAACCTGTTCGACGACAACGTCACCGGCATTACCATCGACTCCTCGGTCAGGGAGGATCAGGTCAGCATCCACGGCAACATTGTCTACGGCAATATCGTAGCCGGGCTGCGCAACGAGTCCGAGGCGACTATTGACGCCGCCAGCAATTGGTGGGGCGCTAACGACGGCCCCAAGCCCTATGGCCGTGGGGACCGGGCCGAGGGTGTCGGGCCCATCCTGACCGATCCCTGGCTGCGGCTGCAGGCGACGACACGCGTCCAGCCGGACGGGCAGGTGGTTATCAAGGCTACCCTGGGCAACGGTCGCTACTACCTCCAAGATCAGTCCCTGACCTTCCATACCGACCGTGGCGCCTTTGTGGAGACGGATAGTGCCAACCGCACGGTCCGAACCGGTCCCTCCGGCGAGGCCGAAGCCACGCTCTATCCGCTCAACGGCAGCACCGCCAATGTGACCATCAGCAGCAGGTATGGGCAGGGGATGACGTTGAGCATACCGTCCTCATCTGCGGCCCGTGCGCAGGTACGCACCCTGGGCCTCGTCCCCTAGCCGCAAAGGACTCATCCGGCCGGCCTGCTGCGCGCAGCAGGCCGGCCGTTTCTTTTCCCGTGACTCCAGGCCCGCAACTTGCTGACTTACTTCCGCCTGCCCTGCCGCTGCCAGGCAAGCTCTCCGGCGGGGCGGAGTACGGCGCGAGGAGGATGCGCATGCGGCGCATGGTGGGCCGGCTGGCGCTGCTGGCGATTGCTCTGCTGGCGGCCGCCTGTTCTCCGGCCACCGGGCGCAACCCCAGGGAGATGGCCATCCTGCACACCTATCCGCGGACGCCGCGGCCCATCCTCCTGCCGGCCCCGCTCTACTTCCTTTCCGGCTGTGGCGGCAGCGTGCAGGTGTGGCGCCTGGAGCGAGACGGGGTCACCGTGCGGCTGATAACGCAGGAAGCCGGTGGGGTCAGCGCGTTCGATGTGTCACCCACCGGCAAGCTGGCCTATGCGACGCAGACCGGCACGCTGAGCGTCCTGAGCCCCGGCAGTCGCCGGCCGCAGCGCCTTCTCACCCTCGACCGGGCCACACGCCAGGCGCAGATCACCTCGGTCAGTTGGTCCCCCGATGAGCGACAGATTGCCTATACCCTGTACACGCCCCTGGACCGCATCCCCAAAGGCGTCTATGCCGACGCCATCTGGGCCAAAGACGGCCTGTGGGTGCGCGACCTGGGGCGCCGTGCGGAGCGCCAGATTCTGCCCAACATCCCCCACGACCGCATCTCTGAGCGCGAGCGCATCATCCGCGAGGCTTTCTGGTCGCCGCGCGGCGATGCCCTGCTGGTGCGCTTGCAGGCCCGCGATGCGGATTATTTCGGCCTCATCGACCTCTCGACGCCCTACATCCTCAGCGCAGCCGATCCCCAGCCCAGCCGGACCCCCCTCTATGGTCAGGTCGCCTGGATGCCCGACGGTCAGAGCCTGATCCGTGGCGGCGCGTTCGCCAGCGGACCGAGCAACCTGGCCCTGGTCGATCGCACTTCCAGCCGGGTGACCGTCCTGCTCGACGGGCGTAACAATGGGACATCCATAGCCTACCCCCATCCCCTCCCCAGTGGGCGCATCGCCTTCTTGCTCGCCGGGGGAGACGGGTGCTACCGCCTGCACAGTGCCCGCCTGACCGAATTCGGCCAACTCGTCGAGGTGCGGGCAGGCGAAAAGTGCTTTCCCTGGCCGGCCGTCGTCGCCTGGGAACCGCGGGGGCGCGGGGTGGCCATGGTCGTGCCCGCCTCCGATGCCGACGCCAAGACGGAACTGCTGTACGCTCCCTTGGACGGCAGCACAGCCCAGCGCCTCGCCCCGGCTCACACCACCATCCGCCGGCTCGTTTGGGGTCCCTGAATGCTTCCGGGGGGCCCTGCCGCGAGCCCCTCGGCGCACGGTCCCTGCCAATCGGCCAGAGTCCCTACTTCGGCAGGTGCCCCAGCAGTGTCGTAGCAGCGGCTGGTTAGCCCTGTAGGGCTTGGCCGTTTCGAGCACGGGGTTTGCAACCCCATGCGGCAGGTCGCCGATGCTTTTGCTGGAAGTGTCGTTGCAATATTAGGCCCCGGCCAAGAGGAATAGCGTCAAGTTGTAGAGAACGTGCACCACAATCGCCGCGGTGGTGTTGATGCGCAGGCGGTAGAGCCCCAGCACCAGGCCGACGGCGCCGACAGAGATGAGCGCGTAGGCAATGCCGTACTGCGAGTGGATGATGCCAAAGACGAAAGCAGTTGGGATCAGACCCAGCCGCGGCTGCACCGCACCCCGGAAGAGAATCTCCTCCGCCGTGCCCGAGGCGAGGCTGACCACTATGGCTGCAGCAGGGCTGAGGAAGCGGCCGTAGAGTTGCTCGCTGGCGCGATTGAGCTCCTCGACGGTCTGTGGCGCCAGCGCGGCGGCCACAGCGGCGATAATGAACTGCAGGGCCAGCAGGGCGACCACGCCGGCGAGGCTCAGGCCAAGCTGGCGCGCGCTCAGGCCCCTCAGGCCCAGCCGGTCCCACGTCTCTGCCGGGGTGCGCCGCGTGAACAGCCCAACGCCCAGCAGGCCGATGAGCAGCAGGGGGACCTCGCTGAACACCACCTCCAGCGTCGTCAACTGGCCGGTCAGCGAGAGGTATCCCAGCGGCCCCAGGCCCCCAAGGCCGATACTTTGTCCCAGGAGGAGTGCCAGGAGGGCCAGGCCCACGGCATTCACCGTTGACTCCGGTCGGATGGGGATGGCCCGCGCCAGCAGGCGCCGCACCGCCGGCAACAGCACGATCCACGAAACCACACCCCCGGCCACAAGCGAGGCCCCAATCCGTACAAGAGCCGGAGCGGGGAACTGCACCTGAAAGGTCAGCGGGAGGGTTGCCGCGATAGCCGGCCTCGACAGGATCAGATAGAACCCGCCGAGGACTGCGGCGCCCAGGCCCAACAGGCCCGTCGCGGCCAGGGCCGCGATGCGCCACGGCCGCGACCGCTCCCCCAGGTTGGCCATGACGATCACGCCGAGGACCGCCGCCAGGATTGCCAGGCTGGTAGGATCCAATATGATGCCTCGCTCCAGGCCCGGCGGGCTTGGGAAATCCGCCGGATCCAGGGAATTGTAGCGCGCGCCGGACCTGATGGGTTTCGGAAACCTGCTGGGTCCGGCGCCTCAAGGTCAGGGCGCAGGGAGAGCAAGCTGAGAGCGTGACCCAGGGATGGCCACCCTCCGCCTCCTACGTGCCGGCGAGCAAGCCACTCGCCCTCGGCCTCACCGGCGAGCCGTACTGCCGCAGTTCGCGCAACAGCCCGGCCACCAGGCCCCCATAGAACTCTTTCGTCTGCCCCCGCAACAGGTCCTGCAGCATCGCCGTATGCTCCTGAGCGTGGTCACCGCTGCCGGCCAGGATGGACTCCAACAGGTCCGGCCTCCGGCGCACCAGGTATTCCAGCGAGGGCGCGACGCCCCGGCGCAGGCCGGCCTTCATCTCCGCATCCTCGATGCCCATCTCTTCCGCCAGGGTCTCGCGGTGGGCCTCCTCGGCAGCGGCCAGGCGCCGCTGCCAGACGACATAGGCTGTATAGAGGTCGTGCAGGGCCTCCAGCAGGCTCTGAGGATACTCCAGGCTGGTCATCGGCGCCTGGTCGCTGAGCAGGCTGAGCCCACGGTCCGCCAGGTTGATGCCGGCGACGATACGATCCTTCAGGCGCTCGCTACCGGAGGGGGTCAGCCAATCGGGGCTGGCAGAAAGCGTACCCAGCAGGGGCCGCACCACCCCCTCGATGACGTCGCAGATGTCACGAGCCACCGACTGGTTGAGGTGGGTCAGCGCATCGGGCCGCTCCCACCCCGGCGTCCGTTCGATCAGCTTGATGGGGTCCGTGACCTCGAAGCGGATCACCGCCGTGATCGAGAGCGGCTCCGCCGTCAACCCCGGCAGCGGGCAGTGGATGGTGACCTTGACCCGCTGTGTGCCCTGG
>DAOUGZ010000072.1:0-4431 GCA_034428955.1 Anaerolineae bacterium | reverse complement strand
GGCCTGGCTGGCCTGGCGCCGGCGCGACCGGACACTCTTCTTCTGGGGTGGGGCCTGCGTGGTGGGGGTGGCGGCGCTGGTGGCCGGCTGGTGGTACGTGCGCAACTGGCGGCTCTACGGCGACCCGTTGGGGTTCAACATGATGGTCGCCGTCGCCGGCTCGCGCCCCTTCCGGCCCACGCTGGCCGAGGTTCTCAGCGAGTGGCCGGGCTTTGTCAAGGCCTATTGGGGCGTTTTTGGCGGTATGAACGTCGTGCCGCCCGAGCGGTTCTACCGCCTCTGCAACGCCATGGCCCTCCTTGCTCTCCTCGGGCTGGTTGCCGGCGCGGCTGCCCGGCTGCGGCGGCGCCGGTGGCCCACTGTGGACGCCACCGCTCGCCTGGCCTTCGTCGCCGCCTGGCCCATTATCATCGCGGGCGGGCTCGTGCGCTGGACCATGCTCACCCGGGCCAGCCAGGGGCGGTTGGTGTTCCCGGCTATTGGGTGCCTGTCGCTCTTGCTCGTGCTAGGGTGGAGTTCCCTCTGGGAGACTGTCACCCGTGCTGCGCGCCGCGTACTGCGTAAAGCTGCCTGGAGCGAGGCGCGCGGCAACAGTGGTTACGCATTACGCATTACACAGTATGGGGCCACGTTCCTGGCCCCTACGCTCCTGGCCGCCGCCGCTATCTGGATGCCCTTTGGCGTCATCCGCCCGGCTTATGCCCGGCCGCCGCTGCTGACTGCCGCTGAGGAGGCGGCCATCGCCCAGCGGCTGGATCGGGTGCTGGGCGAAGAGATGGAGCTCTTCGGCTACGCCGTCGATACGCAGGCGGCGCAGCCCGGCGATGAGATCACGCTGACCCTCTACTGGCGCGCTCTGGCCCCCATGGAGCGCGACTATTCCGTCTTTATTCACCTCCTGGACCAAAACGGGATCAAGATCGCCCAGCGTGACGTCTATCCGGGGCGCGGGCTCTTCCCCACGAGCCAGTGGCAGCCCGGCGACGCTATCGCCGATACCTATGTCATCCGCGTGCCGGCCAACACCTTTAGCCCCAACCAGGTAGAGATTGTCGCTGGCCTGTACTATCGCCTGGATGGCCGGCGGCTGCCGGTGCGCGACTCGGGCGGGCAGGCACTGGGCGACAGCATCTCGCTGGGGAGCGTGGCCGTGCGGGCAGAGCCGCAGGGCGATCTGGCCAACCCCGTCCACTACAACCTCGGCAACCGTCTGGCCCTGGCCGGCTATGACCTCGACCGCACTTCGCTCTGCGCCGGCGAGGCGCTGCACCTGACCCTCTTCTACCGGGCATCGGCGCCGCTCGCGGAGGGCTATACCCTCTACGCCCAGCTCTACGGGCCCGACGGCGCGGCCTGGGCGGGGGCGGTGGAGCGCCTGGGCGAGCAGGCCGGCGATCGGCTCCTCGCGGCTGAACTCGAGTTGCCGCTGCCGCCGGACGCCCCCGAGGGAGTCTACTATGTGGAAACCGGCGCGTACGCCCAGGGGCCGGAGAACCTGCCCCTGATCGACGAGTGGGGGCGCTCGCGGGGTAGCCGCGTCGGGCTGACGCGCATCCGCGTGCTCGCGCGCGAACGCGAGACACAACCCGCATTCACGCTGCCCGAGGTCCAGCACCCGCTCGACGTCACTCTGGGCGATGTGGCCCGCCTGCGCGGCTTTCGCCTCGAGCAGGCGGAGGTGAGCCCGCGCGCGCGCCTGCGCCTGACCCTCTATTGGGAGGCCCTCGGCCCGGCCGAGACCGACCTCAAGGTCTTTACCCACCTGCTGGACGGCAGCGGGCGCGTGGTGGCCCAGCACGATGGGCCGCCCGCCGCCGGCGACTGGCCGACCAGCGGCTGGGTAAGCGGGCAGGTCATCATCGACCGCCACGACCTGGCCTTTGGCGAGGGCGCACAGGGGGAGGGCATCCTAGAGGTGGGCCTGTACGACGCAGAGACCGGGGAGCGCTTGCCAACAGTGGACGGCGAGGACAGAGTTATCCTGCCGGTTCAAGTCCGTGTTGCGCCCTAGAGCATGATCAACGGATGTGGGGCAGGCTGGCGTCGAGCGAGGGGAGTATCCCCGCCCATTGGGCCGGCCTGCTCGCCTGTGGGCTGTTCCTGGCCAATGGCGCGTTGCTATGGGGAGCCTTTAGCGGCATGGAGGGCAGCCTGTTCATCTTGCGGCGAAAAGCGCTCAAGCGCCTGCTACATGCCCCGTGCGTGCGTCTGCAGTTCACTTCGGGGCAGATCGTGCGTGGAGGGGAGTCCTCCGCGAGCGCAGTTGCGGCCAAACCGCACGGACGGACCTGTTGAGCGAGCTGAGGACCGGCGCAGCTTGCGTTTTCTGCGACACGTCCCGAGCTCGCTCGACACTTCGACTGGCGTGACTTGGCTGTGACTGCGCTCGCGCGGGACTCCCTTTTCGCCCCCAAACTGAACTGCACCCGGGCGTGCGTCTGGCTTTTCTAAACTCGCGGCCTCTGGTAGAATAGCTGTAGTATGTGCACTCATCCTGACCTCGTCTTGTGCGGGGTATTGGGAGAGATGAGCGCATTGTGTGACAGGGGAGGCGATGAACTGGCAAGCAGGGTCGATAGGCAACACTTCCGCTAACCGGCGTGCCCTGGCGTTTGCTCTGCCGCTGGCCGTGTTCTGCCTGTCTGCCTTTGGCTTGTTGATGTCGGGCCTGGGGGCTCGCAGCGCCGGCCCGGCCGAGAGCCTGACCCTGTACCGGCTTGGGCTCGGCTGGCGTGGGTTGCTGCCCGGCGAGGGGATGCCCTCCGCTGCCGGCGTGCATGACCCTGCTTCACCGCTGTACTTTGTTTTGCTGAGCGCCTTTACCCGCTTTGCCGGCGGCAGCGACCTGGCCTTGCGCTTTCTCTCCGTTGCTGCGGCTGCTCTACTCGTGCCCCTGCATTATGCCCTGGGCGCCCGCTGGTGGAACCGGCGCGTCGGCGCTATCGCCGCCCTGCTTGGGGCGCTCTCGCCGCTCTACTTGGCCTACGCCCGTGAGGCGCGGATGTACACCCTGGCTGCGGCGCTGGGCCTCCTGGCCGTCTATGCCCTCGACCGCGGCCTGGCCGAGGGCCGCCCGCGTTGGCTAGCCACGGCTGGGCTGAGTGCGCTCCTGGCCGCCTGCACCAGCGTGCTCGGCCTGGCCTTTGTGCCGCTCTTGGCCCTGCAGGCGATGCTCTCCGGCCGGGCGCGGGGCCTGTGGCGCCCGCTGCTCGCGGCCGGCGTGCTCGTGCCGGTGCTGGCCGGCCTGCTGGCCTTCGCGGCCCCGGGGGCCAGCCTGGGCAGTGCGCTGCGCGGCTGGCTCGGCACCGTCCCGGCCGCTCTCTACACCGGGCTGCACGCTCACGTCGCGGGGCCGGCCCTCTCCGTGCCGGCGGCGCTGCCCCTGTACCTGCTCTGCCTGGCCCTGGCTCTGGTGGGCGCGCTCTGGCCCGCCGCGCCGGGCAGGCGCGCTGTGTCCGCTCTCTACGTCGCCGTCCCGTTGCTGGCTTGCGGCCTGGCCGCCCTGGCCGACCCCGCCTTTGCCGGCCCCCAGTACCTGCTCCTCGCCGCACCGGGCCTCTACCTGCTCTTGGCGCGCGGGGTTGAACGCTGCGCCCGGCACCTGTGGCCCGCGGCGTTGGCCGCCGGCCTGGTCATCGCCGGGAGTATGGGCCTGGCGCTCCATGGGCAACTGCAGCCCTTGGGCGCTCTGGCCGGCCAGGATTACCCGGCGACGGCGCAGGCCATCCGCTTGTATGAGCGGCCCAAGGATGTGATCGTGACCGTAGGGAGCGAAAGCCTCACCCGCTTTTTGCATTACTATCGGGGCCGGCTGCCCACTATTGCGCTTCAGCCCGATGGAGCCGAGCTGGGCCCGGCGGCCGAGCAGACGATGGCCAATCTGGTCTACCGCTTTGAGCGCCTCTGGCTGGTGGAGACGGACCGCTCGGACCCGCAGGGGCGCGCGAGCGCCTGGCTCAGAGAGAAGGCTTTGCCGGTACAGAGCGTCACTTTTGCCGGTCGAGAGGGCGATGCCCGGCTGCACCTCTTTATGGCTCGCTCTCCCTTTAGCGAAAAGATTCCACCTCACCAGCACAGCTCGCAGATCAGCTTTGGCAGCCTGGATCTCGCGGGCTATGATCTGCCGCTGCAGCCGGTTCCAGGCGGCGAATGTGCCTGGGTGACCCTGTATTGGCGGACGCTTTTCCCCAGGCCGGTGGAGGTCTCGCTGCGCCTGGTCGACGATCAGGGCCGCGAGTGGGCGCGCCGGCAAGAGGTGCCCTACCCGGCCTATCCGCCCGAGCGCTGGCCGGAGGATAGGGTCGTGCGCTACGAGACGGGATTCCTGATCCCTCCGGCCGTGCCTCCGGGCTGGTACCGGATCGAACTGCGCCTCTACGAAACGGAAAGCGGCCGCCCGATCGAGCCCTCATCCGGCGCGCCGCCCGGCCC
>DAOUGZ010000071.1:0-6985 GCA_034428955.1 Anaerolineae bacterium | reverse complement strand
TGGGTCACCTCGGGCGTCAAACGTCAAGCGTCAGCGATCGTCGTCATCAGATGGTACTGCGTAATGCGTACTGCGTAAGGACGCCTCCTGTGGTGAGTCTTGCTCAGAGCGAGGTTACGCAGTACGTATTACTCCTGACGCTTGACGAATCATCTCGTACAGCCGTGGAACCTGCTCGGCGAGCACGTTGGGCTCCAGCACTGCCTCCCAGAATCCGCCCACGCCGCCGTACTCGAAAGAGACCACCCAGGGGCGGGCCCAGTCGCCGGCGGCGATGCGGCCGAGGGTCCAGCGCAAGAGGCCCCAGTCGGCCTCGGTCATCGGCAGATGGTCTACCGGCTTGCCGCCCAGGTCGGCGGCGAGGGCCGGATCAGCGCCCGGCCGGCTCACTCGTTCCAGCCATTGGCCGGCCAGCGGCTGCACGCCGGTAATGTGGACCTCGCGGACGTGGCTTACGGGCAGGGCCTCGATGTATTCGTGCAGGTCCATGCCCAGGTAGGCGGCGGCCAGGCGGGCGTGGGAGAGGTCGAGCAGAAAACCGCAGCCCGTCTCTTCCACCACGCGGCGGATGACCTCGGGCATGGCCGCTGCACGGAAGCCGCGGCCCCAGTCGTTGCTGTCGTTCTCGGCGATGACCTGCTCGCGCCCGAATTGGGCCTGCACGGCGCGGACGTCACGGATCAACGCCTCGCAGAGCGCGCTCACCTCGGCCGGGCCGGCCGCCTCCAGTGGTAGATGGGGATGGTCCTCTGCTTCGGGCACCAGGTGCACGTCCACCAGCGGTGTGTCCGTCTGCTGCAGCAGGCGCCGCACGCGCGCCCAATCGGCCGGACGGCCCGTCTCCGTATCGATGGCCTCGCCCCGGCCCGTGCCCACACGGAGGGGAAAGTGGACATAGACCGGCCCCAGGACCTGTACCTCTGCCAGCAGGGAGGGCCAGGCCGGGCACTTGTAACGGTCGAAAGCGATCGCGCCGCGGCGCCGCAGTTCGGCGGCGGCCGGGGAATAGTTCACGGCCAGGGCGATGGGCGCGTCGCTCTGCCGAGCCTGCTCACCGATTATGGGCATTGCTTCAAGCCTGCGGCGACCTCAGGCACGACGATGGGCCGGCCCGTCTGCGGGTGGGGCAGCACGACGACGTCGGTGCGGTAGGCATTGGCGATGCCTTCCTGGGTCAGCACCTCCTGTGGCCGGCCGTGGGCCTGGATGCGTCCGCCCGCGAGGAGGATGAGTTCGTCGCAGTAGAGGCTGGCCAGGTTCAGATCGTGGAGGATGGCCAGGGCCGCGAGTTGGTCCTCGGCGATCAGCCGCCTCACCAAGTCGATCAGGACGATCTGGTGGTTCACGTCCAGATGAGTCGTCGGCTCGTCGAGCAGGAGGATGGAGGGTTCCTGAGCCAGGGCGCGGGCCACGGCCACCCGCTGGCGCTCGCCACCGGAGAGGGTGCCGATCAGGCGGCCGGCCAGGGGCCAGGTCTGGGTGCGTTCCATGGCTCGCTTGGCCAGCTCACGGTCGCGCGCCGATTCGTTGCCCAGCAGGCCCAGGTAGGGCGTGCGGCCGAGGAGGACGACCTCGCCCACCGTGAACGACTCCGGCAGGTTCGGCGACTGGGGCACTACGGCCAGCCGGCGGGCCAGGTCGCGCCGCTTCCAGGCCTGGATGGGGCGCTCGCCGAGCAAGACCCGGCCGGTAAGGGGCGTGAGCAGCCCGCTGAGCAGGCGCACCAGGGTCGATTTGCCGGCACCGTTCGGCCCGATGACGCCGATCAGCCGTCCGGGCGCGAGTTCCAGGCTCACCTCGTCCAGCACGCGCCGGCCATTATAGGCGAAGGAAAGGCCGTGGGCGGATAGGGATGGGTGGTTCATACAGCGCTCCTCGGCGAAATGCGCATTGCGCAGCATGTCCGTATCACTCAAAACACACTCTGCTTCTTGCGCCGCAGCAGGTACAGGAAGAACGGCACACCGCAGACGGCGGTGATTACGCCTACCGGCACCTCGACCGGCGAGAGCAGAGTGCGCGCCAGGCCGTCGGCGACGATCATAAAGATGCCGCCTACCAGTGCCGACATGGGCAGCAGGAAGCGATGGTCCGGCCCCCACACCAGGCGCACGGCGTGGGGCACAATCAGCCCGACAAAGCCGATGATGCCGCTGACCGCGACCGCCGCCGCGGTCAGCAGGGCGTTGGCGGCCACCAGGGCGAGTTTGATGCGCTCGACGTTCAGGCCGAGCAGTTGCGCCTGGTCCTCGTCCAACTGCAGGACGTTCAGTGTGTGCGCCCCGGCGAAGACGATCACGCCGCCGACCAGGACGTAGGGAGCCAGCGCCCCCACGCGTTTCCAGTTGGCCAGTTGCAGGCTGCCCATCTGCCAGGAAAGGATGGACATGGTCTGGAAGGCGTCGGCCGCCGAGAGCCAGATATAGGTGGTGACGGCGGAGAGCAGCGCCGCCACCGCTACCCCGGCCAGAAGCAGCGTCGTCACCGGCGTCTTGCCGCCGACCTGGGCCAGGCCGTAGATGATGGCCGTGGCGGCCAGCGCGCCGGCGAAGGCAAAGATGGGCACTGCGCCCAGGCCGGCCCAACTCAACTGCACACCCAGGCAGATGGCCAGCGTGGCCCCGAGCCCGGCGCCGGAGGAAACGCCCACCAGGTAGGGGTCGGCCAGGGGGTTGTGAAAGAGCCCCTGGTAGACGACCCCGGCCACACTTAGCGCCGCACCGACCAGGGCAGCCAGCAGAACGCGTGGCAGGCGGACCTGGAAAAAGATGGTCTCCCAGGGGTGCGGCCAGGTTCTGGGCACCTCCAGGCTCAGCAGCTTGTTGCCGAGCCTGGCCATGGCGGTGTGATCGCCCGCCAGCGTCGATGCCGCCTGCACCAGGTGCAGTACTCTGTTGGCGAGCATTGCCAGCAGCGTCTGCAGCGGGATGGACACCGAGCCCCGCGCTGCGCCCAGGGCCGCGGCCAGCAAGAGCGCTACCCCGGCCAGCACCAGAGTCAGCAGGCGGCGGTGCGACCAGAAAGGCCCCCAATTCTCAACGGTAGGTTTCATGTAGCTCTTCCAGGAATGGGAACTCGATCAGTTCCCCTCAAACAGCTCGGGATGGAACTCGCGTGCCAGGTACTCGACGGCTTCGCCCACGCGCGGGCCGGGCCGGGAGACGAGGTTGACATCGTAGACTTCGATGATCCAGCCGTCCTTCACGGCGGCGATGTCTCCCCAGCCGGGGCGCGCTTGCACCGTCTTAGCCGTCTCACCAAAGCCATAGTCGGACAGGACGATCACCTCGGGATTGGCCTCGATCAGCGCCTCGAGGTTGAACTGGGGCCACTCGCCGGGCAGGCTCGTGCCGATGTTGTCGCCGCCGGCGAGGGTGATCAGGCCATCGGTGAACGAGTCCTTACCGGCGGTGTAGAGCGAGGGGTCGAGCTCCCAGAACACACGGGGCTTGCGGTCGGCCTGGCTGACTGTGGCGGCTACTGCATCCAGGCGTGCCTGGATGTCCGCGACGAGGGCCTGAGCCTCCTGGCTGCGCCCGGTCGCCTGGCCGATGATGGCGATTTTGCCCAGGGTAGTCTCGATGTTGATCGCTTCGAGCACCATCACCGTCAGGCCGCGCTCGCGCAGGGCCGGGGCGATGGCCTGGGCATGCAGGCTCGTGGCCAGCACCAGGTCGGGGTTGAGGCCGACGACCTTTTCCATGTCAATATCCGCAAAGCTGCCAATCTGCTCCTTGCTCTTGGCTTCTTCAGGATAGTCGCAGAAGGTGGTCACGCCGACCACGCGGTCGCCGAGACCCAGGGCGAAGAGGATCTCGGTGTGGCTGGGGGTGAGGGAGATGATGCGTTGCGGCTCTGCCTCGATGGTGACCTCGCTGCCGCCATCGTCGGTTAGGGTGACGGGGAAGGCGGCGGGCTCGGCGGTGGCCGCGGGCAGCGGCGTGGCCGGCACGGCCGTAGGTGCGGCAGTTGGGGCAACGGTGGGGGCGGGGGCCGCACAGGCGCTGAGGCCGGCTACGACCACGGTGAGAAGCAACAGGGTGCAGGTAAAGCGTTGAATCTTGCTCATGCTGGTCCCCTCCTCGGAGGACATACAACGGCCGCGAGGGGGGCACGAGGCACAAAAAGAGCCCGGCGCCTCAGGGGGCCAGGCTCAATCCGGCAACGAAAACCCCCATCGAATAGAATGGGGGTAAGGGAATCGCTGC
Organism: Anaerolineae bacterium; assembly: GCA_034428955.1. Taxonomy (GTDB): domain Bacteria; phylum Chloroflexota; class Anaerolineae; order SpSt-313; family SpSt-313; genus DAOUGZ01. The sequence goes on along the minus strand of DAOUGZ010000071.1, from coordinate 2,777 downwards.
TAGAGACGGCTCCGCACCCTTTCCTCGAAGGCCAAACCATGGAGCGCGGACCAGGCAGGTATCCTGACTCTCTCGTCATGGGCGAGATTACAGTTGCGGGACAGTGCCGGACTCTCACCGGCTTCCCTATTGAGCTCTGGCATCCGGGCCACGAGCACCTGGGCCGCTACGTATTTGATTGTTTCTCTTATACCACGAAAGCGTGGGGCTGTCAAAACGGCAGGTCACGTAGGAGCCGGCTTGCAGCCCGGCTCCACGATCCTCCGGCCTGAGCCTGGGCAGCCCCGTTGCCCCTGGCACGCCGGTGGCGCGGATGCGCCTCTGCGCTGACCTGGCGCATGAGCTCGGCACCTGAGGCTGATCGCTGGGGTAGACCAGACCTGACAGGTTTCTGAAACCTGTCAGGTCTTTCTGTTCTGTGTTAATGTAACGAATCGCCATACCTTTACATGGCTTGGCGCATTGTGCGTAGAGTCTGCCTGGGGGTGCGGTTACTCGCGCGCTTCCTGAGCCAGGTCGATGACCTGCCCGCCGGTGATGCGCACCAGCTCCTCAGGCGTGACGGGAAAGACGGCGTAGGGGGAGCCTGCTGCGGCCCAGAGGCGATCGTAGCCCAGCAGGTCCTGGTCGATGTAGGTGGTGATGGGCCGGCTGTGCCCGATGGGGGGGACGCCGCCGATGGCAAAGCCTGTGGCCTCTTTGACGCGGTTGGCGTCGGCCCTGCGCACTTTTGCCCCGGCGATCCGGCCGACCTTGGCGGTATCGACCCGGTTGGCCCCGGAGGCCAGCACGAGGATGGGCTGGTCGTTGACGGAGAAGACGAGTGATTTGACGATGGTGGCCAGGGGAACCCCCAGGGTGTCGGCGGCCTGTTGCGAGGTGGCGGTGGACTGGTCAAACTCGGTGATCTGCACTTGCAGACCCTGGGCAGCCAGTGCCTGGCGTACGCGATCGACGGAAGTGGACATGGATGACTCCTTCTGCTGAAAAGGGCGATGGAAAAAGGAACTGATGAGAGCGGGAGCCAGGGAGGCGAGGGAATCAAGGAGCCAAGGAACCAAAGACCCAAGGAATCACGCAAGCAGGGAATCGATGGAATGCTCTGATGCCTTGCCCTTGCAGGTGTCTCGCTTCGCAGACCCTCCCTTTCCTCCGGTTCCCCCAGTTCCCTGGTTCCCTGCTACTGCAGGTTATCGGGGAAGGGCAGCCCTCGTCGCTCCAGGTCGGCGGCCAGCAGGCCAAAGGCGCCGGCGAGCATCATATCGCCAAAGGGCACGGCAAAGTACGGCTCCATTGGCCGCGCCTTGGTGCGCTGCGGGCCGGTGACGGCGAGGAAGAGGAACCCCCCCGGATAATCCGGCGAGATGTAGGTGCCGTGCCCCCCGTCGGCGTAGACGGCCTCGTTGCTGAGAGTGCCCTCGCGCAGCCCGCTGACCAGTTGGATCAGCTTGCCCAGGTCCGTCAGGTGAGTGTGGTGCTCAAAGATGCCATAGATGCGCTCGCCCCGTACCAGGGCGCCAAAGACGTGCTGGTTCCCCACATTCACCACCACCAGGCCCTCGGCGCGGTGGCCGTCGACGACCGGGTCCAGGAGTGCGCCGCGGATGGCTGCTACGCTGGTGTCCATGACCAGGGCGCCGGGCAAGAGTTCTTGTACGGCCAGGAGCCGCGTCAGGTAGGGAGGGACCTCACCGGGGCCGTAGGCGAGCTGGCGCACGTGGCCATCCTGGCTCATAAAGTGCTCCCAGTGCTCAAAGCGGAAGCGGCGCTGGCTCTCGCCCGGGCATTCGCCATGGTCCTGCACGGCCACGGCATAGTTATCCGGCAGAGAGACGCCAAAGAGCGCCAGAGCTTGGCCGAGGGCGTCCAGGTCCACGTCTTTCATCTCGATGGGCAGGGCGCCGGCCGGCTGCTGCTCGACGATCTGGACCCCCATGGCGCGCACGTCCGCCGGGTCGTCGCGGATAGTCTTGGCTGCGACCCTAGTCGCATACACGGGCAGGCCGGCCCGCAGGTGATCGGCAATGGCTGCGACGCAGGGTCCGCCGCCCATGGTGCGCCCCCAGAGAAAGATGGGCCGTCGCTCTGCCGCGGCCTGGCGGATGCGCTGAGCCAATATGGCGGTCTGCGAAGGCAGAACGGCCTTGACATCGTTCTCGAGCGATTGGCCTTCCTCGTAGAGGAGCAAATCTTGCGTCCCCGCGCCGACGTCAATAGCCAGCAATCGGTAAGGCAATGCCTCATACCTCCCTCGCTGCCGAATATACGGCAGTCGCCCAGGGGTGTCAAACCGCAAGCTTTTGGTTTTTGGCCGTTTGACAGATCCCGGCGCCTATAGTACAATCTCGACTGTCAGCGCGGCGAGCGACAAGCGGGCGGCGCTGACGGCTGGATGTCAAGTTTGACAGTCGTACAAACGTGTGGTATACTATACTTGTTACCGTGAGAGATCACGGTGATCGGTATTCAGTTGACGCGGCAGGAAGGAGGGTAGCTGTCTTCCGAGACACCTCCAATGACGGTACTGGAAGAGACGCCAGAGGCGGATCGCCAGGGGATAGTCTATCTGCCGCGGAGCATGGGCTCGGCGGTTTTTTTGTTCTCCGCTGAGTGACCTTAACAACTGAAGAGTGACTGGAAAGCAGCAGTGTTGTGCGTTTTGGGCCACCCTCAATAGTTTACGGGCCGTGGAGCGATCCACGGTTGAGATAGACTCATACGGAGGGTTTGATCCTGGCTCAGGATGAACGCTGGCGGCGCGCTTAACCCATGCAAGT
>DAOUGZ010000070.1:0-2781 GCA_034428955.1 Anaerolineae bacterium | reverse complement strand
CTCTGGTGGTGGCGGTGGCGGGCTCTCTATGCCCTCGCTGCAGGGCATGAGCGATGGGCTGGCCGGCTCGCTGCAGGGCATGAGCGATGGCCTGTCGGCCATGCTCAACTCTGCCTCGTCGACCCTCTCCAGCTCGCCCAGCTCCAGCGGTGGTGGTGGCGGCTGGAGTGGCGGCGGCGGCGGAGGTGGCGGCGGCGGCGGAGGTGGCGGCGGCGGCGCTGGATGACTCTGATGCGGGAGGTGTGGGGCGTGAGGGAGACGCCTCACACCTCCCTTTGCGCATCGTGCATCAGGCTCGCTTCCCCTACCACATTACCCTCACGTATCACGTCCTCTCTTCACGTACCCGGTCTCGCCCTGGTGATTGACATAAGCTACTGTGCGTGGTAGCATAGTGACTGCCACGCCGGTCGTGCTGATTGGCCTGGTGCCTGCAAGGGGCCGGGCCATGGACCGACGCGGTGCACAGATTATACTCCTGGCGCATGGCGGCATTTCAGCTTTCGGGCAGCGGCTGTTGCCGGCAAGCTGAAATGTCATCATGCCATTGGGCACATTCTGCAGTGGCTCGCGGAGCCCCTATCGGCGGCCGCCGATAGGGGCAGAGTGTACTGGGGATGGCCCTTGGCTGAGGGGTAGGTATGTTTAGAAGGAAATTGGACAAGCGCAAGCTCGTGCAGGCTGCGGTGGCGGTCGCGCTGGTGGCTACGGCGCTGGTGACGCCGCTGCAGGCGTGGCGGAGTGCGCGGGCGAGCGAGCAGCGTGCTCTGACGCCTACGCCGGAGGTCCGGCAGACCGAGACGGTCGGCAGCGAGCAGGCAGAACCGACCGCGACGCCTGCAGAGAGGCGTGAAACGCGCGCGGTGTGGGTGAGCCGGTGGGACTTTGCGGACCATTCGGATGTCCAGGAGATTGTGGACAATGTCTCCCGCGCGCACATGAACGTGATCTTTTTCCAGGTGCGCGGCCAGGCCGATGCTCTGTATCGCCCCGGCCTAGAGCCCTGGGCGGCCGACCTGAGCGGTACGCTGGGCGAGGACCCCGGCTATGATCCGCTGGCGGACCTGATCGCGGCGGCGCACGCCAAGGACATCGAGGTGCATGCCTGGATGAACACCTTCCCGGCCTGGATGGGCGATACGCCCCCGGCCGAGTCGGCAACGCCAAGGCCGATGTATCACGAGTTCAACGAGCGTTTTGGCGATGAGTGGCTGCAGTGGAAGGGCGACCAGCCGATGAAACTGGGCGAGGAGGGCTACCTGTGGGGTAACCCTGCCCACCCGGCTGTGGCCGATCGTGTGGTTGAGGTCAGCAAGGACCTCCTGCACCGCTACGAGCTGGACGGGCTGCACCTGGACTATATCCGCTATGCGGGCCGCGAGATTTCGCAGGACCCTGTGAGCAACAGGGCCTATGCGGAGGCGGCCGCCAAGAATCCGGGCCTGACCCGGGAGGACTGGCAGCGAGACCAGGTGACCGAGATGGTGCGGCGGGTGCACGATGAGGCGCTGCCCGAGCGCCCAAATGCCCGCCTGACGACGAGCGCTTGGCCGGTCTACAAAGACCAGTGGGGCTGGTACAAGGGCAACGACGGCTATAGCGCGTTCTACCAGGACTCACAGCGCTGGGCGCGTGAGGGGTATGTGTCGGCCATTGTGCCGATGACGTACGGTATGACGCTTGATGGCCACATCGACCGTTTCGAGGTGCTGGCTCACGACTATGTCGACGGCTCGCAGCCGGGCGGCATGGTCTTGGGTGTAGGCGCTGACTATGCCGACTTTGCCGAGTTGGCTCGTCGCGTCGAGATCACGCGTGAGGCCGGTGCCAAGGGCCAGTCGTTCTTCTCGTACCGAGCGCTGGCTGAGCACGACCATTGGGCGGCTCTGGGCGACGGTCCGTACCAGGAGGCGGCTGCGCCGAACTGGCAGTAGGGCCGCACTTGGCATGGCATGCCGGGGCTCTCGCGGTACTCCGCGGGGGCCCCGGTTGCTCTTTAACGGCATTTGACTCGCAGCGGCGCTTTGGATATAATGCTGCGGTCTCTGGAGAGAGACGATCTCGCCCGCGAGAGCGGGAAGATCAGACAACCCGTAGAGAATCGAGCATAGGGAGAACCGGCTGCGGGCCGGGCCGCCGTTTGACATAACGGCGTGACTGTGGTATCATCAGCGCCGTTGTGAGGCAGATGGCCGAGGCGCAGCCCGGCGGAGAGCCAGTGAGAGGCTGAGCGGCCATTTGACGGAACGACGCGGGTGTGATACAATGCCCGCCGTTGTGAGGCCAAGGCCTCACGCACGGGTTACCGGCGGCCGCTGAGGCGGCCATGATGCCGAGGCACGGTCCCGATGATGCCGGCGCGCAGTGGGCGACGCTAGGGGCACCATCGCGATGCGTGTTCCGCGGTTTGGCCGGGTCGCAACCCTCGTCTGGCCCGGAAAGGGTCGTTTGACGGGGCGAGTGAGCTGTGATAGAGTATCCCAAGCTCTGAAAGAGAAAGCCAAGCGTGCAGTTTTGCCGGCGGCGACGCCGGCGATTTTGTGCCTGGATCTCTTGCGGGGCAAGTTGTAGGGCTCGTCATGGCCGGTGCGCTGGCGCGCGGGGCTGTGAGGGGTAGACCTTAACAACTGAAGAGTGACTGGAAAGCAGCAGTGTTGTGCGTTTTGGGCCACCCTCAATAGTTTACGGGCCGTGGAGCGATCCACGGTTGAGATAGACTCATACGGAGGGTTTGATCCTGGCTCAGGATGAACGCTGGCGGCGCGCTTAACCCATGCAAGT
>DAOUGZ010000069.1:0-2986 GCA_034428955.1 Anaerolineae bacterium | reverse complement strand
GCTCTGCAGCCGGCGGTTTGGGCGCACAAGCTGCGACGAGGGCGCCTGCCCCGGCTAGCGTGGTCCATTGCAGGAAACTGCGACGGGATAGCTTGTGACTGGGCATAGTACCTCTCCTTCTTGAACCCCATGCTGGGACAACAACACGACGCACACCGGTAGCCGGTGGATAGGCCTAACTGCACATCACCTCCTTTGCAGCCCGCTGTGGCTGGCGCGCGTATACCGGCGCGCCAAGCCGATCCGGTTCCTCCATCAGGCTCGAACCTGCTGGACCCCGTATGCGCCCAGCGTACATGTGAGATTGTAGTGCGCCGTTAGCGGCTGAGGCGCTCTACGGCTCGACGGACCCCCCCGATCATGTGCTCAATCTGCTCATTGGTCAGATGATTGTAGATTGGTAGCTCGATCTGCTGCTCGAAGTAGACCTTTTCGGCAACGGGGCATTCGCCAAAACGGTGCCCCAGAGCGCGCAGTTCGGGCAGCAGGTGCACCGGCATGTAGCGGGTCACGATCTGGATCCGCTCTTCCTGCTCCAGATAGCGGATGAAATCATCTTTGCTGGCACCGACGACCTCGGGCTGGAAGAAGAGATTGTACAGGTGGTAGATGTGATAGGCGTAGGGTTTTTCTTCCTGCAGGACGATACCCTCTATGCCGCGCAGGCCGTCGTTCAGACGTTGGGCGATCTGCCGGCGACCCTCGTTGAGCCCGTCCAGTTTGCGTAGCTGAGCGCGTGCGAGGGCGGCGCCGAGTTCGCTGAGGCGGTAGTTGTTGCCGACCTCGAACTCGCCGACATAGTCGTGGGTGTAGCTGTTGCGTGCATGGCCGTCCTTGTAGTAGGCCGGCAGGGCATAAGGGCCGATGTGCCGGTCCTCGCGCTCGCGCAGTTCGCCCATAGCGCCGATGGAGGCCATGACCTTGGCGAACCGGAAGAGGTCATCGTCGTTCGTGACCAGGGCGCCACCCTCGCCGGCAGTCATGTTCTTCAGCGAGTGGAAGCTGAAGCAGCCAAAGTCACCCAGTGTACCGACATACCGTCCCTTGTACTTGGCACCGGGGGCATGGGCGCAGTCCTCGACGACACGCAGGTTGTGGCGGCGGGCGATGTCCAGGATGGGATCCATGTCAGCAGCCTGGCCGCTGTGATGGACAACGTAGATGGCCTTGGTCTTGTCGGTGACAAGCGGCTCGATGGTGGTCGGGTCGATGTTCAGGCTGTTGGCATCCATATCGGCAAAGCGCACCGTGCACTTGCGCGCGAGGAGCGGCCAGACGGTGGCCCAGAAGGTCTGGGCGGGCGCGATGACCTCGTCGCCCTCCTTGAGCCCCAAGAGCTGAGCTGAGAGGGCAAGAGCTGCAGTGCAGGAACTGGTGGCAGCGATATGCCTCACCCCCAAGTACTCGGCGAACTCGCGCTCGAACTGGGGCACGAGAGGGCCGAAGGAGAGATAGTCCTGCTGCAGAGCCTGCACAAGAGCTTCAGCCTCCTCGAGGCCGAGGCGGTTCGAGATTCCACTGTACGGTACCTTCCATTCCATAGGGCAGCTCTCCTGAAGTGTGATCTTCACTGGGCGGCCCTGTTCTGCTTTTGCAGGCGGCCGCCGGATGTGGTACAGTTGGTAATGCTGTGCCTACCCAATTGCGATGCTACGAGGTGGCATGGTAGTGGCCCTGGCTACCACAACTGCTCTTGCGCGTTGCTCGTCTCTGCGTATCCTTGATGACTGTTCTGTATTATATCAGCAAAGGCCGTGTTAGTGGCCCGCTTTTGGCCAGGAACCGGCCAAGGATTGACCATGGACCATGAGAAGGGCGAGCCGCCCAGCTTTGCTCTGGTACGACACTTGCGCCGAGTGCTGCGGCACCTATACGACCCAGATGTGTTGGCGAAGAGCCCCCTTTTGAATATCCTGCCGATCGATGAACGCGTGGGGCCGGCGACGGCGCTACAACGGATCCTGACATTGGCCATCGAGGCGCTCAAGCCGGACAGGAGCGTATCGACGCAGTCGGATGCTTGGCGGGCTTACCAAACACTCTACGCTCGCTACGTCCAGCAGTTCCAGCAGGCCGAAGTGGCGCGTTCGCTTGGGGTCAGCTTGCGCCAGTTGCGCCGCCATGATCTCCAGGCGCAGCGCGCGCTGGCCGAGTATTTGTGGCAGCAGTATGACTTGCAGGCATTAGCGTCGGGGCCGAGCCCTCCGGCCCTGCTGTCGGGTGTGGCCGGAGTCTCCGATGAACCTAGATCCTCGAGCCAGGAGGCCGAGTTGCAATGGCTGAAGAAGACCCTGGCTAATGAGCCGGTCACCGTCACGCAGGTGGTCACCGAGGTGATTGCTACCGTCGAGCCGCTGGCCAGTGCCCTGCAGACGATTCTGGCGCCCAGCCTTCCGCCCAGCCTACCCCGCCTGGTCGCTCAGTTGGCCACTCTCCGCCAGGCTCTCCTCAGTGTGTTGACGGCGGCCATCTATGCCGTTCCGGGTGGCAGGGTCCGCATCGTGGCGGAGGCGCGAGCGCAGCAAGCGTTGGTCTCCGTTCGGCCGGAGGCGGCTATGGGAGTGGTGAAGGATTTGCCAGAAGACCAACGTGAGAGCATCGACATGGCTCGCCAGTTGGTGGAGCTCTCAGGCGGGTCGCTCGAGGTGATGCGGCCGGAGCGGGGAGACTCTCTGATAGTCGAGTTGCGGCTGCCTGCGGTCGAGCAGGCGACGGTGCTTTTTGTCGACGACAACGCCGATACACTGCAACTGTGCCAGCGTTACCTAGCTGGCAGCCGGTACGATTTTGTAGGCACCCGCAATCCCGAACAAGCACTTGCTTTGTCGGCCAAGCTGGCGCCCCAAGTGATTGTTCTCGACGTGATGTTGCCCGGCGCTGATGGTTGGCAGCTCCTGGGGCGCTTGCGCGAACACCCCGCGACACGCGGCCTCCCCATCATTGTCTGCACTATCCTCCCGCAGGAGAAGCTGGCTCATGCCCTGGG
>DAOUGZ010000068.1:0-9336 GCA_034428955.1 Anaerolineae bacterium | reverse complement strand
CAGGCGAGAATCGGTGCTGTAGCCGACCGCCTGGCCGTTCACCCACACGTGGCAGGCCGAATCCACCCCGTCAAACACCAAAAAGATGCGCCGCCCCGCCCACTCCTCAGGCAGGCAAAAGTGGGTGCGATAGGTGCCGGTGGGATTGTCCTCGTAGGGCACGTGCGGATAGTCCTCGATGGGGATAGGATACTGCGCGTTGACATAGATGGGCCGGTCGTAGCCCTGCATCTGCCAGTTCGAGGGCACGGGGATATCATCCCAGCCGGCGTCATCATACTCGGGTGCAGCAAAGGCATCATCCGGCGCCGCAGCCGGAGCCTGCCCCATGGGCGATGGACTCATCCCTTGCCAGGGGCTGGGCGCGTAGCGGAACTTCCACCTGCCGTTCAGCAGCCGGTAATAGGGGGAAGCGCTCCAGTCACCGGCCAGCGCCGCCCGGCTGCCGTCGAAGGGCATCAGGGTAGCATGCGCGGGCTCCTTGTTGCGGCCCAGCAACTCGGGGTTGTCCCAGTCGGGTAGGCGGCTTGGGGTATCCACGTGGACCTCGCTTTCCTGGGGAAGGGCCAGTCACTTCCGTAGCCTTCGAAGGCTCTGCCTGGCCCAGGAATCCGGATGTCACGCAACCATTGTATCGCTAACCGCAGCAGACGCAAATGCCCCTGCTCGGAAACCTCTAGCCTCTGCGCCGGGCGCGCTCTTTGGCCTTCTTCAGGCGCTCCGCCAGCTCCTCAGGCGACGAGGCGGCGACCGGCTGCTGAGGCTGCTCGCCGGCATCGGGCTTGGGCCGCCTCTCACCCGGGCGAGGGGAGGGAGGCGCCGTTCTGGCCGTTCGCGCTCGCGCCCGCTCGCGCGCGGCAAAGAGGGCATCGAGCGCACGCGGCGCCCCGGGCCGGCTCGCCGGGCGCAGCCGCCCCAGCACAGCACGCAGCCAGGCCCACAAGCGCAGCACATCGGCGCGGTTCAAACGGAGGCGACGCGCGGCCACGTCCAGCGGGAAGAGCAGCGCCGCAACCAGCAGCAAGGCCGGCCAGACCGGCCGCCTGTGGGCGGCCGGCTGGGCGAACGGGTCAAAGGCAGCAACGGGGTCCGCAATCTCCCGGCCCCCTGTCGCGCGGGCCAGTTCGGGCAGCACGCTCGCCCCCGGTGCGAGGAGCTTGTACTCCGCCGAGTACGGCACCACCAGGCCGCTGGTGGCACTGGCGACGGGGGTGCCGTCCGCCTGCTGCTGCCGGACCTGGGCCAGGTACGTCCCGGGCCGCCCAACTGCCACGGCTCCCCGATAGCGCCCGGGCGCCGCCTGGGTCAGGGTGATGGCCTGAGAACTCTCCGTCCCCACGATCGTTGCCTGCGTCTCCAGCAGGTCCCTGGGGCGTCCTTCCGAGTCGGTCGAGGTGACGTCAAGGAAGGTCTGCTCCCCTTCGGTCACCAGGCGCGCCTGCAGGCCGGCATCCTCAGGCTGGGGCAGCACCCAGTGGGCCATCTGGGCGACAAAGGTGTTGAAATCGTCCCAACGCACCCACTCGCTCCCCCACTGGCCCTTGACGTCCGAGGTCCAGGCCACAGCATGGCCCAGGCCATACTGCCAGGTAGCCAGGATGGGGTCCCCCTGGTCGCTGACCAGCGCAACGCGCGCCGTCGCCTTGGGGGTGGTGCCGTTGTAGCCCAACAGCGCCGGCAGCCGCGTGACGTCCAAGCCGCGCAGGATAGGCGTGGTGCCGGCCGGCGCGGGCGCAAAGGCCCCTTCGACGATGTAGCGCCCCTGCGCTTCGACCGTCTCTTTGAAGAACAGCGCCGGCACCTCGGCCATGTTCCGCGCGGGGTAATAGCGCCCACCGCCTTCCTCGGCCAGTTGTTGCAGGTAGAGGGCCGAGCCGTCGCCCGCCGCAACCACCGAGAGGGTGAGGCCCTCCTGCCGCAGCCGCCGCGCCAGCCCGGCATAGTCGAAAGAACTCGTCCAGCCGTCGGTGACCAGAACGATGTGCCGCAGCCGGGCATCGGTCTGGGCCAGCGCCGCCTCCGCCTCCGCCAACCCGGCGTAGACGTTCGTCTGCCCCTCGGCCTGCAGCCCGCCGATCATCTCCTGAATGATCTCGGGCTGACCCAGCGGCGCGAGCGGCAGCGCCCAGAGCGCCTGCTCGTCAAAGGCGACAATGCCCAAATAGTCCATATCGCCGATGGCCTGCGCCGCCTGCAGCACCGCATCCTTGGCGATATCCACCTTGGAGAGGCCGCTCTCCACGCGCGGGTAACTGCCCGGCAGAGCGGTGGGGTCGTCGCAGTGGCAGCGCCCCATAGAGCCCGAGCGGTCCAGCACAAAGACCAGCGCCAGGTTCGGCTCCTCGGTGCGCGAGCGGACGTCCATGTCCACCGGCAGCGCCTCCTCCAGCGGCGTGCGCAGATAGCCGCCCGCGCCGTAGGCATTCTCCCCACCGATCATCACCAGCCCGCGCCCCAGGTCCCGCACATAGGCCGGCAGGGCGTTCATGGCCGCAGCGGGGAGGCTGCGCGCCGGCACGTTGACCAGAAAAACGGCGTCGTACGCCGCCAGGACCGACAAATCGCCGGGCAAGGCCGAGGGCCGCACACGCTCCACCCCAATAGAGGCCGATTCGAGCGCGGCGATGAGGTTATCGGCCTCGCCGGTCGTTTCCTCCACCACCAACACCCGCGGCGGGCCGTGGACGACGGTAAAGGCCGTTGCGCCGTCGTTCTGTGGCAGCGTATCGTTGGCCGCATCCAGCTCGGCGCTGAAGCGGCGGAACCCTGCCTCATCGGCGGTCAGCGGGAATCCGATGCGGGTTTCGCCTTCCTGCAAGTTGAGCGAGCGTGTGGCCAGCAACTCTCCGTCGCCGTACAGGCGCAGGGTGGCCGGGCCGGCAGCCGTGCTGTGAATCACAGCGACGACCTCAAACCCTTGCCCCTGGCGCACGCTGGCCGGGGCTTCCAGGCTGTCTAGATAGGCCTCGGCCTGGCCCACCGGCGGGTTCAGGGGGACGGTATCCACCCGCACGCCGCGCGCCCGGGCCAGGTCGATGAGGTCGGCGGCGCGCCCAGCGTTCTCCAGGCCGTCGCTGAGGAGCACAATGCGCTTGTTGCTCTCCTCGGGGAAGAGGGCCAGAGCCAGGCGCAGAGCGCCGGCCAGGTTGGTGTGGGTGGTGCGCGGAACCGAGGCGACGGGCGCCAGGCCCGGCTCTTCGGAGGCCAGCCGCTCGACCAGGGCATTCTCGCCAAAGACGACCACGGCTGCACGCTCGCCCGTCTCCATGGCGCCGACGGCGGCGCGCACAAACTCTTCCGCCCGCTGCTGTTCCACCCGCGAGACGCTATCGGAATGATCCAACACAAAGACGACCGTGAGGTCATCCACCGCACGCACGATCTGCATGCCGGCCAGGGCGAGGACCAGCACCAGGAGGACCAGGGCGCGCAAGCCCAGCCCGGCCCAAAAGCCGGGGCTGCGCCGCGCGCGGCGGCCCACAAAGGGCAGGGCCAGCAACAACGGCAGCAAGAGCAGCGCATAAAGCGCGCCAGGATGAAGGAATGATATGCTCATCTCAGTGCTCGACTTGGACCATTTTGCCTCATCGTCAACCAACAAGGAAACAAGATGAACAGGATGGAAACGGTTTCATCCTGTTTATCCTGTCCATCCTGTTTATCCTGTCCATCCTGTTTATCCTGTCCATCCTGTTTCCCCCAACCCCAAGAGCAGGAGTACAGGCATATTCCGAAGTCATGCCTGGCGCCGCAAGCCAACTCTTGCAGCGTTCAGTATCCAGGCTACCCGTCCGCGCTGGGCGACCAACCACTCTGCCGTGAGCAGCGCCAACGCCGCCCAGGCCACAGGCCGCCACCACTCCTCGCGTGCCCGCGGCGATTCCCCGGCGCCGCCGGCCTCCGTGCCGGCGACGGCCAGGCTCGGCCGTGGGGTAATGTCCGACTCGCCCGCCCGGAAGGGGTTCAAGGCCAGGCGCCCCAGCTCGTGGCTGCGCCCTTCCCCATCCTCCCAGGCCAGCTCATAGATGCCCGCCGGGTTATCACCGGCCAAAACGGCGCGCCCCCTCTCCGGCACCAACCTCTCGGCCCGGCCGTCCGGCAGGCGCACGACCACTGCCGTAGCTTGCGGCGGGGCAGCAATAGCCAGGGACTGGGAGCCGGTCGCTCCCAATCCCCAGTCGCCAGTCCCTAGCCCTCCGGAGTGGTAGCCCGCCAGTGCATCCACCAGGTTGGCCAGCAGGAGCGGGAAGGCCACGCGCAACGGCAGGTCGCTCCGCCGCAGGTCAAAGGCCAGCACAGCCAGGCGCCTACCGGCCTGCTCGCCCAGCAGCAGGAGGGGGGCGTTGGTCTTGCCGTCGACCAGGGCTGCCTGCCCCCATTCGGGCAGCGCCAGTTGCGCCGCCTCCTGGATGGCCACATCCTGCAGGTCCACATAGGTCAAGAGCGGATCATCGGCCACCAGGGGCACGGCCACGGGCGCTTCGAGCCGGCCGGTCACAGAAAAGGCCTCGGTCGAGCGCGGGGGCGCAATGACCAGCAGATTCCCCTCGGGCAGCGTATCGCCGGGAAGGGTTGCATCCAGGATGGTCAAGGTGCCCGCCTCGGCCTCGTTGAACTCGTCGGGCCCCTGGCCCGAGATGGGTCCATCGCCCGTGGGGCGGGGTTCGACCAGGGTAACCTCCACATTGGGCAGCAGGCCGAGCGCCGTCTCCAAGAAGCGATTCCCCGTGCTGACGAGCTGCACGCTCACCCGGCTCATCGCCGGCTCGACCGCCCAGGCGCGATTGTCGGCAGCCAAGAAATCCTGCCCCTCCAGAAACGCCTCGAATCCGCGCGCGCCGGTGGGCAGGCCGGGGATGGTCACAGCCTGGACGCTGTTTGGGGCAAGGGTGAGGTCGCGGACGGCAACCAACCCGCCCTGGGCCTCCTGCAGCACGAGCCGCCGCTGCACCTCCACCGGACCATGGTTGGCCACCTGCACAAAGGCTGTCAGGTCGCGCCCACCGGCGCCAATGTGCACGGAAAAGGCCCCAATAGCCTGATTGTCGCTCTCACTGCCTACGGCCACATAGCGGACGGGGCACGGCAACACCAGGTCATCCGGCACGGCGACGTGGCCGTCCGAGAGCACTACAACCTCGCTTTCCGGCGCGCGCGCCGCCAGGGCTGCGGCGAGGGTGAGTGCGGAGGCCATATCCGCCTCGCCCAGGCCGGGGCGCAGGTCGGCCAGGGCCGCCAACGCCGCCCGCCGGTCCGTCGCGCCCGACACGGGCACGCGCACCTCCGCGCCCGCCTCGATCACCGTCACCTGGGCCGAGGCCGGCAACGCCCCCACCAGGCCGCGCGCGGTGGCCACGGCCCCCGCCAGCCGGTGCGGGCGGACATCCGTCGCCCCCATGCTGGCCGACGTATCCGCCACCAAGATCAGGTGCGAGCCGGCGGTCGCGGCGCTCCAGGTGAACGGGCGCGCCAGGGCCAGGATCAGGGCCGCCAGGAAGAGGAGCTGCAGCAACAGGAGCAGGTTGGGCCTCAGGCGCTGCCAGGGAGCATTGGCCGCCGTATCGCGCACCAGCGTGCGCCACAGATACGTGGACGAGATGCGCTGCTCCTCCCGCCGCAGCTTTAAGAAGTAGAGCGCGACGATCACCGGCAGGAGAGCGGCCAGGCCGAAAGCAAGGGGTGTGAGAAAGCTCATCGCTTCTTTCCGTCATTCAACGTGCAGGCCTGACAGGTTTCGGAAGCCTGTCAGGCCTAAAGGGAGTCATCGCAGAATCCCCTGCCGCTGCAGCAGTGAGAACACCAAATCCTCCAGAGATAGCCTGGTCTCGATAGCCACATAGGTAATGTCGCGCGCCGCACAGAACTGGCGCCACTCCGCCTGCCAGGCCTCCAGGCGCGCCCGGTAGCGCGAGAGGAGGTCAGGGTCGGCGGTAATCTCCACACCGGCGCCGGTCTCGCTGTCCACCAGCTTGTAGTCGCCCTCCAGCTCGGGGCGCAATTCCTGCGGCGCCAGGACGTGCAGCACGGTCACTTCATAGCGATTGCCGGCCAGGCAGCGGATGCCCTCGCGCCAGCCGTCGTCCAGCAGATCGCTGATGACGAGCAGCGGCCCGGGCCGGCGCATGCGAGCGCCATAGTGCGCCAGAGCGGTCGCCGGCGCCGCGCCGCCCTGGGGCTCGAGGCCGGCCAGCCAAGCGAACCAGGCCAGCGCCTGCTTTTTGCCGCGGTGCGGCGGGAAGAGAGCCGCCGCACCGTCGGCCAGGGCACCGGCCGCCAGCCGGTCCATGCCCACCAGCGCCACATAGCCCAACGCCGCCGCCAGCCGCTGGGCGCAGGTCCACTTGCTCGGCTCGCCCCAGTCCATACTCCGGCTCGTATCGAGGAGAATGTGGATGGTAGCATCCTCCTCCTCCACGTACAGCCGCAGAAACAAGCGCTCCAGACGGGCATAAGCGCGCCAATCGATCTGGCGAAAGTCATCCCCGGGCGTGTACTCGCGGTAATCCGCGAACTCGATACTCCCGCCGCGGCGCGGGCTGCGCCGCTCACCCTTGAACGTGCCCACGCGCACCCGCCGGCTCAGCAAAGCCAGCCGGTCGAGGGTGGCCAGGAAGGCGGGGGAGAGTAGCAATTCGGCCATCACATGGACTACCTGCTGCGTACTGCGTACTGCGTAAGTCTGCTCGCATGGGCAATAACTTGCTCCACGGCGATACACCCAGTAGCAGCGGGAGTCTGCCGCATGGGCCGTACCGCGCCAAGCGCGCCAACACGCGAGAGGGCGCCCTTACGCAGTACCCAGTACGCAGCACGACTCAAACCGCACTTCATCTAGGCAACCCCCTCCTCCAGCACCGCCTCCACCACCTCGCCCACAATCCGGTCGGCGGTGATGCCCTCGGCCTGCGCCTCAAAGTTGAGGATGAGCCGGTGCCGCAGCGCGGGCGGGGCCGCCTCCCGCAGATCATCCAGGGCCACATTGTAGCGGCCGTCCAGGAGGGCGATGATCTTGCCCGCCAGGATGAGCGCCTGCATCCCCCGCGGGCTGGAGCCCCAGTTGACGTAGCGCCGCACGATCTCGGGCGCGGTAGGCTCCTGCGGCTGGGTCGCCTGCACCAACCGGGCGGCGGCCGCAGTGACGTGCGTGGCGATGGGCACGCCCCGCGCCAGCCGCTGCATGGCCACCACCGTCGGGCCGTCGGCCACAATCTCGGGCTCGGGGGTGCTGATGCCCGTGGTGCGCTCGGCGATGGTCACCAGCTCGTCCACGCTGGGGTAACGCACGTTGAGCTTGAAGAGGAAGCGGTCCAACTGGGCCTCGGGCAGCGGATAAGTGCCCTCCATCTCTAACGGGTTCTGAGTGGCCAGGACGAAGAACGGCTCCTCCAGGCGATAGGTCCGCTTGGCCACGGTGACGCTGTGCTCCTGCATCACCTCGAGCAATGCGGACTGGGTCTTGGGCGTGGCGCGGTTCACCTCGTCGGCCAGCACCAGGTGGGCAAAGACCGGGCCGGGCTCGAACTGGAAGCGCCGCCCCCCGCCCTCCTGCTCCACCAGGATATTGGTGCCCACAATATCCGCCGGCATCAGGTCCGGCGTGAACTGCACGCGGCTGAACTTGCAGTCCAGCACCTGGGCCAGGGTGCGCACCAGCATCGTCTTGCCCAGCCCCGGCACGCCCTCCAACAGGGCATTGCCGCCGGCCAGGAGGGTGATCAGCGTCTGGCGCACAACCTCGCGCTGGCCCACGATCATCCGGCCCACCTGCTCCTCAATCGCCGTAGCGATCCGCGTGAACTCGTCGGGTGTGACGGTCCTGGGTTCGGGCATAGTTCGTCCTCTCGTGATGAACAATACGTACTGCGTACTACGTAATGCGTAAGGTCGCCTGGAGCTCTAGGTACAGTGATGAGAGAGACCGCAACGGAGTACGTGTTACGCAGTACGCCCTACGGTTCCAACGCGCTGAAATACTCTTTCACATACTCCTGCAGCCCGGCAGGGACGTAAGCGCGCTGCATCGACTGGCCGGCGACCTCGGCGTATTGCCGGTACACCTGGCTGTAGGGCACCAGCGCCGGGGCATTGGCCCCAGACTGCGGCAAGGGATTCTCGCGGGTCGTCGTCTCCCCCTCCGGCCCCTCTTGCCCGGAGACAAACTCCTCATCGCCCTCGCCGGCAGCGAGCGGCGCGTACACCGTCTCCATCTCGCCGGTCGTGTGGGGCTTGTTCGGGCCGGTGGGCGCCCCCGCCGAACCCGGGCGAACCGCGGGCGGCAATGTGTCTGCAGTCGTTCCACCTCCGCCGCCGGCCTGCTGCCCTTGGCCCTGCCCTTGCCCTTGGCCTTGCCCTTGCTGCTGCCCCTGGCCCTGCTGTTGCCCCTCACCCTGGTCGCTTCGGCCCGCGGCCTGGGCGACAGCCCGTTGGCTCTCTCCCGCCTGGTTCAACAAGCGCGCCAGAGCCCGTTGGCGGGCCAGCTTGCCGGCCGCATCCCGCAGCGCCTGAGCGGCCGCCGTCCTCGCCTGACCGGCCTCCGCCTCCGATGGTGTGCCGCGGGCTGCCTGGGCCATCGCCGTGAGCGCGCTCGCCAGGTCGGGGTTGCCGGCCGCCGTCCGTGCTGCCGCCTGCTCCAGCGCGCCGGCCATGGCCTCACGCTCCTCGGGGGAGAGTTCGCCCAGCTCGGCGGCGAGCTGCTCCAAGAGTTCGGCCAGCTCGCTCAGGTCCCCGGCTTCCTTGGCGCCGGCCAGCCCGGCCAATTGCTGCGCCAGGAGGTCCAGCGCCGCCTGCTGCGCCGGTGCCGCCGGGTCCAACTCGGAACGCAGCCGCTCCTGGAACTCGGCCAGGTCGGCCAGCGCCTCCTTGGCCTCGCCCGGGTTGGAGCGGAGCTGGGCGATGAACTCGCGCAGTTCGCGCAGTAGCTCCTCCTTATCCTCCGGAGACAGAGCAGCGTCCTGCTCCAGCTCCTCGGCCAGCGCCTCGAGCTTTTCCGCCTCGGCCTGCGCCGCCTGGGCCACTTGGGCGCGCTCGCGCACAATCGCATCCATAGCATTGGGAAGGAGGAGCAACGCCGCGCCCACCGCCAAGGCTAGTGCCGCACGGGCCAACGGCGCGCGCCGCAGGCGAATAGCAAACGCCCGGCCCGGCTCGATACCCTGGGCCACCGTCAGCGCATCGTCGAACTGCAGCGAGACCAGCCCGCCATCAAAGTGAGCCGGTACCGCCGTGCCCGGCGCAGCCAGGGCCAGAGCGGTGGAAAGGCGATCGCGCAGGCCCAGCTCAACATCGACCCGGCGGGCCACAGCCGGCGGCCGCAGAGGGCGCAGCAAGCTGCAGAGC
>DAOUGZ010000067.1:0-40200 GCA_034428955.1 Anaerolineae bacterium | reverse complement strand
GCCCTACCTCGGCCCGGCAGCTGAGGCGGCAAGACCCCGATTCATCGGACGGCTCTCCAAGGTGCTACCGTGAGCGAGTTGGACGTTATTGACCGCTGGTTGTTCGCTAGGCTAACGGGCGACCTGGCGCTCATGGCGCTTCTCGGCAAAGACCCCGACGGCCTTTGTGTCTTTGATACCAAGCCGAGCCGTGGGGCTGTGATGCCCTTTGTTGTCTATCAACTCTACTCGTCCGGCAATGATGTAACAACGGCGAACCGAACACGCATCATGGCGGAACCGCTGTACCTTGTCAAGGCTGTCTGCCCAGGCCCCTCATTTGGCCCGGTTCGCCCAATTGCGAACCGCATTGACGACCTGCTACACAAGGCCAGCGGCACCAATGCGGATGGGGTGGTTCTCGGCTGTGCCCGAGAGCGACCGTACAAGATGCTCGAAGAACAAGGCAAACAGTCATTCGCGTGGCTTGGAGGCTTTTATCGTCTCTGGGCGCAGGAGGCTAAACCATGAGTGAGCGAGCAACCATCAACCAGGTGGCTCAGATTGGCGTAGAGGCGACACCGGGAAACAGCATACCGGCCAATCGGCTGCTACAGGCTTTGACCATCGAGCCCGCAATCAAGACGACCATCCAGCAGTTCAGCCCGTCGGGCGCCAAGTTTAACGCACTGGCCGCGCTCAACAAGGAGTGGTCCGAGGCCAGCATCGGCGGACAGATGGCGTTCAATGATGTGGTGTACCTGCTGGCCAGCATCTTCAACTATGAAGCGCCGGAGCCGCTGGGCGATGGAAGTGCCAGTAAGTGGATTTTTGCCCCGGCTCAGTATACCCCCGATGTGATCAAGACGTATACCGTGGAAGCCGGCTCACCCGTTCGGGCGGGCAAGTTCTCCTACGGGCTGGTCAACTCTTTCGGCTTCACCCTCAACCGCGAGAACTTTGAGCTTTCCGGCTCCATGCTCGGCCAAGCCTACGAGGATGACATTACCCTCACGGCAGATCCGACACCGGTGGACCTCGTGCCCATGCTGGCGACGGGCTGCGACATCTACATGGACAACGATTCCGCCGACCTGGGGATGACCCAGCTAACTCGCGCCCTGACCGCTGGCTTTGAGATGGGTGACCGGTTCGGACCGCTCTGGACTATCAACAGCGGCGTGAAGGGCTTTGTGTCACACGTCGAGCTAAAGCCCACGACCTCGTTTAGGCTACTGGTGGCAGCCGACGACCAGGGTATGTCACTCCTGCCCGCCACGCGCAAGGGCCAGAAAAAGTTCCTTCGTCTGACTTGCACCGGCGAGCCCATTGCCGAGGACATCAACTATCTGTTCCAGTTTGATGTTTGCGGCATCGTGTCCGAGGTCAGCGAGTTCCGGGACGAAGACGGTGTGTACGCGGTCGAATGGACGCTCACTCCGAGCTATGACGCCGACTGGAACAAAGCGATCTCGGTTGAGGTCATCAATACCCTCGATTCACTATAAATTGTGGTCGTAGCTGGGGTATGGACTGTCATGCCCCAGCTAGCAACCTCAAGGGAGGAGACGGGAAATGCCTAAGCTCACATCTTTGGGCCAGCGCCGCCCTATAACGGTCTATTACGAGGACACACCCATTGAGGTTGTGTTCCGACCGGCGACCATCACGGACGAGTGGATTGAGCGGCTGACGAGCCTGGAAAAGAACGATCGGGCCGGCTATCAGACTTTGCTCGCCGAGGCCCTCATCGAGTGGAACATCACGGACGACGACGACAGGCCACTACCCACCTCGGTAGAGACGATGCGCGAGTTGCCGGTTGATCTGCTGTACCAGATCAGTTGGGACATCTTTGACGAGCTTTCCCCAAAACAGAGGAGCGGCGGGCGATCCGCCGCTGGTTAGCGACGAAAGGGGCCTATGGTCAGCCGCCACCCTGGTACATCGATATGCTGGTGGCTGACCGGCTTCACTGCTCGCCCTGGGAAGTGCCGCATCTATCTATTGAGTGGCGCAATCGGGCAGTTGTGGCCATGACCGCAGAGGCCGAAGCCCAAGAGGATCTACGTGCCAAGGATCGCTGAACTTGAAGCCCGTGTAACCGCAGATACCCGAGACGCAGAACAGGGGCTGGACCGTGTGCAAGCCAAGGCCCAGAGCTTTATCAGTGGCTTGGCGCGCATCGGTGCCAACGCCCTCTCTTTTGCTGCGGGTATGGCCGGGTTGCAGGGGCTTCAAGCTGGTTTTCGAGCCTTGAGCGATTCGGTGATTGGCTTCAACGCTCGCATGGAACAGTCGGAGATGGCCTGGGGCACGTTGCTCGGCTCGGCTGAAGCTGCCAAGGCCATGATTGCCGACTTGAAGCGGTTTGCCATTGATACACCGTTCGACTTCCCAGGCATCGAAGAAGCCTCGCGAAACCTGCTGGCTATGGGCTTTGCCGCTCATGACATAATCCCCATGATGGCAGACATTGGGGATGCGGCGGCGGCGCTCGGCCAAGGGAGCGAGGGCGTCAGCAGGATAGTACGAGCCCTGGGCCAGATGCACTCTGCGGGCCGGCTGAACGCGCAGGACATGAATCAGCTTGTGAGCCTGGGCGTTCCGGCTTGGCAGCTCTTGGCGGATTCTATCGGTGTGACCGTGGCCGAAGCCCGCAAGATGAGCGAGCAGGGCAAAATCACGGGCGACCAGATGGTGTCCGCCTTCCGTGAGTTTGTGCAGGAAAACTGGGGCGGCATGATGGCTGCGCAGGCCCAAACCTTCAACGGTGCAATAGGCACTATACAGGACTCGCTCGAACAGTTAGGTGCGCAAGCCTTCAAGCCGCTCTTTGACCGGACCTCGCAGACGGCACAGGCGTTTGCGGCCCTGGCCAGTGATGGGAGCTTGGCACGGTTTGCCGCGTCAACAGCAACGGCGCTGGACAAGATTATCGGCCTCTTCGAGCGCATCCCTGCACCGGTCGTGGAGACTATCGCCGTGTTTGCGGGCGTAGTGGCCGGGCTCATGGCGCTCACAGCCGTTATTGGTGGTGTCGGGCCGGCCATTGCGGCAGCCGGCACCGCTATCGCGACCATTGCCGGGACTATCGGCGCACCTATCCTCGTTCTGGCGGCGGTAATCGCCGGGCTGTATCTGGCATGGCGCACCAACTTCCTTGGCATGCGGGACATCATCGACAGCGTGTTCCGCTGGATTGGTGACGCCCTGACCTGGCTCGTGGGGTGGTTCGCCAACTTTGGTCCTAACGTGTCGGCGCTCTGGAACCGGCTCTGGCTGGAAATCCGCGCCTTCACGGGCCGAGCCGTCTCGGACATTCTCGGGTTCGTCATCGACTTTGGCAACAAGGTCTACGATGTTATGGCCAAGGTCTTTGAGCTTGTGGGCCGGTCGGACATCATAGAAAGCTGGCGAGTCAACTTCAACAACCTCTTCGGCGGCATTCAGGATACCGTCGATGCTTGGGGTGAAGAGGCTAGGGCAGCCAAGGAGGGCTTGGCCTGGACGACCGGCGGCGAACTCGAGCGAGGCCGCGAGGTGCTGAGCGACATTGGCGCGACGCTCAGGGACTTTGTGACCCCGGCGGTAGACGAGAACGCTGCCTCGTTGGACCTGGAAGGGCAAGCGGCACTGGGTGCTGCTGCCGGCATGGAGAGCTTGGGCAACGCGGCGAAGGATGCCCAGCGGGATGTGGGCAACCTCGTTCAATCGCTTGTGAGGATACATCCGGCGACCCTGGCCGCAAGTGTTGCAGTCAGGCAGTGGGAGATTGCGGTCGAGAGCGTGAATAGCGCCATTGACCAGAACGACAGGGCGCTTGAGCGGGCGCAGGAGAAGCTTGATAGGATGCGGGACCGGCTGAGCCAACTGAACGACCAGCTTGGCGAGGCCAGGAACCGGCTTCAGGAGTTGAGCAACCCCCGGCTGATCGGCATGGGCGACTTTGACATGAAGCTCAACGCCATTCGAGCGCAGTTGGACCGCATCAAGCTGGCCGAGAGCCTGGGCGTGCCTCTGGAGGAAATCATCGCCCAGTATCCGCTTCTCACCGCTGGGGCTGAGGAGTATCTTGCCACCCTGCCGACAACGACCGACGAGCTACGGGAGCTTTTGGAGCAACTCGAACTCATGCGGCGCCTGAGCTATGACGAAAAGCTCCGGCTTCTGCAAGAGGCGGCTGAGCCGACGGCGCCGGAGATAAGCTACGAGGAGGCTCTGAGCGGCATTAGCCAGACCTTGGTGCAGATTGACCGGCTGAACATCGAGATAGCCAAGCAGGAGCGGGCTATTGCCAAGCAAGAGCGAGCCATCGCCTCGCTTGAGAAGGCTGGTAGAGCCCTGAACGAAACTCTGCGCCACTATCAGGCTGAGTTGCAGAACGCCAAGGCCCATCAGGACGCTATCAACCAGGCTTTGGAACTGGCCTACAAGTGGTTCTTGGAGGACCGGCAGAAGATGGTAGAGATGGGCGGCGAAGGTGTCGCCCAAGCACAGCGCGTGGACGCAGCGGCGCGGGCACTGCTGACCGGAGTAAACAACTTTGCTGGAGAGACGACCGAGACGGCAACTACGACCCTGGAGGGGCTGATAGAGGAGTTCCAGCTTTCCAGTGCTACAGCGGTCGCAGCGGTCAATGCCAACCTACTGACGATCCCGACGGATATTTACACGACCCACCACATCAGAACGGTGTACGACGATGCGGCCCCAGCCCCCTCGTTGCCCGGTCGCGCTGCGGGTGGACCGGTGCAGGCCGGCCTGCCCTACATCGTGGGAGAGCGGGGGCCCGAGGTCTTTGTGCCCAAGACCAGTGGCTATATCGTGCCCAATGGCTACGGCTCTGGGCCGATGGCCATAAGCCGAAGCGGTGACGTGTATGTCACGGTCCAGGGTAGCGTTATCACCGTGCGCAAGCTGGCCGAGGAAGTGCGCGAGGAACTGCTCAAGGTCAAGCAGCGCAACGGCACCACGGGACTATAAAGGAGCGATGATATGGCCTATGCACCTAGTCTGAGCAGCACAGCGGCGAACGCTGCTGTCAACGCTGTAACGTCTCTGCTCAACAACGGCTATCTGCGTATTTACAGTGGCACGAAGCCGGCCAATGCGAATTCGGGGCTCAGTGGCAACACGGTACTGGCCGAATTGCGTTTCTCTTCGTCGGCGTTCGGTTCGGCCAGCGGCGGCGTGGCTCAGGCCAACGCCATCACAGCGGATACCTCCGCCAACGCCACCGGCACAGCAACGTTCTTTCGCGCCTTTAGGTCGGACGGTTCAACCGTTGTGTTTCAGGGTACGGTGGGAACCTCCGGCTGTGACCTGAATATCAACAGTGTAGCGATTCAGGCCGGCGCGATGGTATCCGTGACCTCCCTGACCTACACCCAGCCCCTGAGCTAATAGGTGAGCAATGGCTAACTGGCTGCGCGACTTCCTCGCTGCCAACCCAGAGAGCGCCAAGTTGCCGGTCCACAAGCGGGACCGGTACAGCATCCAGTTCCAACGGCCCGACGGGGCTATTGAGGCCCACTTTACCGGCGTGCCCATCCACTACCAGGATGAGCAGGGTGAGTGGCAACCGCTGGACACGGCGTTGCGCGACATGGGCAACGGCGAGCTTGGCGCGCCTGGCCTAAAGGTGCGCTTGACCCGTGATGGGGTCTCGCGCATTGAGGGCAGCAAGTACAGCCAAGTTACGCGGGGGGTGGGGCTGCTTCCCGAAACTCACCTAGAGAGCCTCGGGGGGTTCAAGAGCGTTGCCAGCATACCGCCCGCCCGCACCGTGCAGGACGACTGTCTGGTCACAGAAGGCGATTTCTGGCGCCACGAGTTGCGGCTGACCGAGACGGGGTTACGTGAGACGCTGGTCCTGACCGACCCGCCGGCCGATCTGTCTGAGAGCGGCTGGGTGGCACTTGAGACGGTCGTTACGGGCGTAGACCTAGCGGATGGGTGGGTAAGCGAGTGGGAGGTAGACGGCAACCGCTTCCACCTCCCAAGAGCCTGGGACGCAAACAGCGAGGAGCTACCCTGCAAACGGTACGCCAGGAAGGTTGATGGCGCGCAGTGCGTGTACACGGTTGTTCCAGTTGATGCGCTTGCCTCGGCCACGTACCCGGTCACGATTGACCCGGACTTTGCCGATACAACCGGCGACGCCGAGTTGCAGGGTAAAGGCCCAAACTACGGGACGGCTCGCTACACGTGCAATCAGATCAACAACGAGGACTATAACCGCTGTGGAATGCGGCAGGGTAGCTCATACTGTAACGTCTACCGCCCGTTCCTGCGCTTCAACACGACCAGCCTGCCGGCATCCGGTATCACAGTGCAATCGGTTTCGATGGTCTTGACGGCCATTGGGGACAACAGCGAAGCCGATTATCAAGTGCAGATTGTCAAGGCCAACTGGGGCGCATACGACCCGTTGACCACGGCGAACATGGATGCCGCGTATGACCTGGCCCTGAGCCAACCGCTTGATAGCTCTGTCTGGCGCAGCACAGCGGGGATGCCGTTGAACACGCCGTACCGGTCCGGTGCGCTTGATAAGAACTGGCCACGGGGTGGGGGCATAACCTACTACGCTCTTATCTCTAGCCGGGACCGGGCCGGCATTGCACCGGTACAGGGCACCGACGAGTATATAAACATCGCGGCTGCTGAGTACTCGACAGCGGCGTACCGGCCCTACCTGACGGTCACGTATGTCTATAACAGAACGGGCAGCGGTGCGGTCAAAGTGCCCAAGGCCACGGTAGCAGCGAGTGGCCGTCAGGAATTCCGAGCCTCTGGTGCATCGACACTGCCCAAGGCTACTCTGGCCGCCGAGGGGATGTACATCCCGTTCCACGCAAGCGGCGACTGGTCGCCTGAGCGAGTGACGCTGGCTAGCGAGGGCTTGTTGCAGTTCAAGGGCAGCGGAGCGATCTCCCTGCCTAAGCTCGTTTTCACTGGGGCCGGCTCATGGGACATGATTTTGGGCCGCCCGCGCATATCGGTAGAGATTGCCTTTGCCTCTGACCCGCCGCTGACGCCGATCTGGACGGATGTGTCAGGCTATGTGCGTGAGGTACATATCCGGCGTGGTCGCCAGCACGAACGAGGGCGAATTGAGGCGGGCACCGCAACCCTGATTCTAGACAATCGGGACCGGCGCTTTGACCCGACGTATGAGCTAGGCCCACATTACGGCCAAATCCTGCCCATGCGCCGAGTGCGCATCAAGGCTATTTGGCGGCACGCAGAGTACCCACTGTTTGCCGGGTTCATCGAAGCATGGCCCCAGATCTGGGGGCCGGGACTGGATTCTACGTGCGAGGTCAATGCGGTAGACGGGTTCAAGGTCCTCAGACTCATGAAGCTGCGCGAGTTGGCTGTGCCACAGGAGTTGAGCGGTAAGCGTGTCCAGCGAGTGCTGGATGCGACGGGCATGTCGGGCGTGTTCGTGGACCAGGGATATTGGGTGCTGGGCGATCCG
This sequence comes from Anaerolineae bacterium, assembly GCA_034428955.1. Lineage (GTDB taxonomy): Bacteria > Chloroflexota > Anaerolineae > SpSt-313 > SpSt-313 > DAOUGZ01. The sequence goes on along the minus strand of DAOUGZ010000067.1, from coordinate 32,735 downwards.
GCAGCGAGTGCCCTGGGCGTATCGACCAAGATAGCCGGGGAGATTGTCGCTTTTCGCTTTATCAACCCTGGCGCGAGTGAGATGCAGGCTGATGTCATTGACACCTACGCCCTGGATTATTTGCAGTGCGTAACCGACAGCGAAGATGGGCTGCTCTTCATGGACCGAGAGGGGCGGCTGACCTTCCAGGACCGGCATTATCGGGTGACGAAGCAGATCAACCCAGTCGGCACCTTTGGCGATGCGCCGGACGAAACGGAATGGCCCTACGCGGACCTGACCCTCAACTATGATGACACCTGGATCTACAACGAGATACAAGTTTCTCGGCGAGACGGCGAAAAGCAGATTGCCGGCGATCCCGACAGCCAGAGGCGGTATTTTGCGCGAACGCTGGAGTTGGACGACCTGCTATTGACTTCGGACATCGAAGCGATGTCTTGCGCCCAGGACCTGCTCAATCGCTACAGGGAGCCGGGCGTGCGGGTGGAGAGTATCATCCTGCAACCGACGGGTTACGATGACATGTGGCCGGTAGTGCTGGACCGAGAGCTTAGCGATCGGATAACGGTGGTACGGCGACCTCGTGGGGATGCGGCGATTGTCCGCGATTACTACCTAGAGGCCGTAACACACGACATCACGGATTCCGATTGGGACATCCGGTGGCAACTCTCACCGGCACCGATTGATACGGTGTGGATGTTAGGTGTCAGTGAGCTAGGCGTGAATACACGGCTGGCACGATAGGAGGCTGGGCATGGGGTGGACTGAGCCGAGAACATGGACCAACAACGAGGTTGTTACCGACGTGATCATGAACGTTCACGTGCGCGACAACCTGAGCCATCTAAAGACAGAGTTGGATAGTGCAAAAAACAACAGTAATACGCACATCAACACCAAGCATGGTGTACACGGTTTGCCGTCTGGGACCTATCTGCTGGGTTGTAGGCAACATGCTCGCCGGCTGGAGTACGCGCAGGCTAGCGCGCCGCGAGCGGAAAGCGTAACGCTTTCAGTGAGTTGGCCGGCGTCGTTCTCAGCGATCCATAGCTGCATGGTCTGTGTCTGGTCGAGTAACAGTCAGGGTGTTGATACATTTCGAACTCTATCGTATAGCGCGACTGGGGCGACCCAAGCCCTGGGCTGCGGCAGCAGTGCGGCCACAATCTATGGCAACTTTTGGGCAATCGGCACATAGGGAGTGGGGAAATGTACCATGACATTGCGGTAAGCCTGAGCAATCCGGCACATATCGCCATTGAGGGCGACATACTGACCATCACTGCCGGCCAGTGGCCGGACTTTGCCGGACCTGTGGACGTGCCGGACGTGTCCGAGACGCTACTGGACTCCGATTCCTTTGTCTACTTGAGTCGTGAGCGTGATGTGGTGCTGAGTGCCGAGTTTGTGCCGTATGGCATCGGCACCACGGGTGAAACCAATGAGCTGTTGGATCTCCTTGCCTGGAAAGACGGGGACGGTTGGCACATCAAGCGGCTGGTGCCGGAGGCGAGCGATGCCTAAGCTCAAGTATCAGAAGGTGAGCAATAACGTGCGGCGGCTCCAGGTGTCCGAGACGCAGGCTGAGCGTGAGCAGCGAGAGAAGCGCGAAAAGGCTCATGCTCGGCTAGCCAAGCCGGACACGCTGCCAAGCGATGCGCCGGAGTGGGCCCAGATACTCTGGGAGCGGCTGATGGCGATTGAGGACCTGTTGAGATAAGCCTGCCCGGAGATCGGGCTATACACTGGGGAGGTTATCATGACCTGCAAAGCAACCCTACACATTCAGCGTACCCTGGATTGGATGCGTGGTAGCCTCGATAACCTTGGGGCGCAGTGGGTCAAGATTGTGGACCCTGGGGCTGGCCCTGACCCGTTTCCGGGCCAAAGGAAAATCCTCCGGTTCCACACCGACGCTTGGGACAAGGACTGTATTGCCAGGGGCCGCGCTGGGGCTGAGGAATACATGAGCAAGATGCTTCCTCGCTGGCGCGAGTTCACCGGATGGGGCAACCCGGTCTTTGAGTTGCCCAACGAGCCGGATGTCAACAGCAATTTCGGCCTCGCCATGCTCAACGAGTTTACGATTCGCTGCATTGAGATTGCCAACGCCGAGGGCTTTACCGTTGCAGTGTTCTGTATCGCCGAGGGCAATCCGGGCGGCGACGAAGCCGCGGCTCGCTGGAAGATGCAGCAGTTGACAGAGGCGGCCAAGCTTGCGGTGAAGCATGGTCATTATCTCGCCTTCCACGCCTACTGGAAGCCGGGCGTAGAGGGGCCGACCGGCCAGTATCATGCGCTGCGCTACCGGGCCAACATGCGCTATCTGGCCGAGGCTGGGCTGGACATCACTAGGGCCAAGGTGCTCATTACCGAGGCCGGCATTGACGGGCTAATCAACAGCGGTGAGCGCCAGGGGTGGCGTTCGCTCAACCCGGACGGCTATGCCGACGATGTTGTGACCTACGAGCGCGAGCTTCGCAAGGACCGCTACATAGAGTGCTTCTGCCTGTTTACGGCCGGCTTCTTCCCGCCCTGGGGAGACTATGACCATGACAAGGCGATCATGGACCGCATCACGCCGGGCATCCGGGCGCTGGGCGATCTGAACAAGACCGAACAGCCACAGGAGGAACCACCTATGGGCTACGAGGGCAGCTTCAGCATCGTTGGCAAGCGATTCACGCCTGACGAGTTTGAGAGGTACGTAGAGGCTCTGCCGGCCATAAAGCGCCGGCTGGTCGTTATCCATCACACCTACAAGCCAGACACCGAGCGGTGGATGGAGTTTGGCGGGCAGTACTGGATGCAGGCTCTACTCCGGCACTACTCAAGCCTGGGCTGGAGTGGCGGGCCTCACCTGTTCGTCGCGCCGGACGGCATCTGGGTGTTCAATCCGCTGGACCGGGACGGGATTCATGTCCGGGGCTGGAACGAGGGCACCTGGGGCGTGGAGATTGTCGGCGACTACCGTTACCGCCTGCCCGAGGGGCCGACGCTGACCAATGCGGTCGCGGCTGTGTCCATCCTCCTACGCAAGATTAGTGAGGGCACGGACATACTGGCCTACCACCACCAACTAAATCGCGACACGGATTGCCCGGGCGCCAAGTTCATGGAGCACTGGATGTGGTTCGTGGAGCAAGTGCGCGACAAGCTGTCGCCGGCACTGGCTTACCTGCCGGAGAATGACCCGGCCAAGACGCCGCTGGAGATATGTATTGCCGCTCGCTGGTGGAACGAGGAGATGACGCGAACGTTCGAGCAGAACGACTTTGACCGACTGTACTCGCTTCTGCTGAGCCAGAGCAAACTACTCTACCGCGTAGAGAACATCCTCAAAGCGAATAGCTAGGGCTGGGCTGGCATGGACGAGGCGACTGTGTTGCAGAACATCTATAACCGGCTGTCGAGCCTGGATAAGCTGGCAACCGACCTTGCGACCCTACGAGCGAATATCGAGGCTTTGGTCAAATCGGCTGAGGAGCAGGGAGCCGATGTCAAGGAGCGGTTTGCCGAGGTCAAGGCCGATATAACCAAGATAGAGGCCAAGGTGGAGCGACTGGAAAACCAGGTTGGGCCGATCAATCCGGAGCGCGGCACAGTCGCCTCGCGCCTGGGCGACATCGAGAAGAGCTTGGGGTATGTATCCAAGCTGGCGTGGCCCCTAGTGGCGGCAGTGATTGCGGCCTTAGCCGAGCCGATCTTGAGACTGCTGAGCAGTTTGGTTTCGCTGGGGGACTAGGGGGAAATGGTATGCTTGCGTTCTGTCTGGCCGATCTGCACGTGGGTTCGAGCGTGGGGCTCTGGGCGGACGGCATCTACGATGAGGACGGTCGGGAGCTTGGGTTCAACAAGTTTCAACTCTGGCTTGTGGACCGCTACCAGGAGAGCTTGGACCGTTTTCGAGCTTTGCGTGATGAGTGGATCAAGGGCCATCCTCATGATACGGTGGTCGGCGTGGTTGATGGGGACCTGATACAGGGGAGCCACGACAAGGACGGCCAGTTGACGACACCTCTGCTCAACCTTCAGCAGGAAGCGATGGTCAAGGTGCTGCGTCCGTTCCGTGAGCTTGTGGACGTGCTCTATGTGCTGCATGGCACGGCATGGCATGGCGGCAAAGTCAGTACCCACGTGCGTAGTGGAGCCTTGCAACTGGACGCTAAGCGCCATCCTAACACCAAGAGCCCGCTCTGGTGGGAACTGCCGCTGGACATGGACGGCAAGCTGATTCACTTCACGCATCACGTGAGCGCGACCTCAATCATCTTCTACGAGGCGTCGGCACCGCTGCGGGATTACTACCTTCAGGATAGCGAGTACCGGCGAATGTGGGGACAGAACGCGCTGATGTATGACATGGTGGTCCGTGCTCACCGGCACCGGGCTATTCTGATTCACAAACCACCTCGCATCCGAGTAGCCACGCTACCTTGCTGGCAACTGAAGAATGAGTTTGGCTGGAAGGTGGGCGCAAACACCGTGCCGGACATTGGGCACATGGTATTGATGTCAGACGACATTGTAGGCTTGCAGGTGGACATCAAGGTCTATGAACTGCCACGGGCCCACATAGAACGCCCTGGGGAGGGAGAGAATGGCCGGAGCAACGTTCACGCTAGAAGAACTGCTTGAGTATCTACAGGAACGCCCCAACGAGGGTGCCCGAGAAGGCTGGACCGAGTTTCGCACCACGGCCGAGTGGTGCGAAGTAACCGGCCTCTGGGTAGAGCGGATGCGAAGCCTGCTGCGAGAGGGTCTCAAGAAAAACGCAGTAGAGCGTATCCGCGTAGAACGCGAAGCAATCGACGGTCGCCGCGCTCGCGTAACGGCGTTCTCGTTCAAGCTGAAGAAGGAGGACAACCAGCATGGAACTCAATCCGCAAGTTAGCGCACTACTTGGCCTAGTCGTCTTTGTTCTAGGCCAGCTAATCAAACTGACCAAGTGGCAGCCGTCCGACAATCGGATGCGGCTCGTTGTTATCGGCATGGCTCTCGCGTTTGGCGTTGGCCAGACCATTGCCGAAGCGACCGTTACACCGCTGCCGGCCATGCCTACGGATTGGGCGGAAATCGTCTTTGTATGGGTGCCCGAAGTGTTGCAGTGGGTTGGCACCGCTAGCGTCGTTGTCGCCGGTGTCGCTGTCCTGGCCTACCAAACTCTGATCAAGGGCATCGGCAACGCTATCGCTGCTACACGAGCCCAGTCAACCAAATAGACAACTACCTAACCCCCCTCCCCCCCTGCACGAACGCCCTGGAGCCGCCCACTCCGGGGCGTTCGTGTTTTCAACTCAAATTGGCTCGAATTCATCCTCAAAAGCTCTTGACAAAGTAAACGACGTATGCTATATTATAGCCATAGTAAGCAATACGTTACATGCTTTAGGAGGGGCAACATGAAACCACGTCCGACGACCCGCTGCATCCGCTTCTGGATGCGCCACAACCTCACCGACTATGTTGACCTCGATACCGGCGAGGTCAATCTCACCGAGCTTGCCGAGGCGTGCTGCCGGGCGCTGAACGGGTACGAGGGCGACGAGGTGCCCGAGAAGTATTTCGAGCTTGCGTTCGAGGTGGCCGAGGGGCGCTAGCTCCTCGGCCCTTGGAGCCCTGGCCGGGGGCCTTGTACCCGGCCAAGGAGAGGCAACGTGAGTGCTTTTGTTGTAGATCCCGAGACGATCAGCCGCATTGTGGCCGTCATTTGCGGTGACAACGGCAACCAGGAACCCTATGGTGCCATGAAGGAGCTGGTGGTCAAGAGCGGTTGGCCGTTGTCCACTCTCGAAGACGAGGCGCGACTGGCGCAGGCGCTGTACGCCATGAACGTTGACGCGGTTTGCCAGCGTTATTCCGACGAGAGCCCCGACAACTACGATTTTGGTGAGTACCGCGCTCTTGCCGGCGTGCCGAGGGCTCAGGCTCTCAAGTCGATGGATTGCTATCTTTACCAATGCTATGAGGGCGATGTGCCGAAGCGGGCCTTGTTCAAGCTCATTGAGCAGGTTCGCGATATGTTGGGCTTAGCCATTGCGAGAAGCCTGCCCGCCTACGAAAACGCCGAATGGGGTTGAAAGGAAGGGGATGCAAGATGACGCGCAACGAGTACAACAAGGCGAAGGGATACAATTACCAGCCATCGGATACTGTGCTAAACGCGGCCTACGATGCACGTTGTGCCAGTTGCTGGTTGGGCTTTCCTCACTCCTGGGAAAAGCATGACCGCGACATCGCCCTACATGAAGTGTGGGGCAAGGTCAAAGGACCTTGGGTGTCTCCGCACAGCGAGGAAGTAAAAGCTAAAATCAGAGAGTGGCTGAAGGCACACTAGTCACCAAGGAGGGACAACATGGTCAATCGAGCAGAGAACGTGAAGCAAGTCTATCGGGCGCTGAGCCAAGCAGCGGCGCGCATCGGCCAGAATAACTACCGTAGGGGGCTGTACCACGTGAAGAAGGATCGCCGGGGCAGGCTGATTGAGGGTTACTCGATCACTCCTGCCCACGAGCGAGTAATCAAGGCGATGAGCGCATTGCTTGACGGCCATATCACGCCCGACGAAGCGATGGCCATCCTCTGGGAGCCCGATGTTATGCAGGAACGCTTCTAAGCACAACCGCCCCACCGGGCCGGGTCTTACCCGGCCCGGTGGGAAGGAGGGGCAACATGTCGAACTTTGTCAGCAAGTGGAACCTCGCCGATCTGGAGAACCTCAACCCCGAGGAGTTTGCCGAGGAGGCTCGCGAGGAGGAGCGTCGCCGGGACAAGCTGGCCGCCGACCGCAAGGCGTGGGCGGGTGCCCATCCTCGTTACTGCTCCACGTGCGAGGGGTGGGGTGTGCTGGGTTCTGGCATGATGGATTGGGACACCGGATTTGTTGACGTTGATACCTGCCCGGATTGCATTGACGCCGGTCGCTGCCCCTGGTGTGGTGCGGATCTACCGGAAAGCCAGACGGAGTGTCCGTGTGGCTGGACGGAGGATGCCGAGGGTATGCCGCAAGTGGCTTGAGATTGGGCCGGGTTCTACCCGGCCCACCCCGATTTTTCAAGTCAAATTGGCTCGAAATTAGCCCGAAAAGTCCTTGACAAAGTAGGCGATGTATACTATAGTATAGACATACTGAGTGATACATCATACAGTTCAGGAGGGACAACAATGGCCAGCACAATTCGCGTCAACACCAATTGGTACGAGAATACTTGGGGCCGTAAGCCTCGTGGTCGGGGTGGCTGGTGGTTCAAGATTGACGGTGAGGACTTCCAGTTCAACGGGCTGTACAGCGAGGCTGTTCGCCAGGCCCGCCGGAAGGCTCGCGAGCTTGGCGCGTTCGAGATCGTGGTTCTTCCGTAGTGAGTACGAGCCCAGGCCGGGGGCTTTGTACCCGGCTAATCGTACCCACGATACTAGTCTTCATATCCAGCGACAGGAGAGGCAACATGGCAATCTCGGCAGGTACAATCTCGAACTCCAGAAAGGCAACGCAGTTGCGATTCGGGAACTTTGGTATCGTGCGGCACAAGGCCAAGGATGACCACCGGGCCGGCGGCAAACTCCACTGCTTTGCTTGCGGGCGCGATTTCCGCGACAACAAAGATTTGCCGGTGACAATGGACGTCTGTTGCCCCTACTGCGGCAAGAGCCATTACGCGTAGGTCGAGGGCCGGAGGGGTAGCCCAGTGCCGCCCCTCACATTCTACATCGATAGGAGAGGCAACATGGAAAAGACCGTGACCGTCTGGATCAAGTGCCCCGAGTGCACGTATGAGCACGAGCACACGCTGCCGGCAGTGGCCCTTGAGCCCTTCGCGGCAGACTGGGACGAGGTATACCGAGACCTCCCGTTTGACCCGGCTTTCCTCTGCCGCGAGTGCTATCGCGAGTATGAGAACCAGTGGATGAAAGAGATTCTGGCCGAAAAAGCCAGTCAGACCAAAGTGGCCTAGCAAAGGAGCATCATGTCTCACCCAACGATCTACACGCCTCACGACAACCTGAACACTTGGCTCAAAGCGAATGTCGGCCTGGACAAGCTGGCCGAACTCGCCGAGCACGCCAGTAATCCCTACGACCTGGAACGGGTCATGACGACCGAAGAGGTCTCGGTGTCATACGGGTTCTACTCAGATGAGATGTGGAAGCGGGTCTTTGAGCTGGCCCGCGAAGCCGGCCAGGAAATCCTCGAGTTCATGGACGTTTGCTACATCGAGGACTATGAACAGCTACAGGCTGTGGTGGCCGGGTTCGCGATTATCGACGCCGCTCGCCGGATGGTTGGCGAGCGGCACATGACATAACCAACTACCTTCTTTACCCCTCCTGAAGCCCCGTGGGTTGACAAGACCCACGGGGCACTTCTTTTTGTTCAAGTCAAATTGGCTCGAAACTCGTGCCGAAAACTCTTGACAAACTAGATGATATGTAGTATAGTATAGACAGTTCGGCGGGGTGGCCGCCGACAAATCCAATACTTTTCAGGAGGGGCAACATGAAGCTCACCAATCGTTTTTCCAATCGCGATCAGCAAGAAGAGTGGATATGAGACGCGAGGACGAAGCTGACGAGTTCACGCACGCCAAGTATTTTCGCAGGTATGCGGTATCCGATGTGGCCACGGTGGGGGACTTTGTGGATTCCTATTGCAAACCGTCCATTCTCCAGTCACGCAGCGACATGCGGGCTATATTCGTTGAGGTGGGTGAAATAGAGTTGGAGCGGTACGGCTACACCTATTTGCTTCCGGTGCAAAGTGTCACCGGGCAAACCGTGGCTTTCTTTGGATCGGATGAACCCTAACAGCTCGTTGTGCCCAGGCCGGGGGCCTTGTACCCGGCCTGGAGAGGTAACATGAAAATCTTGCGCACGACCAAACGATACACGGCTACGAGGCTCTACAACAACCTGTGGGCTTATCACTTGACGCCCGAGTTGCACGAGCGGACGTGTGATTACTGGTACACGGTCACGCAGGGTGCAACGCCGCATACGGCCTTTACCACGCGAGCGGGCCTTGACCGCTGGATGGCCGAGCGTGGCCTTGAGCTTACCGAGGACATCTCCAATGAGGGCGACGGCTGCCGTATCGCCGGAGCCTATCGCTACAGTATGCATATCATGCCCGTAGACGAGTTCATGGCGCTGCCGGGCGAGCAGACCCGCGCCATGTCTAATGGCCAGTACACCTTGGCGATTATCGACGTAGATACCGATGGGCTCCGGCACGTGCATATTCTCAATCCCAATGTGAAGGACCGGCCCGTTTTCGACTTTGCCGAGAGCCACAAGATGTACAAGTAGAAGGTGCCGCCATGCGCTACTGCGGTCATTGCCACACTTGCGGGAGCAAGCTGCACAAGGTTCTCGATGGCGAGGAGTGGTGCCCCAGGTGCCGGACCTATCGGCGCTACCGCTCCCACGGGTGGGCAGCTGACTATGACAGGGGCGGGCCGAGTGAGTGCCCGCCCCGACAGCCTCAGAAAAGCCGGCCGGAAAGGAGGTCTTGAGGACTAATCTCACCCAAGATTTCTTCAATTTATACGACGTGTGTATTTCTAGGATAATAAAGCGACATATATAGTATATATATATATGTGCCTTTATTATCCTAGAATTGCGTATGGAAATGCGTATTGAATTACGTATTGCGACTGGCCCTATTCGTAGATGCTATCCACCGGAGAGGCTTTAGCGTGGGCCATGCGAAGGTCATCGTTGGTCATGGGCAGGTAGCGTTCCAGCACCGTGAGGTCGCTGTGCCCCATGAGTCGGCGTAGTGATTCGAGGTCGATACCCTGGCGAATACACTCCAGGGCGAAGCCTCGGCGAAACGGGTGTAGGCCCGGCTCCGGCATGCCGACAGCCTCGGCTCGCCGGCGGATGATCTGCCGCAAGCCGTTGTAGGTGAGCCGCTTCACTCGTCCGCCCTTGTACCGAAGGACATCAATCCAAAGTGGCTCGCTCGGGTCTGGCCGGTTGCGATGCCGCAGGTAGCGAGCGATTTCGGCGCGGGCTTTGTGTCCGAGAAACACGGTGCGGAACCTCGCGCCCTTGGCCCATCTGACCAGGATTGAGCCGCCAGCGAGGTCAACGTCTTTGATGTCGATGCTGCAAAACTCGCTGGCGCGGCATCCTGTGTCAAAGAGGGCCAGGAGGATGGCTCGATCCCGATCATCTGTCAGGGTGTGCTCGGTGCAGCCGGCCACAAGTGTTTCGATGTCTTCTTTGGTCATGGCCCGTAGGGGCACAATTTTGGGCGTGCCGAGCACAATGTTCTCGAGCGGGTCCGGCCAGTCGCGGGGATGGTACTCGCGCCGATACCAGCGCAGGAAGGTTTTGATGGGACGCATGAGATTATGCACACCCCCCTCGTTGTGCCCCTGGTCGTCGAGACGGATCATGTACAGGCGCACGTGGGTAGCCCGTATGTCAGTGACCTTCTCGATGCTGTGTTCGTCACGCAGGTACTCAGTGAAGAGGAGCAGGGACGTGAGGTAATTCCGAATGGTGTGGACGCTGTGCCGTCGCGCCTGATTGTCAATGATCCAGTCGCGAACGTCCATGCCGAGGTCGGACTTGGGGATGCGCTGGAGCATCCGCTCAATCACAGGTGAGGTACGACGAGAGCGGCTTGCCCTCTTATCCCAGATATTGGAAAGCGTTTGGTCAGTTTGTGGAGCTAGCATATGGGTCCCCCCCTACAGAAACAGTAGATATAGGGGGATAGCTCCAACGGACCACTACATGTTGTGGGGGAGAGCCACCCAAGGGACTTGAACCCTTAACCTAGCACTTACGAAGCGCTTGCTCTGCCGATTGAGCTAGGGTGGCAAGAAGCGTGCTGTGCCCAGATTGGTGAGAGGTGAGCCGTGCTGGATTTGAACCAGCGACACCCTGCTTAAAAGGCAGGTGCTCTAACCAGCCTGAGCTAACGGCCCACAGCACACAGCGTCGGGAGTATAGCACAGGAGGGCCACACTGTCAAACTTGGCCGACCGGGGCGCTTTGACAAGGGGTAGGATTGTCCGTATAATCAACTGTTGCTGGTCCAAGAGCCGGCCTGGCGTGCCGCGACGCAGCAGATCGTTGGGAGGTACTGAGCACCGTGTTCGCGATTGTTGAGACTGGTGGCAAGCAATATCGCGTTGCCGAGGGTGAGGTAATCGAGGTCGAAAAGCTGGCCGCGCCTGAGGGCGAGACGGTCACGCTGGACCGCGTTCTGATGGTCAGCGACGGCAGCAATGTGCGCGTCGGCAAGCCCCTGGTAGAGGGGGCCAGCGTCGAGGCCAAGGTCGTTGATCAGAAACGAGGCCCAAAGGTCATCGTCTTCAAGTACAAGCCAAAGAAGCGCTACCGGCGCAAGTCCGGGCATCGGCAGTCGCTGACGCGTCTGCAGATCGAGCGCATCCTCGGCTAGTTTGGCAACGCTGAATCTCCGGCCGGGGTCAGGGGTGGTTGGTTCGCCGGCCACTGCTGGGCAGGGGGGTGGCCCCGCTCGGCCAGGGCAATATCAGGAGTGTATTACTATGGCACATAAGAAGGGTGGCGGCTCCAGCCGCAATGGGCGCGATAGCCGGTCCAAGCGGCTGGGCGTCAAGCGCTATGACGGCGAGCGTGTGCGTTCGGGCACGATTATCGCCCGGCAGCGCGGGACGCATTTCCGGCCCGGGAGCAATGTCGGGCTCGGCCGCGATCATACCATCTTTGCGACGGTGGACGGCTATGTCAAGTTCGAGTTCATCCCGCAGACGGATGGCCGCAAGCGAATCAGTGTCTACCCGGAAAGGACCTGGTAGGCTATGAAGAAGGATATCCATCCCCAGTACTATCCGGACGCCAAGGTTATCTGCGCCTGTGGCCGCACCTGGACGACCGGCTCGACCAAGAAGGAGATCCGCACCGACATGTGCTCAGAGTGCCATCCCTTCTACACGGGCGAGCAGCGCATTGTGGACACGGCAGGCCAGGTAGAGCGCTTTGAGCGGCGGCTTGGTCAGCGGCGCGAGTTCGAGTCCAAGGCCGAGGCTCGTGCACGCAAGCGGCGCGCGCGGCGCGGCCACGAGATCGAGATCGTCACCGAGGCTGAGGCCGAAGGCGAGGCTGAGGGCGCAGCGCCGGCTGCCCCCGAGGCGACTGCTTCCGAGGCTGAAGGGGAATAGGGCGCCTCGCTGAGGGGAATGAAGACAGAGTGCAATGCACTCTGTCTTTTTTCTGGCATGTGGCAGGCGCAGGCTCGCCGTGTTCTACCCATGCCGAAGGTGTGATGCAAAGGCTGCCGTGCCCCATGCGGTCAGTCACTGGGAAGGAAGAGCGGTGAAGCAGTTTCACTATGGCGGCCAGGCGGTCATGGAGGGCGTCATGATGCGCGGCGCCAGGCATTTTGCCGTGGCCGTCCGGGACCCCAAGGGGGAGATTGTCATCCACGACGAGCCGCTCGCGGGCCACATCTATGGCGGCTTTGTCGCCAGGACGCCGTTCCTGCGCGGCCTGACGATGCTTTGGGATACGCTTGTGCTCGGTACGCGTGTGCTGATGTACTCGGCCGATGTCGCCCTGAGCGATGATCCGGAAGCGAGCTTTTCCGGCCCTATGGCCTGGGGCACGCTGGCAGGCTCGCTGGCCATCGGCGTCGGCCTGTTCTTCATGCTACCGGTTCTCCTCGTTCGCTTTGCCGACCAGTATCTGGCCTCGTCCCTGGCCAGCAATATCGTTGAGGGCCTGATCCGCTTGGGGCTGTTCATCGGCTATGTGGCGGCCGTAGGCATGATGCCGGACGTGCGGCGGGTCTTTGCCTACCATGGCGCCGAGCACAAGACGGTCAACGCCTATGAGGCCGGGGTCCCCCTGGTGCCGGAGCAAGTCGAGGCCCATAGCACCGCGCATCCACGCTGCGGGACCGGCTTTATGTTGCTGGTCTTGCTGGTCTATATCATTCTCGCCTCGCTTCTCGGCCGGCCTGCGCTCTGGTTGCGCATCCTCTCTCGGATCATCCTGATCCCCATCGTTGCCGGTGTGGCCTATGAGGTGATGAAGCTCGGAGCCAAGCACCGCAAGCATCCGCTGGTGGCCGCTCTCCTGGCCCCCGGGCTGTTGCTGCAGCGCCTGACGACGCGCGAGCCCGACCGCCCGATGCTCGAGGTAGCCATCGCGGCTCTGAAGAGGGTGTTGGCGGCCGAAGGCCAGGAGTCCGAATCGCAAGCTTGAGGCGTGTTCTCGGATCTGCCTCAGTGCACTCGCCCCTCCGATACCGTCCCTTCGGCTACTATTCGCGCGGAGTAGCTGGGGCGGCGGTTTGCGAAATGCTTCTCTACCCGTTGTTTGCCCCGCGCGCATGCTGACGACTCAGGGAGGTGTTCCCATGTTCAGCAAAGAGGAACTGCTCGCCCGTGCCCACAAGCCCACGGCGGATGCCATGCGCCTGCATCCCTACTACAAGGGCAAGATCCAGACGGCCCCCAAGTGCGCCGTTCGCGATTTCAACGACTTTTCCATCTGGTATACGCCGGGTGTGGCCGCTGCCTGCCGGGCCATTGCTGAGAACCCCGGCCTGGCCTACGAGTTCACCAACCGGGCCAATGTCATCGCCATCGTCTCTGATGGGACGCGTGTGCTGGGCCTGGGCAATATCGGCGCCCGGGCCGGCATGCCGGTGATGGAGGGCAAGGCGCTGCTCTTCAAGTATCTGGGCGGGGTCGATGCCGTGCCGCTCTGCCTGGATACCCGCGACCCAGAGGACATTATCCGCACGGTCAAACTGATCCAGCCCTCCTTCGGTGGCATCAACCTGGAGGACATTGAGCAGCCCAAGTGCTTCACCGTGCTGGATACGCTGCGCGCCGACCCCAGCATCGAGATCCCCGTTTTCCACGACGACCAGCAGGGGACGGCGACGGTGCTCCTGGCCGGCCTGATCAACGCGCTCAAGCTGGTGGGCAAGCGCATGGACAGCATCCGCGTCGCCATGATCGGCATGGGCGCGGCGAATGTGGCGACGGTGCGCCTCTTGCGCGCCAGCGGCGTGCAGGTGGGCCAGATCATCGCCGCCGATTCCAAGGGTATCCTCAACCGCAAGCGCAAGGATATCGAGGCCGCGCAGGATCGTTACCCTGACAAATGGTTCCTCTGTACCGAGGGCAACGACGAGCAGCGCGAGGGCGATGCGGCGGAAGCCATGCGCGGGGCCGATGTGATGATTGCCTTCTCCAAGCCCGGACCGGATACCATCCGCAAGGAGTGGGTGGCCGGCATGGCCAAGGATGCCATCGTCTTTCCCTGCGCCAACCCCATCCCCGAGATCTGGCCCTGGGAGGCCAAGGAGGCTGGGGCGCGGATCGTCGGCACCGGGCGCTCCGATTTCGCCAATCAGCTCAACAACTCGCTGGGCTTCCCGGCCATCTTCCGTGGGGCGCTGGATGTGCGCGCGCGCACCATCACCGACGAGATGTGCCTGGCCGCAGCCGCCGAGTTGGCTCAGTGTGCTGAGGACCGGGGCATCGACGATGAGAACATTGTCCCGACGATGGACGAGTGGGAAGTGTTCCCGCGTGAGGCGGTCGCTGTGGCCATGAAGGCGCAGGAGCAGGGGGTGGCCCGCCTGAACCTCTCGCGCGAGGAGCTGTACAAGAAGGCGGAAGAGACCATTCGCGCGAGCCGCGAGATGGCCCAGATGCTTATGCGCGAGGGCGCTATCGCCCCAATCCCGCCGGAAAGCTAGATGCTTTCTGTGAGATTCGGCGTCAAGCGCCGTCTACGGTGAGCCTTCAGTGGCGCACGGTCCCCGGCAATCGGCTAGGGACCGTACGCTGCTACGACATGCATGCAGGAGGCGCGCTGTGCGCAAGCTCGCTGCCTGTCGCTTGGACGACCAGCCTCTTTCTGCGCAATCGTGTCAAAAGCCGCCTACTGTGAGCCCCTGGTGACGCAGGGTTTTTGGGGGTGGTAGCCCGGCCGGCTGGCGAGAGGTGACGTGCGCGGCGCAAGCCGGCGCCCATTGGGCGTGAGGGCCGCCTCGGTCGACCTGTGGACATGGGGCGTCAGTTCTTGGGGAGGGGTGACCTTTGTGGGAGGAACAACCGGCCGTTGTACAGGCCGAGCCGCTGCGTGCTTTTTGCGAGGAGGTGTTCGCTCGCCTGGGTGTGGAGCGGACGGATGCCGCGGTTACGGCCGATGTGCTGCTGGCTGCGGATCTGCGTGGCGTGGATTCCCACGGCGTGGCGCGCCTGAAGCGATATGTGGACGGACTGCGCGATGGCGTGATGAAGGCGAGGCCGGCCACACGCATAGTGGCCGAGACGCTGACCACAATCACCTATGACGCGGATGGCGGGCTGGGCCAGCCGGTGAGTGCCCTGGCCATGGGCAAGGCGATCGAGAAGGCCAGGGTTGCCGGCACCGGCTTTGCCAGCGTGCGCAACTCGAACCACTATGGGATCGCCGGCTACTATGCCATGATGGCCCTCGAGCAGGACATGATCGGCATCTCGACCACCAACTCGGATGTGCTTGTGGTGCCGACCTATAGCCGCAACGCGCTGCTGGGCACGAACCCCATCGCCGTCGCTGTGCCGGCCGGGGCCAACGCCGCGTTTGTGCTGGATATGGCTACTTCGACGGTGCCGCGGGGCAAGCTCGAAGTGTACAACCGGCTGGGCAAGCCGCTGCCTCAGGGCTGGGCGACGGACGAAGAGGGCGTGGGCACGGACGACGCCGGGCATGTGCTGCAGAACCTGGTTTCGCGGGCCGGCGGTGGCCTGTTGCCGCTCGGCGGCGAGGGCGAGCTGCTGAGCGGGCACAAGGGCTATGGGTTGGCCCTGCTGGTGGATATCCTGTCCGGCGTTCTCTCGGGCGCAGCCTATGCCAACCTGGTGTACCCCAAGGCCGAGGACGGGAGGCCGTTGCCCGCTAACCTGGGCCACTTTTTCGGCGCCTTCCGCATTGATGCCTTCCGCCCGCTCGACGAGTTCAAGCGCGATATGGACGACCTGTTGCAGCGCTTGCGCGGTGCCGAGAAGGCGGCCGGCGCCGAGCGCATTTACGTCCATGGCGAAAAGGAGGCAGAAAAGGCCGCCCAGCGCCGCGAGGCGGGCATTCCGCTGCACCCCAAGGTCGTGGCCACGCTGGCCGAGATCGGTAACGAGCTGGGCGTGGACCCGCCTTTCTAGCGCCAACGCCTCAGATAGTGTGGGGCCTGGGGGACGCAGAGGGATGCGGAGGAGCAGAGAATCGCAGGGGCCAATCTGGAAGGGCGCTTTCGATGCCTTTGAGGCCCTCTGCCCCTCTGTGGCTTTGTGCGTCTCCCAGGCCCGCTGGCTGTAAGGCTGTCGATTCTAATGCCGCGTTGAGGTCTTGGGGGAGCTTGGCTCATGTTCTCTGTTCCATATAGTAAGGGTGAGATGTTGTTTGCGTTGCCGCCGGGCGTGCGGGCGGAGTTGGTCGAGTCGCGCTCGCTGCCGGCCATGCCGGACCCGGCGCAGGCCGTGAGCGAGGCGCTGGCGTCGCCGGTTGCTTCCCCTCGCCTGGAGGACCTGGCCCGGCCTGGGGACCGGGTGTGCATCGTCTTTACGGACATTACCCGCGCCAGCCCGGACTATATGCTGGTGCCCCCGATTCTCGCGGCACTGGCGGAGGCCGGTGTGCGCGATGAGGATATCACGCTCTTGTGTGGGATCGGCATGCACCGGCCCAGCACGCCGGTGGAAAAGGTGGCCAAGCTGGGCGCGGCGGTGGTCGAGCGTTACCGGGTGGTCGATCACGAGCCACAGAACCCGGCGGCGCTGGTCGACCTGGGCACGACCCCCTCGGGCATCCCCCTCACGGTGAACCGCGCCGCCTATGAGGCGGATCTACTCATCGCCACGGGCATTGTGGAGCCGCACCAGTACGCGGGCTATAGCGGTGGGCGCAAGACCGTGGCCGTCGGCGCGGCCGGCGAAAAGATGATCGAGTACACTCATGGCCCCCAGATGCTCGATCACCCCAAAACGCGCCTGGGGAATCTCGAGGGCAACCCCTTTCACGAGGCCATCAGCGAGGCAGCCCGCCGGGCGGGGCTGCGCTTTATCGTGAACGTCGTGCTGGACGAGAGGAAGCAGATCGTCGCCGTCCGTGCCGGCGCGCCCGAGGAGGCGTTTGCCGAACTCGCCGGCATCGCGCGTTCGATGTACGAGGTGCCGGTGCCGCGCCAGGTCGATGTGGCCATTGCCGGCGTCGGCTACCCCAAAGACAGCAACCTGTACCAGGCCTCCAGAGCGCCCAGTTATCTCCACTTTGCGCCGACGCCGGTCGTGCGTCCGGGCGGCTACTATATCGTGCCGGCGCGCTGCGAGGAGGGGGCGGGCGAGGGGACCGGTGAGCAACGCTTCCTGGAGACGATGCGTCGCACACCCAGCCTGCAGGCCATCCTCGACGATGCCCGGCAGCATGGCTACAAGCCGGGCGAGCAGCGCTGCTTTGTCATGGCCAAGGTGCTGGCCGAGTGCCCGGTGATTGTGGTGGGCAGCGAGCATCCGCAGGTGGTGCGGGCGTGCAAGATGATCCCGGCGGCCACGATGGAGGAGGCTTTCAGCATCGTAACGCGCACGCTCGGGCCGGAGTTGGAGGCGCTGGTTGTGCCGCATGCGCTGCTGACGCTGCCTATTGTGCAGGATGAAAGTGTTGTTGACAGAGGATGATGATGAGTATCTCGGATGGTGAGCCGGTGCGCGTCTGCGCTGAGGATCTGAAACGGTTTGTGGCGGAGGTGATGGGCAAGCTGGGCGCGCCCGCTGAGGAAGCGCGTATTGTCGCTGACGTGCTCGTGACGGCGGACCTGCGCGGCGTCGAATCGCATGGGGTGGCACGGTTCAATCGTTACGTGGAGGCCGTCGAGAAGGGGCGCATCGGCCCCAAGGCGCAGATCAAGGTGCTCTCCGACTGGCCGGCCCTTGCCCGCCTCGATGGGGGAAACTCGTTGGGGCAGGTGGTGGGCTACCGGGCGATGGAACGCTGCCTGGATATGGCCGAGAAGGCTGGGGCGGCGAGCGTCACCGTGACCAACAGCACCCATTACGGCATCGCCGCCTACTATGCCCTGATGGCCGTGCCGCGGGGTATGATCGGCATCTCGATGACCAACACGGCCCCCCACGTGGCCCCGACCTATGGGCGCGCTGCGATGCTCGGCACGAATCCCATTGCTATGGCCGTCCCGGTGGGCAGCGAGCGGCCCTGGGTGCTGGACATGGCGACCAGTGCGATCGCGATGGGCAAGGCCGAGGTCGCACAGCGGGCCGGGAAGCCATTGGCCAAGGGCCTGGCGCTCGATGCCGACGGATGCCCCACCTGCGATACGGAACTCGTGCTCCGCGGCGAGGGCACGATCTCGCCCCTGGGGGGCATGGCGGAGACGGCCGGCTACAAGGGATATGGCCTTTCGGTGCTGGTGGATATCCTCTGCGGCGCCCTCTCCGGTGCGGGCTACAGCGCCCAGATCCGGCCCACATGGGGGAGTAGCTCTATCGGGCACTATTTCGCGGCCATCCGTATCGATGCCGTGCGCCCGCAGGGCGACTTTGAGGCTATGATGGCCGAGATGGTCCGCGCCCTGCGGCAGGCGCCCAAGGCGGCTGGGCAGGAGCGCATCTACACGCACGGCGAACTCGAGGCCGAGGCCCAGGCGTTGCGGCAGCGCGAGGGCATTCCGTTGATGCCTGCAGTCGCCCAGGCGCTGTGGACCCTGGCCGAGCGCTATGGGGTGGCGAATCCCTTGACCCTGCCTGCCTCTTGACGTACAATCAAGCAACAAGAGCAACGATTGAGCAAGGCCGGGGGCGGCGATGAAAATCATCTACCGGGACAAGACGTGGGAATTGCGCGGTGGGATGACCGTGCGCGACGCCATTCGCAAGGTGGGGCTCGACCCCGAGGCCGTGCTGGCGCTGAAAGACGGCCGGTTGATCAACGAGGAGACCATCCTGAAGGACGATGACGAGATCAAGCTGGTCGCCATCGTTTCCGGGGGGTAGCTCGTGAAGTGCAAGCTCTGCGGCCGGCCGGCGGTGATCAATATGCGCCAGCACCACCTGGCCCTCTGCAGCGATCACTTTTTGCAGTGGGTGCCGAAGCAGACCGCGCGAGCCATCGAAAAGTACCGTATGTTTGGCCCGGAGGAGCGAATCCTGCTTGCCGTTTCGGGGGGCAAGGACTCGCTGGCCCTCTGGGATGTCTTGCTGGGCCTGGGCTATCGCGTCGACGGGTTGTACATCAACTTGGGCATCCGCAACGGCTACTCGGATGCCTCTCAGGCCAAGGTTGAGGCCTTTGCCGGCCGGAGAGCGGAGGCCAATCTCCGCGTGATCGATGTGGCGCGCGAGTACGGTGCATCGATTACCGACCTGCTCCGCCTGAACCGGCAACGAAAGGCCTGTTCGCTGTGTGGGCTGGTCAAGCGGCATATTATGAACGAGGCGGCGTCTCGTGGCGGTTATGCCGCTATCGCTACCGGGCACAACCTCGATGATGAGGTGGCGACCCTGCTGCAGAACACCCTGCACTGGAGCGTGGGCTACCTGGCGCGGCAGGGGCCCGTCCTGCCGGCCTCGCCGGGCCTGGCTCGCAAGGTCAAGCCCTTCTGTCGGCTGCGAGAGCGGGAAACGGCCGCCTATGCGCTGGTCCGCGGCATCGACTATATGCAGGACGAGTGCCCGCACGCTACCGGCGCCGTGACCTTTTTGCACAAGGAGGTGCTGAACCGGCTGGATGTGCGTTCCCGCGGCACCAAGGAGATGTTTTATCTGAACTTTCTCGATGCCCGTGAACGACACGGCCTCTTTCGCTCCGAGCGCGAGCAACTCGAGATGACACTCTGCCCCCAATGCGGCCAGCCGACAACGTCGCAGGGCTTGTGCGCCTTCTGTCGGCTGTGGGAGAGGTATGGCCAGCGAACGGGGCAGGAACCAGGCAAAGGGCACGATGGAATCTAGGGAACTAAAAGGCTTTCGTTATTTCGATGTGGTGCTGGCGACGTTTGTTGCCGTGCTTCTGATCAGCAACGTGGCTTCGACCAAGCTGCTTCTGGTTGGCCCGTTCACCTTTGATGGCGGGACCCTGCTTTTTCCGATCAGCTATATCTTTGGCGACGTCCTGGTAGAGGTCTATGGTTACGCCAGAGCGCGACGTGTCATCTGGACGGGGTTCTTCTTCATCGGGCTGATGGCCGTCGTTCTGGCGCTGGTCGGTATGCTGCCGCCGGCCCCCGGCTGGGGCCGGCAGCAGGCTTATCTCGATATCCTGGGCGTGACCCCGCGCATTGTGCTGGGCAGCCTCCTGGGCTATTCGGTGGGCAGCTTTGCCAACTCGATGGTCATGGCTTTGATGAAGGTGCGCACGCGTGGGCGGTGGCTGTGGATGCGGACCATCGCCAGCACCATCGTTGGTGAAGGGGCCGATACCCTCGTCTTTGTCATCGTGGCCTTTGCCGGGGTCTTTCCTACGGATACTCTCTGGCCGGTCCTCATCTCGAACTATTTGTTCAAGACGGCGTTCGAGGCCCTGGCTACGCCGCTGACCTATGCGGTCATCGGCTTTTTGAAGCAGGCCGAAGGGGTGGACGTCTTTGACTATGGCACCAACCTGAACCCATTCAGGCTCAGTTGCAGGAGAGGATAGTGAGCGAGACTGAGGGTGTACTGGGACCCGACTGGCTGGCAGAGGAATTGCCTGCGGACCATCGCTCCGGCTTTGTGGCGGTGGTGGGGCGGCCAAACGTCGGCAAGTCGACCTTGATGAACCTCTACCTCGGCCAGAAAGTGGCCATCGTCTCTCCTCGACCGCAGACGACGCGCCAGCAACTCCTGGGCATCCTGACCCGTCCGGAGGCCCAGGTGATCTTTGTCGACACGCCGGGCATTCACCGGCCGCAGGACAAGCTCGGTGAGTACATGGTCGAACTCGCGCGGCGGGCCATCTTGGATGCCGACGTGGTGCTCTGGGTGGCCGATCTCTCTGAGGAGCCGCGCCGGCAAGAGCAAGAGATTGCTTCCTGGGTGGCCGATGCCGAGCAGGTCGTCTTGGCGCTGAACAAGATGGACCTGGTGCCGGCAGACGAGATCCCGGTGCGGGCGGATGTCTACCATCGCCTCCAGCCGCGGGCCGATTGGCTGCCCATCTCGGCGGCTACCGGCGAGGGGTGCGACCGGCTGCTCGAGGCGATCATCGACAGCTTGCCGCTGGGGCCGCGCTACTTCCCGGAAGAGCAGGTTACCGACCAGCAGGAGCGCTTTGTGGTGGCCGAACTTGTGCGCGAGCAGGTGTTGGCCCACTTGTATGAAGAGGTGCCCCACGCCGTCGCCGTGATGGTCGAAGAGTTCAAAGAGCGCAACGAGCGCCTGACCTACATTTCGGCAACGGTGTATGTGGAGCGAGACACGCAAAAGGGCATTCTCATCGGCAAGGGTGGGCAGATGCTGCGCAGCATCGGCGCCGCCGCCCGCGGTCAGATTGAGGAATTCCTGCAGCGCAAGGTGTATCTGGAGCTGTGGGTCAAGGTGCGCAGGAATTGGCGCAAGAGCGAGAAGGACTTGCGGCGCTTCGGCTACCGGCTGTCTGGTCCGTGATTGGGCGCAGGCAAAGCGGCGCGCTCAGGCCAAGCCGATGCGCTCCAGAAGCTTGATGCCGCCGGCAGCCTCTGCTGCCGTCACCGCGTCTGCCAGTTCGAGGGTACGCTGCACGCCGTGGGGTATCAGGCCGGCCAGGCCCGCCAGGTTGATGTGACCTGTGCCCGGAGCCATATGATCACGGCCCAGGATGGCGTCGTGGATGTGGATACCGATGAGGCGCCCGGCGAAGCGCTGGAGATAGGCTTCCTGCGTGGCCAGGCCGAGAAGGCGCTGCTTCTCCGCGTGCCCGACGTCGTGCCAATAGTAGACGGGCAGCCCATCCGTGGCGGCAAAGACGTCATCGAACTCGGCCAGGCTCGGGATTTCGTGATAGCCGTCGCGCGTCTCTACGCCCAGCGACACATTGACCTCCGCCGCGTATTCCCCCAACTCTCGGATGCTGGCCAGGGCGCTTGCCAGATAGGGCTGCTTACGCGCTTCACGCTCGGCGACGAGCCGGTTCCGCTGTTCCTCGAACTCGGCCGTTCGGCCCTGAGCAAGCAGGCGGAAGAGTTGCTCCTGCTTGTCATCGACCTCGACATAACCCAGATGCACGATAACGGCCTGCGCACCCAGCACGTGGGCTAGGAGGATAGTATGCTTGGCGGCGGCGAGGGCGTGGGCGCGCCTGGCCGGATCGGTGTTGGATAGCTCGGCGACAGCGGTCCAGTCGAGGCGGTTGCCCTGGCCATCAACCGGCCAGGGGCAGGGGTTGTGGATGCTGCGGACGGCCATAGCCCGGCGGTCGAGTTCGCCGCCCAACTCGTCGACCATGGATGGGGTCAGGGTGTTTAGCTCGATGCTGGAGTGGCCGAGATTCTGTATGGCGTCGAGGACCGGAGCAATGGACTGGTGGCGGCGGACGCGCCAGGATGTGGAGATGATCAGGTCGTCGGCTGTGCGCTGCATCAGGCTGGTAGCCCCCAATCGACATATTGGCCACGAGACGCTCGTGGCGGTGCGTGCTCAGGATAGCCCCTCGGCGGCGTATTGTCAAAGGCTGAGCGGAGGACTTGTCGGGGCCGGAGGATGCATGTTATACTCGGCGCCCAAGCGGAGTATCCACCACTGCCGGCCGTGCAGACCATCGAGTGGCCGGCGCTCTCCTGTCAGGAGGCATGATGCGCGGGAAGGCAGAGATCAACACCTTTTCGATCGTTGCCTGTGACCTTGAGGAGGCGAGTTGGGGTATCGCCGTCGCCAGCAAGTTCCTTGCAGTTGGGGCCGTCGTGCCTTATGCGCGAGCTGGGGTGGGTGCAGTGGCTACGCAGAGCTTTGCCAACCTCTCCTATGGCGAGCGCGGGCTGGACCTCATGGCGCATGGCAAGAGTGCCGAGGAGGCGCTGGCCCAGCTCACGGCAGAGGACGCGATGCGCGAGTACCGGCAGGCGGGCCTGGTAGACGCTCAGGGACGCGCTGCGACCTTTACCGGCGCGAGCTGTATGCCCTGGGCCGGCGGGTTTGCGGGGAAGGGGTATGCTGTCCAGGGGAATATCCTCGCTGGGAGGCGGGTCGTTGAGGCTATGGCCGAGGCGTTCGAGCAAGCCGACGGCGAGCTTGCCGATCGGCTGCACGCCGCGCTCCTGGCCGGCGATCGAGCGGGCGGTGACCGGCGAGGCCGCCAGTCGGCTGCAATCTACGTGGTAAAGCCGGGCGGCAGCTATGGTGGCTATACGGATCGGTATATCGACCTGCGCATCGATGACCATCCGAACCCTGTGGCCGAGCTGGGTAGCCTTCTCAGCTTGCACCATCTCTACTTTGGCAAGAGTTCGCCGGAAGAGCGCATCGCGGTCGATAGCGCCCTGATCGTGGAGCTGCAGCGCGTGATGAAGCGGCTCGGGTACTACTCCGGCGAGGACGACGGCCAGTGGAGCCGGGCGACGCGCGAGGCTTTTTACGAGTTCATCAACACAGAGAACCTGGAGGAGCGGGTGGATGTGGAGAAGGGGCTGATTGACCCACCCGCCCTGGAGTACATCCGCAGGCGCTTTGGCGCTTAGCGTCCCATCCGCGCCGGCGCATGTTGCCGCCGCTGCGCACATCCTGCCTGAAGTAGAGGTGCCATGGCCGATCGATCCGGTACCCGGGGGCATCCGGCATGGTCATGGGTGGCTGCGGCGCTGTCGTTGGCCTATGCGGCGGCGGCGCTCACCTGCCTTGCGGCCAGGGCGCTACTGTGGCCCTGGCCGGGGTTGCTGGCAGCACTGAGCTATGGCGGCCCCTTTCTCTTCCTGCCTCTGCTTGGGCTGTTGCCCCTGGCCCTACTGAGCCGGTCTCGTATCGCTCAGGTGGCTGCCCTGGCTATGGTCGGCCTGTTTCTGGCTGTCTACCTGCCCTACTTCCTGCCGCGCTCTGCCGATGGGGCAGCGACCGGAGGGCAAGCCCTGCGCGTGATGACTTTTAACCTGGGGTCGGCGACCTCGACCGCACAGCAGGTGGTGGATGCGGTGGCTGGGACCGACGCCGACATCGTTGCCCTACAAGAGGTCACGCCAGAGACGGCGAGCCTGCTCCGACAGAAGCTAGGCGAGCGCTACCCCTACAGCGTACTCGAGCCCGAGCAGAGCGACGCTGGCCTGCTGAGCCGGTATCCCATCGTCGAGAGCGAGTTCTTTCGCCCCGAAGGCATCGGGCGCGTGGCGCTGCAGTCGGCTGTTGATGTGGACGGTACCAGGATGCACATCCTGGTGGTGCACCCGCGGCCGCCGCTGGGCCGCCGGCCTGACGGTGGGTTGGCGCTGTCGGGCCGGCATTTCCGGGCGCTGGAGGAGCAGGCCATCGACATCGCCGAGCGGGCGGCGAGCCTGCCAGCGCCGGTGCTCGTGGCCGGCGACTTGAACATGAGCGACCAGTCTCAGGCCTATACCTACCTGGCGGGCCGCTTTACCGATGCTTTTCGTGTTGCCGGCTGGGGCCTGGGTTTCACCTTCCCCGATCGCTCCCTCGAGCCGGGCTTGGGGTTGCCGCCGCTCGTGCGCATCGACTATATCTTTGCCTCGCCCGGCGTCCGCTTTGAGCGCGCCGTCACCGGCTGCGGCACGAGTTCGGATCACTGCTTCGTGCTGGCCGATGCGGTCCTGCCGGATTAGGGCCTGGCGTCATTCGTGCTATACTGGAGTCCCCTTTCGGGCTTTTGGAAACTGCCTGGCGCTCTCTGCTCGCCGGGTGAGAGATGCAAGAGGAGTGGGCATGTCGCGCGACCACATTCTAGCTATCGACTGCGGCACCCAGAGCGTGCGCGCCCTGCTCTTTGACCTGCAGGGCAGGCTGGTCGCCAAGTCCCGTGTGCCGATGGGCCCATACCTGGCCGAGAAGCCGGGCTGGTCCGAGCAGCACCCGGAACGCTTTTGGTCCTGCCTGTGCCAGGCGTGCCGAAAGCTGTGGCAGGAGCCCGGCGTGGCCAGGGACTCGCTGGCCGGTGTGGCGCTGACCACGCAACGGTCGACCGTCGTCAACGTCGACCGGGCCGGCCGTCCGCTGCGCCCGGCCATTACTTGGCTCGATCAGCGGCGCACGGAGGGTCTCAAGCCGGTTGGCGGGCTCTGGGGTTTGGCCTTCTGGCTGACGGGCATGTCGGAGACGGTAGCCCGGCTGCAGGCTGATGCCGAATGCAACTGGATCCGTACCCACCAGCCCGACATCTGGGCGCAGACGCACAAGTTCCTGCTCGTCTCGGGCTACCTCACCTTTCGCCTGACGGGTCGCTTTGTGGATTCGGTGGGCAGCCAGGTGGGCTACATACCGTTCGGCTACAAGCAACTGGATTGGGCCCCCCCGCGCGATTGGAAGTGGCAGGCCGTGCCGATAGACAGGGACCTCCTGCCGGAACTCGTGCCTCCGGCGGGCCTGCTGGGGGAGGTTACCCCGGAGGCGGCCGAAGACACGGGCCTGCCGGTGAGGCTACCGGTCATCGCCGCCGCGGCAGACAAGGCCTGTGAGGTCATCGGTTCGGGGTGCTTGCAGTCGCACATTGCCTGCCTCAGCCACGGTACAACTGCCACCATCAACACGACCCACCGCAAGTATGTGGAGGTCATCCCCCTCATCCCGCCCTACCCGGCTGCCGTGCCGGGGGCCTATAGCCTGGAGATCCAGATTTTCCGCGGCTATTGGCTCGTCAACTGGTTCAAAGAGGAGTTTGGCTACCCGGAGCAGGCGCTGTGCGCCGAACAGGGGGGTGAGCCGGAGGCGCTGTTCGACGATCTGGTGCGGCAGGTGCCCCCAGGGTCGATGGGGCTGACCGTGCAGCCCTACTGGTCGCCGGGGGTCAAGGTGCCGGGTCCCGAGGCCAAGGGTGCCATGATCGGTTTTGGCGATGTGCACACGCGAGCGCATATGTACCGTGCCATCCTGGAGGGCCTGGCCTATGCCCTGCGCGACGGCAAGGAGCGGATGGAGCAGCGCAGTGGGGTGCGCATCACCGAACTGCGGGTGTGCGGGGGAGGCTCGCAGAGCGACGAGGCCCTGCAAATCACGGCCGACGTGTTCAACTTGCCGGCGGCGCGGCCGCATGTGTACGAAGCATCTGGGCTCGGCGCGGCCATCGATGCTGCGGTCGGCCTTGGGCTGCACCGCGACTTTGCGACGGCCGTGCAAGAGATGACCCGTGTTGGGCAGGTCTTTGAGCCGGATCCGCATACGAGGGATATCTACGAGGGGCTCTACCGCCGCGTGTACAAGCGGATGTACCCGCGGCTCAAGCCTGTCTATGAAGAGATTCGCGCGATCACCGGCTATCCGACGCCGTATCGTAGGCGTCGGCCTTGACGTCCTGCGAATCATGCGTATAATGGTGCGCGTTGGTTTCGGTATCGCGCCCAGCGCGTGAAGCGAGGGAGGTGAGCGAGATGGCACAAGTCAAGATGCTGACGCAAGTCCATGCGCATATCGCTCGCCGCTCTCCTGGCGCCTCCGAGGCATAGCGCGACAAGAGGCTGCAGCCTCCGCGGGCAGCGCAGGGGTGCCCTGGCACTTGTGAGCGCCCGGCGTGAGCCAGAGTCAACTGGGCCAGGGCCATCGAGCGGCGAGGAACGCCACTCTGATGGCCTTTTTCTATGCGCCTCGCCGGATACGGCGTGGCGAAGCAGCGGCCCGGAAGAACTCGTCTATCCGGGCTGATCGATACTCGTTCGGAAGGCCATGAGTGGATGACCACTCGTGGCCTCTTTTTTTGCGTTGGTGGGTATCCAGATGGAGGGAACGCGTTGCCAGACCGTAAGGAACGACGGCGGCGCCACCGCGTGGCCAACGAGGCCACACGCCTGGCGCGCAAGCAACTAAAACGCAACCGGAAGCCGGATCGCGTGCGCCGCAAGGATTGGCTGCCCGAGACGATGGAAGATGCGCTCGCGGGGTTCGACGATACACCGCAATATGAGCGGGTGATGCCGCGAGGCGAGCGAGAACGTCGTCGTGCGGCGCTGAATGCTGTCTTGCTGTCCGCGAAGGACGATGGAGGCGACGAGGAGAACAGCGCGGCGGTCGCAGATGGCCGGCCGGGCACAGTGGTCGAGGTGGCGAGCAGCCTGTGCCGGGTCGATGTGGCCGGACGGGAGGTGTTGTGCAGTGTGCGGGGCGCCCTGACTGCCGGCGACACGGGCCTCACCAATGTCGTGGCCGTCGGCGATGAGGTAACCGTGCGCGAAAACGGCAATGGACGCGGCGTGGTGGAGGCGGTTCTGCCTCGCCGCAGCGTGCTGGCGCGCCCGGATGTGTTCCGGCCGCATCTGCAGCAGGTTATCGCTGCCAACATTGACCAGGTGCTCATCGTGGCCTCGTGGCGAGAGCCGGCTATCTGGCTGGAGCTGATCGATCGCTATCTGATCGGCGCGGAGCGTAACCACCTGCTCTCGATTATCTGTGTGAACAAGATGGACCTGGCTGAGGACCGCTCGGCGTGCCGGGCTGCCCTGCGGCCCTATGAGGACCTCGGCTATCGGGTGATCTACAGCAGTGCGGTGACCGGTGAGGGCCAAGACGCGCTGCGTGCGGCACTGGCCGGGCGCACAACGGCGTTGGCCGGCCTCTCGGGAGTGGGCAAATCGACGCTGCTCTCGCTGCTGCAGCCGGGGCTCGGATTGCGCGTCGGTGAGGTCAGCGCGCACTGGCACCAGGGCCGGCACACGACCACGCAGGTTCGACTCGTGCCGCTGGACATTGGTGGCTATGTGGTGGATACGCCCGGCGTCCGCGAGTTCGGGCTGGCCGGCCTGTGCCGGAAGGACCTGGAGCGCTATTACCCAGAGATTGTCGCCATGGCCGGCGCCTGTCGCTTCGCTGACTGCACACACACGGACGAGCCGGACTGCGCTGTGCTGGCGGGGATGCGGCGGGGGAAGATGGCTCGAACGCGTTACGAGAGCTATCGCAAGATCCTGGAGAGCCTGCCTGAGGCCTGAGGCGGGCCGGCAGAGTCTTTGGGCTGGGGGACCGAGTGTGCTACAATTACGGTTACTATGAGACTCTATATCATCCGCCACGCCCAATCGACGAACAACGCCCTCTCGGATCCCTCTCAGCGCGTCTGCGACCCGGCATTGACGGAGCTCGGACTCCTTCAAGCCGAGTTGCTGGCCGAGCATCTGGCTATGGGCAGAGAGCCGCGAGCGCTGGAGCAGGAATCTGGCGGGTATCGATTCACGCGCCTCTTCACCAGCCCGATGCGCCGGTCCATCCAGACTGCGCGGCCTATCGGCCGCGCCCTGGGGCTTCGGCCGGAGGTCTGGCTCGATATCCACGAGCACGGCGGCATATTCCTGGACCACGGACCCGGGCGCGGGCTTGTTGGCTACCCGGGCATGTGTCGAGAGGAAATGCTGGCCGAATGCGCCGAGCTTGTGCTCACAGACCGTGTGACGAGCCGCGGCTGGTGGACCGCTGGGTATGAGGAGCTCGACCGCTGCCGGGCGCGTGCAGAGTCGGTCGCGCAGGTGCTCCACCAATGGCCGAATTCTGATGAACACCTGGCGATGGTCACTCACGGCGGCTTTGCCGACATACTGCTGACGATTCTGCTTGGCCCGTCCGCAGGGCAGGCGATGCGCTACCACCTCCACAACACGTCGGTTTCGCGGCTGGACTGGAACAGCGATGGGCGGGTCGAGATGCGGTACCTGGGGTGTGTAGACCACCTGCCGTCCGACTCCATCTCTTGAGCACATGCTTCACCGAGGCGGCATGGCCCGCGGCTTGCTTTGATTCCTGTACGCAAGCCGACGCTCGCAGCGACGCGCCCTGCTGGGGGCATGGATTGCCGGGCCGGCGACGAGGAGAGAGCAGGATGCTTCCAGGGCCAAGCAAGATTCGCAGCAGGTTGTCCCAGTTTCTGGCTGCGCGGTTCCCCGAGTGGCCGAACGTCCAGGCCTCCGGCCTGGCTGACAGGACGACGGGTTGGGAAACCGAGGTCTACTCGTTTGTGGCCCAATACCAGGCCGGATCGGAGTCTCGACGAGAGGATCTGGTTCTGCGTCTGTATCCGGGCCGGGGAGCCGTCGAAAAGGCCGGCAGAGAATTCTGCTTCTTGCAGGCGATGTACCGCGTCGGCTACCCTGTGCCCAGGCCGGTTGCGCTGGAGGCTGATGGTTCGACCTTTGGCTGGCCGTTCCTGATCATGGAGAGGATCGAAGGGCGGCCGCTGAGCGAAGCCATGGATCGGGCGAAGGAGCCGGAGAGAGAGCGGCTCCTTGCCCTATTCTGCCGCCTGATGGTCAATCTCCACGCATTGGATTGGCAAGCATTGGCCGCCGACCCCACACAGTACACCCCCGACGTCGCCTGCGAGCGGTACGTGACCCAACTGCAGCAGGATGTGGAACGCTTGGGCCAACGGCAATTTCTGCCCGTGGTCGGCTGGTTGCGCAACGCCTGCAGGCGGGTGCGGTGGGAGCACCTGGCTGTTATCCACGGCGATTTGCACCTGGCTAACGTGCTCTTGCGGCAGGATGGGTCGGCCGTGGTCATCGACTGGGCCGGCGCGGAAATCTCGGACTATCGCACCGACCTGGCCTGGACGCTCCTGCTACTGAGCACCTATAATGAGGCCCGCGAGGGGGAGCGTTTTCTCAGCCTCTACGAGCAGATGGCCGGGCATCGCGTTACGGATATGGAATGCTTCGAGGTGGGAGCCATACTCCGACGCCTGATCGCTGCCGCTGCGATTGCCGGCGGTCAGGCAGTCGCTCTCGGCTTGCGCCCCGATGCGCGGTCGGAGATGGAACTCGACACTGAGAATGTGCGCAGGGTGTATGCACTGCTGCTCGACCGGACGGGTATCGCCATCCCTGAGGTTGAGGCGATCGTGGCTGATGGTGTCGCGTAAATGTTGCTCCGGACGCCGGCGCATCTGGCGTCCGATGGCTCGGCGGCATGGGACGCCGCCTCTGCCGGCTTATATGTAGTGTCCCTATGAGGCCGCACAGCGTTCCACGATGGCCAGCAGTTGCGCTTCTTCTTCTGCGACGTTCTCACTCAGGCGAGCAGCCGCGACCGGCAGCCGCCAGGCCGCCAACTCGGCGGCGGAGACCGGCCGGAGCCGGCAGTAGCGGCGGAGGTAGGCGGTGTGGAACAGGCTGCGAGCGGCGAGCAGCAGGCGGCCGGCGCGGCCTGGTG
Source organism: Anaerolineae bacterium (assembly GCA_034428955.1). Taxonomy (GTDB): domain Bacteria; phylum Chloroflexota; class Anaerolineae; order SpSt-313; family SpSt-313; genus DAOUGZ01. The sequence continues at coordinate 2,484 of DAOUGZ010000067.1, read as the reverse complement.
GTGGCGTGCCGGTCTGCAGCAGGAGGCTGGTGCGGGCAATGTCGGCGAGGGGATTCCCACAGGTAGCATCTTGCCAGTCGATGATGACCGGGCCACGGTGCGAAAGCAGGACGTTGTCCGGGTGAAAGTCTCCGTGGCAGATGGCCCTGCCGGTGGGCAGCCGGGAAAGCGCCTGGAGGGCGGCCTGCTTCAGGCGTGGTGGCAGCGACGGCGCGTTCTCGATCTTTTCGACCAGGCGGCGTTGCAGCAGAGGAAGCCCAGGCGCAACGCATGCATGCATCTGGGCCTGAAGCTCGGCCAGGAGGTAGGCCAGGCGCACGATACGCCAGGGGCGGGCACTGATGGCCTGCATCATCGACGGGCCTGTGATGCGCTCAAAGACAACGCCGGGTCGGCCGTCGATCGTAACGACCCCGCCCACGGCCGGACTGGCGACACTGGCGGCATGGACAGCGTGCGTGTTGGCGGCCTCGCGCTGCGCAGCCGACAGGGGGTAGCCGGCGAAGAACAGCTTGAGCACTTGACCCTCTTCCCAGGGCAAGAGCTCGGCGGTGCGCCCGTAACCGATGGGTGAGCCTAGCACTGAGCTTCCTCCCCAGGGATGCAGCCCTGCGCGAGCCATTCGCTCGCTGAACCGGTTTGAGGCACAAGTACAGCTATCCGGTGGTAGAAAGAAGATAACGCAGACCGCAGTAGCTGTCAACAGCGTGAAGCGGCCCGCTGTTCTACTGTAGAACAGCGGGCCGCTGGTGGTTTGCTTGCGAGGCAGTCGCCTATGCAGCGGTACCGGTGCGCACCCCCATGCGCTCGCGGACGGCACGCGCTGCGACCAGCCCCGAGGCGGATGCTTGCACCAGCCCTCTGGTTACGCCCGCACCGTCGCCGCAGGCAAAGAGGTTTTCAACCTCCGTCTCCATCTCGCGCGTGAGCTGCAGACGGTTGGAGTAGAACTTGGCCTCGACACCGTACAGCAGCGTGTGGCGCGAGGCCACACCGGGCGCCACCTCATCCAAGGCATGGATGAACTCCAAGATGTTCACGACATGGCGGTAGGGCAGCACCAGGTTCAGGTCGCCGGGCGTCGCGCTGGGCAGGGTCGGCGTTACGACCGATCGCGCCAGGCGCTCCGCATTGGTACGCCGCCCCGCCTCCAGGTCGCGCAGGCGCTGGACCATGATCCCGCCACTGAGCAGGTTGGCCAGGCGCGCGATGCTCTTGCCGTAGGCGATTGGGTCATCGAACGGCTCGGTAAAGTTCTTGCTGACCAGGATGGCAAAGTTGGTGTTGGCCGTGCGCCGGTGGGCGAAGGAGTGACCATTCACCGTCATGACGTCGCCGGCGTACTCGGTAGAGACCTCACCATAAGGGCACATGCAGAACGTGCGCACCTGGTCATCAAAGGCCGCCGAGTAGTAGATGAACTTGGACTCGTACACCAGGCGGGTGATCGGCTCCAGCACGCTGGCCGGCACCTCGACGCGAACGCCCAGGTCCACCGGGTTGCGGGCCATGGTCAGGTCGAGCCGGCGAGCCGTTTCCTGTAGCCAGCCGGCACCCTCACGGCCGGGTGCTACGATGACGACCTCGCTCTGAATGCGCTCGCCCTTTTCCGTCTCGATGCCGGCTACCCGGCCGTTATTGGTCAGCAGGCGGGCTACCGGTGTACGCGTACGCACCTCGACGCCCCGCTCAATCAACCTGTCGCGCATGCTACGCATCACATCGGCACAGTTCTCGGTGCCGATGTGGCGGATGGGCACTGAGACGAAGCGTAGCCCCGCCTCCATGGCCCGCTTCTCGACGGCCTCGACCTCGTCGTTGCGTGTTCCATATATCGGCCGCGAGACGCCAAAGCGCAGATAGGTTTCATCCGCCTCGCGGATCAATTCCTCGGCGCGATCCTCACCCAGGATCTCGGCCAGGTGCCCGCCAACCGCCGGCGACAGAGTCAACTTGCCGTCGGAAAAGGCGCCTGCGCCGCCCCAGCCCGTCATGATGGCGCAAGGTTTGCAGTTGCGGCACTTGCCCTGCGGCCCCCGTGCATGACAGACTCGGCGGTCGATATCGGGCCCCTTGTCCAGGATGGCGATGCGCAAGCCCGGTTCCTGGGTCAGCTCCAAAGCGGCGAAAATGCCGGCTGGGCCGGCCCCAACGATTACTACATCATATCTCGAATCGGACACTATTCCTCTCCTCAGAGGTTCGTTGCCGCAACGTGGATAACGGCTGCCCGGACCCCCGAGCAGCCGTATATTGATTATACCCAGGATGGCGCCCCTGTCAACGGGCGGCTGGAGTGGTGTCTTTGTTCAGTGAAAGTGGGCTCTCCCGCACTTTTGGTGAACACTGGCCCGAGAGCGAGTATACTGTGGAGGCAATAGACTGGCTCTTGGGGTGGGTTGAATGTTCTTTGACTGGCTCTTGCCTCCGGCGATAGGTCTTCGAGTCGACACGTGGGTTATCGATAGCAGCTGCAAACGCATG
>DAOUGZ010000066.1:0-9455 GCA_034428955.1 Anaerolineae bacterium | reverse complement strand
GGCCAACGCCTCACGAAAGGCGGCCACCTCCAGGCGACAGAGAGCCAGGTCGGCAAAGACCCGTCTCGGGGGCAGGCCCACAATCGCCGGGACGGCGTTGCCGAGCAAGTTGAGCAGCAGTTTGGACCAGGCCATCGCCCGGTAATCGGCGCAGATATGGGTGGTGATGCCGGCGCCGGAAAAGAGATCGGCGGCCGCGCGCAGCAGGGAAGGGGGCGCCGTGACGGCGGCCAGCGTGATGCCGCCGCGCCGCGACAGGCTGCGCACGGTGCCCGGCCGCGGCTGGGTCGCCACAAAGGTCGTAACGCCGGCCAGGAGCGGGCGCTGCCCGATCTGCGGCAGGGCCTGGTCGATGCCGCCGATGCCGTTCTGCAGCAAGAGGAGGGGTACCTCCGCGGGCACGTGCCCGGCCAGCCCGGCAACGGCAGCCCCAGTGTCGTAGGCCTTGGTCGCCAGCACAACCAGGCCCACATTGGCGATCTCGAAGGGATGCAGTTCGCTCCAATCGCAGACGGCATCGAGTTCGCGCAGGCAGGCCGCGCGCCGGTAGGGCTGCTCGTAGATCAGGCCGCCCTCGCGCACGGAGCGCATGGCCTCGGGCCGGCCGAGCAGCGTGACCGGCACCCCGGCCCTGGAGAGGCGGGCGCCGAGCAGCGAGCCGATGGCCCCGGCCCCCAGGATGGCCACACCGGAGGGCAGATCGTGTCCGCTGGGCGCGGTCAAGGCACTCCCTCCGCAGCGGCGCGCAGGGCTGCCGCCGTCTCGCCGGCAGCCTGGGCGGCCCGTTGATCGCTCCAGCCATAGGCCCCCAGGAGGCGCCGCGCCGCGGCCTCAAAGCGGGCCTGGTTGCCGCGCTCGGGCACCAGCCGCGGGCGAACCTGCGCCCGGCGCACCTGGGCCAGGGCGGCGTCGATCAGGCCGGCGGGGAGGGGTCCTGCGCCGTCGCGCACCTGGGGCGGGATCTCGCGTGGCGGCCGCCGGCTGACATTCGCTACATAGGCCAATACCAGGCACCAGGCCACCTCGTCCAGAACGGGGGGCGTAAGCCTCTGCCCCTGCGGCTGTACCGGGGCCGTCCGCTGCAGGATAGGCTGGGCCGCCCGGTGCATGGCGCGCAACTCGCGCTCATCCATGTGCGTCTCCTTCCCTGGAACTTGGCCCCATTCTAGCATGGAGCCCGGGCCTGGGCAACCGGAGGCCGCGCAACAATCTGCGTCGCTTATACATAGGGCCTTCACAATCCCTTCATAATCATCGGTTACAATACCGTCACGAACAGCCGGATGGGGCTGGCGAATTTGCACAGGAGGAAGGCTATGTTGTTCAAGCGAGCAGGCAAGTGGGCTGTGATCGCCGTGTCGGGGCTTTTGCTGGCCGGGCTGATCGGGCTGGGCACCGTCTACGCGCAGGGGCCGCGCCCGCAGCTCGGGCGGGCCAAATGCCCAATCGCCGGGCCAGGCCCGGACGCGCGGGGCATGGGCTGGCGCTGGGGCGCCTGCACGCCCGAGGCCCTGGCCGAGGCCCTGGGCATGACGCCCGAGGAACTCTTGGCAGCGGTGCGAGGCGGCGAAACGTTGGCCGAGCTGGCCGAGGCCAAGGGCGTCAGCATCGAGCAGTTGGTGGAAAAGGTCTTGGCGGCCCGCCAGGCGCGCATCGACGAGGCCGTTGAAGCCGGGCGGCTGACGCCGGAGCAGGCCGAGAGCCTAAAGGCCCAAATGCGAGAGCAGATGGCCGAGCGCTTGCAGAACGGCACCTGCAACCCAGGCGCAGGCCTGGGTCCGGCCCAGGGTGGTCGCGGCCGCTGGGGCGGGGGCAGGGCCTTTGGCCGTGGGATGCGCCGCGCCGGCTAGACCAGCAACGCCCGAGGCCAGAGAAGTCTTACCCTCAGCGCCGGCGCGCGTACGGCCGGACCCCAAGGGGGCCAGACGGCGCGGCCCCACAGAGCCGAGAAGAGCCAAGCCCTGCGGGCCGGCGCGAGCCTCGGGGTTTGGCCTCTGAGTCGGTGTACAGCCGCTTCAGTACTCGTCCACCGCACCGCGGCGGCGTTTGGTCTCGCTGCGGCGCCGCTTGGCCTCCAGCCGGCGTTGGCGCGCGGCCTCTGTTGGCCGGGTCGGCCGGCGCCGGCGAGGCACATGCAGCGCCTGGCGCAGCAAGGCCTGAAAGCGCTCGACGGCGTCCTCGCGATTGCGGAGCTGGCTGCGGCTGCTGCTGGAAAAGACATGCAGCACCCCCTCCTGATCGATACGATTGCTCAGAGCGGCCAGGATGCGCTCGCGCTGGCTGTCGCTCAGGCTGGGCGAGTGGGCCACGTCAAAGAGCAACTCGACCTGGGTGGCGCTGCGGTTGACATGCTGGCCGCCCGGCCCGCCGGAGCGGGAAAAGCGAAAGCTCAGCTCCGCAGACGGGATGGCCAGCGCATGGGTAATGGGGATCAAGGTCGCTTCCATGAGTCCATTGTAGCACGGGCCGAGCCGCCTGTACAGGCGCACCCAGCATGTATACTATGAACATTATACAATAGCTGCGTCCGCTTGGCGCCGGTGAGGCGCCATTCGCGCCCCCAGCTCGGCAGACAATACCGGGGGTGTGCACTATACATACTGCCTTGCACGGGGGAAGCCATCCGGGCGCTATGCTTCGCCCTTGCCCGGAATGAATCTTTGGAGGGTTTCAGGCAGGTTGGCCTCCGGCCAACCTGCCTGAAACCCTCTACCTTCTGCTAATCGCCTGTCGGCACAAAGAGCGCGGCCGGGTGCAGACGGCGGTAGGTCTGCTCGTAGCGCGCTGCATAGGCGCGCTCCGACTCCGGCTCGGGATGATAGACGCGCTGGGCACGGTAGGCGCCGCCGGCAGCCGCTTCCACGCTTGCATACACACCGGCGCCCACGCCCGCCAGGAGCGCCGCCCCCAGGGCGCCCCGCTCCGTCCCCTGGGGCACCTCGACTCTGCGGCCGGTGATGTCGGCACGCATCTGCAGCCAGAAGGCGTTGCGGGCGCCGCCGCCCACGGCGCGCAGGACCGCTTCCGGCGCGGGGGTCAGCGCCTGCAAGCTCTCGACGAGGCGGCGCAGTTCGTAGCACACGCCCTCCAGGGCCGCCCGCACCAGGTCGTTGCGGGTGTGGTGCAGGCGCAGGCCCAGGTAGGCGCCGGTAGCGTGGGGGTCCTGCTCGGGCGAACCGGCCCCAGCCAGGAAGGGCAGAAAGTAAAGGCCATGGGCGCCGGCGGGGCTCCGCTGGGCGGCCTGGGTCAGCGCCCGGTACCCCTCGTCGTCGGGCTCCACCCCCAGCACCGTCTCCACCAGCCAGCGCAGCAGCGGCCCGATGCCCAGCAGCCCGCCGATGAGATAGTACCGCCCGGGCACGGCGTGCACCCCGCAGGAAACGCCCATGCGCCGCACCAGGGGCTCGGAGCGCGGGCGGTCGATGACGGCCAGAGCCGCCTCGGTGGTGCCGATGGAATCGAGCAGCGAGCCCGGCCGGGTGACGCCGGCGGCGACGGCGGCGCAGATGTGGTCGTGCCCCCCCGCCGCGACGACGGTGTGCGTACCCAGCCCGCAGGCAGCCGCCTCGCTCGCCCGCAGCGTGCCCAGCGCCTGCCCCGAGGGCACCGCACGCGGAAAGACGTCACGCTCCACCCCGGCCGCCTGCAGCACCTCCGTCGACCAGTCGAGGGTCTGCAGGTCAAAGGCCTGGGTGCGGCAGGCCTGGGCATGGCTCATCGCCGCCTCACCGGTCAGGCGGTAGGCGATATAGTCGGACACACTGAGCCACAGCGCCAGGCGGCTGTAGGCGGCGGGTTCGTGGTCGCGCAGCCACATGATCTTGTTCAGGGAAAAGATGTGCCCGGGCTGCAGGCCGCAGACGGCAAAGAGGCGGTCGTCGCCGTAATGGCGCTGCCACCAGAGGCGATAGGGCAGGGTACGCCGGTCGTACCAGGCAATGATGGGGTAGACGGGCCGGCCGCGGGCATCCAGCGGCACGCCGGCCTCCCCCATGCTCGATACGCTCACCCCGAGCACCGCCTCGGGGTCCGGGACCTGGCTCACCGCCCGGCGGATCACCCCCAGCGCCGCCCGGTAGAGCGCCTCGGGGTCGCAGACGGCTTGCCCGGGCCCCTGTTCCTCCAGCGGTGTCGGTGTGGAGGCGACGGCGCGCATCCCGCCGGCCAAGTCGTAGAGCACAGCTTTGGTGTTGGTGGTACCGACATCGAGCCCGAGCAGATAAGGCATCAGTCTCCTCCATCCTCGGCCAACACCGGGTAAATCTTAAAGCTCGAAGGCAAACTCCGATGAGGCATGCCCTGGCCGAGCACGTTGCCCGCAAGCCGGCGAGTCTTGGAGCTTTGGCAAGGTGGACAGCGCTCACGAGCGGAGGGAGGTGTTCCTCTTTTCGCCGGCCGCGCGGGCGATGGCGCGGATCCAGGCGTCGCCCTCGCCGCCGATACGCTCGCCGCTGTAACGGTAATCGTGCTTGCGAATGAACTCGTCGAGCTCGGCGCGCAGGCCGGCATAGGCGCGGCGCTGCACGGCCACCAGCTCGCGTAGCGGCCCGGCCTCGCGGGCGCGCCTGAGGGTGGCGAGAAAGTGAGCCAGGCAGAGGCCGTCGGAGGCCCGAAAGTGGGCGGTAAAATCCTCGCGCCGCAAATAGTCCAGCATGGCGTTCACGGCCAGGCGCTCGACCTCGGCCCACTCGCCGCAGGCCGGGCAGCCGGCGCTGGCCTGCAGGCGCCCGGCGAGCGCCGCGGCAGCGCCCTGGGGGCTCTTTTCGCCGCCAAAGAGGCGGGCCGCCAGCCCATCCTGCACGTCCAGCCCCTGCTCCAACTCCTTGAGCAAGGTATTCAGCACATCGCGGTAGATGATCGCCGCGCCCAGCGCCCCGCCGCCCTCCTGGAGCTGCCAGGCGTGCGCGTTGCACAGCCCGCGGGCATCGCGCAGGCGCTGCCGCTCGTCGACATCCGTCACCCGCTCGCGCAGGAGCGAGATGAGGTAGCGGGCCACCGCCCGCTCGGCCAGCCGGCAGATGGGGCAGCCGCCGGCGGCCATCGCCTCTTCCAGGTCCCGTTGGGGGATGTGGGGTTTCGCCATAGAGCCATCCGTTTCCAGAATAGGGGGTCCGACCCCGTCATTGTACCGCCATCCGGCGCCTTCCGCAAAGGCAGCGGCCGGCGCGGCTCACTTGCTGATAGCGCGCTATTGGCCTATAGTGCAGAGTGAGATCGCTGTGATAATTCTGCAGAGAGGCATATCGATGACAGAACGCCCCATCCTTGAAAGCGAGCGTCTTATCCTGCGCCCATTCACCCCGGCCGACGCGCCGGACGTCCGGCGCCTGGCGGGCGCCCCCGAGGTCGCCTCTACCACGCTCAACATCCCGCACCCTTACCCCGAAGGCGCCGCCGAGGAGTGGATCGGCGGTCAGCACGACGCGTTCGCCCGCGGGGAGGCGTTGGACCTGGCCATCGTGCGCCGGAGTGACGGTGCGCTGGTCGGGGCCATCGGCCTGATGATCGAGCCACGCCACGCCCGCGCCGAGTTGGGCTACTGGATCGGCGTGCCCTACTGGGGGCAGGGCTACTGCACCGAGGCCGCTCGCGCCCTGGTGGGCTATGGCTTTCGCGCCCTCGGGCTGAACCGGATCTTTGCCGTGCATTTCAGCCGCAACCCGGCCTCAGGTCGGGTGATGCAAAAGATCGGCATGACCTACGAGGGCCGCCAGCGGGGGCACATCCGCAAAGACGACGCCTTTGAGGATGCCGAGCTATACGGCATATTGCGCAACGAGTACACAGGTTGAGGCGAGCCCCGGAACCCACAGCAGGGCGCCATGCTCCCTCTCTAAACACTGGAGGAGGCTACGATGACCGGCAACGAGGCGGCACTGCGCCACCGGCTGGGCATTCCCGATGATGCGGCCCGAGTGCTCATCTTTGCGGAGTCGAGCCATTGGGACCCGGATTGGCTCCATACGTCCGGCGAGTACTTTTCCCGCTGGGTCGCCCCCAATCTGGACCAGGCTATCGACGCGCTGCTCAGCGAGCCGCGGCGCGTCTACTCGGTAGAGTGCATGTTCTTCCTGCGCATGTACTGGGAGGCGCGCCCCGAGAAGCAGGAGACGGTCCGCGCGCTGGTCAACGAGGGGCGCCTGCGCCTGACCTCCAGCGGCGTCACCACGGCCGATACCCTCATCCCGCGTACGGAGGCCATCCTGCGCGACTGGCTGGCCGGCCAGGAGTGGCTGCGAGCGCAGGGCATGGCCCAGGAGCCGCGCCTGGCCTACTTTACCGACTCCTTCGGCTGCTCGCCCGCGCTGCCCTCCCTCTTGCGCGCCGCCGGCTTTGAGTGCACCGCCCTGACCCGCGTGGACGGGATGTACTTTCCCGGCACCGATTTCGAGCCCGAAAGCCACTTCCCTAGGCCGGGGTCGAGCGCCGAGCTGCTGGCCAAGGAGCTGCGCACCCTCGATTTCGTCTGGCGCGGACCCGACGGCGCCGAGGTCCTCTGCCATTGGAATGCCTTTACCTACGGTCAGGGCGACATGCTCGCCCACCGCGGCCTGACCCGCATGTACATCGCCAACCTGGCCCTGCCCAGCCGCTCTCCCGCGTCCGTGGCCCGGCGCATTGAGGGTTATGTCTCCCAGTTGGCGCCCCTGAGTCGCACGCCGTACCTCTTTTGCCCCATCGGCTTTGACTTTGTCGGCCCCATCCCAGGGCTGGTAGATCTGCTCGAGCGCTACAACCGAGTCCACTACCCCTCCAGCGGCGTCTGGGCCGTCTGCGCCGGGCTCGACGACTACCTGGCCCTGGTCGGCTGCCACCGGGACCTCCTGCCCACCCTGGCGTTGGACCCCAACCCCTACTGGACCGGCTTTTACACCTCCCGCCCCGCGCTCAAGCGCAAGGCCCACGAATTGGTCGACAGGCTCCTGCTGGCGGAGCGACTGGCGCTGGCCGCCGGCGATGAGGGCATCAGGGACGAGCTGGCCGAGGCTTGGTGGGCGGCGGCGACGGCCAACCACCACGACTTTATCACCGGCACCTCGCCCGACAAAGTGGCCTACGGCGAGCAGCATCCCCTCCTGGAACAGGCCACAAAGGCCGCCGGCGTCGCCATAGCGCGCCTGGCGCCTGTTTTCGGACCCAGCAGAGGCGGCTCCCACGCCGCCGCGGCGCGCTTGGGGTGTGTTTTCGGACCCAGCAGAGGCGGCTCCCACGCCGCCGGTAACTCGGCGTGTAAGCCACATGAGCGAGGCGAGGGCCCCAAAGGAATCGTCTCATCCGGCGAGCCGGCGGCGTGGGAGCCGCCTCTAGCTGCAGTGGGCGCAGAAGCCAAAGAGGCCCCTCAGTGGCGGCGCGAAGCGGGCAAGGTCGAGGTGTCCACACCTTACTACACGGTCACCCTGTCGGAAGAGGCGGGCGGAACGATCATCAGCGCCTGGAGCGCCGACGGCGAGCCCTTCCTGACCGGCTTTTCCGGCGACCTGGTCAGCTATCGCGATGCCGGCGGCTTGTGGCGCATGGGCCACGAGTTCGCAGGCGGCGAGCTGCGCGAACTGGCGCGGGCCAGCGACCGGCCGGCCCCCTTGCAGGTCGTGGAGCGAGGGGGCGAGTTGGAGGTGCGCTGCACGAGCGTGCTGGGCGGCGAGGCCATCGAACGCTGCTTCCGCTTTGCCGGCGACTCGCCGCTGATCCGCCTGCGGATCGCCGGCCGCGCGCCGCGCCGGCGGACGGTCACCGTCCGCTTTGCCACCGGGCTCGACGCGCGTTCGCTGGCCATGGATCAACCCGGCGGGATGGTCGAGCGGCCGCCGGAAAAGCTCTATGCACCCACCTTCTGGCCCCTGCAGAGCCTGGTGCACCTGCGCGATAAAGCGAGCAAGCGCGGCGCCGCCTTCCTGACGGTCCTGCCGGGGGCGGTGGCCTGCCGCAACGGCGGGCAGGTGGAACTCGTCGCGCTGCGCAACGCCACGCGCGAACTGGCCTGGGGGGTCGTGCCCCTGCTGGCCACCCCAGCCACCGGCCACGAGCGCGAGCGTTTCGCCTTCGAGTGCGCCGTGCTGCTCACAGCAAGCGGCGGCTGGCGCGAGAATCGCCTGCCCGAACTGGCCGCCGGCCTGCGAGAGGACCCCTTCGGCGCGGACGAGCTGGTCAGGGTCAGCCGAGAAGACATCTGCGTCACCGCCGTCAAGCCGGCCTGGCGAGGCGAGGGGGTAATCGTGCGCCTGACCACCCTCAGCGCAGCGGGCGAGGCGGTGGAGGTTGCGCTGCGGCACGATGAGGTGCGCGAGGCGTTCCTCTGCGACGCCCGCGAGCGCAACATCCGGGCGCTGGAGGTCCGCCAAGGCGCCGTGCGACTCACCATGCCGGGGAACATCGCCACACTGCAGCTGATCCGCACCTGAGGCACGAACCGCTGAAGCACTCCCCCATGTAGTAATGGCTTCAGCCATTTGCCCCACGTAGTGATGGCTTCAGCCATTTGCGCGCGATCGCGGCATGACTGCCGTGAGGCACGAACCGCTGAAGCAGTCACTACATGGGGCAAGACGATCTTGGCCCCCCATGTAGTAATGACTTTAGTCATTTGCACGCGCGATTGCGGCAAGGCCGCCCCTGGATCAGCGCCAGACCTCTACCAACTCGGGCGCGTACGCGACGAAATCCTCGCGCAGGCGCAAGAGGCCCAGGTCCTTGCTCTTGAGCTCGAGCATGATATCAAAGGGCCGGAGTTCGGCGGCGCGCACGTCGCGCAGAAAGCGGATGACCTCGAAGGGGTTAGCATAGTCCGAGTGTTGCGACCACTGCGGCGGGCGCACAACGGGCACCTTTTTGCCGCTCTCGGGGTCCTTCTTCTGCTCGACGTGCATCTCGGTGCGCGACGAGCTGATGTGGATCTTGGGGGTCAGGCTGGGCGGCCAGGTGGCCAGCACGTCGCGCAGGGCGTCGACTGGCGATTGCCGGCCCGGGTTGTTGACGTTAAAGTGCAGCAGGTCAAAGACGAGCTTGGCCCCCGTCGCCTCGTGGATGCGCAACGTATCGGGAACGGCAAAGGTCTTTTCGTCGTTCTCAACGACCACCCGCTCGCGCACCGCCGCCGGCAGCCGCTCAAAGCCGCGGGCAAAGCGCTCCGTCGCCGCCTCCATCCCATCCGCCCCCGAGCCCCCGTGCAGCACGATGACCGCCTCCGGCCCCTGCCCCATCAGGTCCAAAATGCGCGCCTGGGCCACCACGTCGGCGGCCGCCTTGCGTGCCACCTCCTCGTCCGCCGAGTTCAAGACGATGTACTGCGCGGGGTGGATAGAGAGGCGCACATCCAGCGCCCGCGCCAACCCACCGACGGCCGCCAGTTCGGCCTTGCTCTCATCAAGCTGCCGGTGGAACTGGGGCAGGTCCGGATGGGTCAGGTAGGGCGCGAGGTCGGAGGAAAGGCGATACATGCGGATGCGGGCCTGCTGCAG
>DAOUGZ010000065.1:0-38489 GCA_034428955.1 Anaerolineae bacterium | reverse complement strand
CGACTGGATGGCAGCCTGGCCATCTGCTACCAAGGTGAGACTCTCGTCGTGTATCAGCCGCGAACCCATGAACCGGTTCGCGTGGGTGTCTTCACGCCGGCAGAGCAGGAGCAGACGGTGGTGCAGTACTTGCCAGAAGACACGCCGGCGCCGAAGGCCAAGAAGCGTCAACCACACAAGCCCGGCCCCGATCACACATGGCGCCGCCAATCAATCGCGGCCAAAGGACAGTGACTCATGGCTATCGCCGGTAACCAACTCGGGTGCGACTTGACCAACATGAAAGAAGAGCAAGATGGAGCCGATCAATGGCAGGCTCCCCTTGCTCTCCCTCCCGGTCCACCCCGGTTCGTAGCAATATCTGTACCACCCGGATGGTGACAGATTCACTGAACACTTGAGGGTGACAGAATCACTGAACAACAACACGGGCGGCTGGAGTGGGCTGGTTGCCAGTCGAGCGTTTGCACAAAAGCTGCTGTGGCCGGCCGGGCAGGGAGTGCAGAGGAGGATGGATTTCTGTCAACTGTCAGCACTTACGCAGTCGGATCCTCCCGCAGGTTCCACGACCTGTTTCGTTGGCGGAATCGCGGCTTCCAAGGTAGGTCCGTCGTCGCTGCAGCCTCTTGGAACCTATGGGAGGGTGCCACCGCATAATCAACTGAGCGGTGGCTGCCAGAGGCTACCGAGGAGCATGTTCAGCCACTGAAAGCGCCCGAGCAAAAGCAGGAGGCCCATAGCAACCAGCAAAGCTCCGCCGGCGATCGAGACTGCGTTCAGGTAACGATTCATGCGTCGGAGGTAGGTCGAGACGCTCTGCAGGGCCAGCCCGGCGAGAAGGAAGGGCAGACCGAGGCCCAGGGAGTAGACGGCGAGCAACAGGGCTCCGCGCGGCGCCGTAGCCGCGTTCCCGGCGAGCAGCATGATGGCCATCAGGTAGGGGCCGACGCAAGGCGTCCAGCCGGCGGCAAAGACCATGCCAACCAGCCCGGAAGCGATGAGTCCACGGCGCTGTGGCTGAGCGCTCTCCAGGCGTAGCTCTCGATAGAGGAGCGGGATGCGCACCACACCGGCCAAGTGCAGGCCGAGGATGACCAGTAGGAGGCCACCGGCGCGGCTGAGCCAGGGCGTGGCTCGGTTCACACCAGCCGCCAGGTGGCCCAGGAGGGTCAGCGGCCCGCTCTGAGCAGTCATCAGCCAGCCTGTTAGGCCGGCCAGCGAGCCCAGGAAGACAAAGACGGCCGAGAACCCCAGCACAAAGGCGCAGGCGTTGCTGGCCGTCCAGAGGCGTGAGGGGCCGCGACCGGCAGCAGCAGCGCCACTGAGGTAACCGATGTACACCGGGACCAGCGGTAGAACGCAGGGCGAGAAGAAAGACAGCAGGCCGGCAACGAAGGCCAGGCCAACGCTTAGATTATCGGTCGGCGGCATACGCCTCCTCCAGGCCACGCTGTATGTCCTCGCGGGCATTGCTCATGCCGGCCTCGATCATGGGAAAGGCGAACCATACCACGCCAATGCCAAAGAGCAGGCCTGTGACCAGTCGGCGCTGCCAGATGCTCTCGAAAACCCCAAAGAGCTGCATCCCCCCGTCGATGGCCATGGGCAGGGCCAGCAGGATGAGAGCAACCCAGGGTAGCCGCTTGAGCCGGCGACGGACGGCGATAAAGGCCAGCCCAGCCAGGAACCAACCGGCATAGATCCCGGCGCAGCGCTGGCAATAGGCCAGCTTGTAGCCGACCTGTGGGCTGCCGACGAAGCGAAGCGGGACCTCAAAGCCTACGCGCTCGGTTAGCTCGGCCAAGGTATAGGCAATCTGCGGCCCGCCGAGAAAAAAGCTCCGCTCGGGCAATTGATGGCAGCTTGGCCGGAAGAGCAGATACAGCAGATTGCCGAGCCCGGCCTGGTCATGGAGCATGAGCACGGGCGCGAGCAGTGAGAGCCCCAACAATAGGGCCAACAGCGTATTGACCAGTGCCAACCAGTGCCGAACGACGAAACTGGTGAAACGATAGGCTATTTTGACCAAGAGCTAACTCCTGTGAGAGGCGCCGTACCCGGTTGTTGAGCCCGCGGAGGGCCTGGTGGTTTGGCTGGAGCTGGGGCCGCTCGACATGTCTGTGGCGGCCTGCGAGATATTCCTCTCGGGCTGCGCGTATTCATCCAATACCCTGCGCAAAGCATCGACCTCGCGCTGCAGCCGGGTCTGGCGTTTGGCGAGATGGATCATGTAGCCAAAGGCAAAGGCCCAGGCGACGACATAGACAGCTATCAACATAACATTACCATACATCATTGTGCTCTCCTGCGCAAATCCTCGACCTGGTCGCCCAGCATCTCGAGCCTGAACCGGGCGACCAGCAGTGTAGCGAAGAGGAGGACGAATGCCCCCAGCGAGGTGAGGAGCGCCAGCAGCATGCGAGGGTCCAGGTTGACCTGGCCGGGTTCGATAACGACGGGGTGGATGGTGCGCCACAGGCGGATGGCCATGAACACGACCGGCACGTCGAGAAAGCCGATGATGCCCAGAACTGCCGAATAGCGCGCGCGGCGGGCCTCGTCTTCTACGCTCTGGCGGAGGATGAGGTAACCGGCGTAGATAAGCCAGAGCACAAGGGTCGTCGTCAGGCGCGGGTCCCACGTCCACCAGGTGTTCCAGGCGGCACGGGCCCACAGCATGCCGGTAAGCAGGACGAGGGTGGCGAACACCTCGCCGATCTCTGCTGCACTAGAGGCCAGGGCATCCCAGCGGCGAACTGCAGCGGGGCGACGTGCGCCGGCTGCGAGGCCGCCCAAGCTGGCCACAAAGGTCACGCCAAAGGCCAGAAAAGCGGCAAAGGCCGTCGGCACGTGGAAGTAGAAAATGCGCTGCAGGGGCCCCATCACCCGCTCTGTCGGCGCATATACGAGGGCCGCATAGATGGCGGCCAGCATGGCCAGCGCCGAGAGGCCCGGGAGAAACCATTCGCGCGTCTTCATGTTCTACTCCTCAAGCACGAACTCGAATACGATATAGGAAACGGACGAGAACAGCACATCGAAGGCGATCAGCATGCGTAACCAAGTGCCGATACCGGCAAGGCTTGCGCCGTCCAGCAGGCCTGCCGTAGCCTTGGTCGCCGCGATCAGCAAGGGCACACTCAGCGGCAGCAACAGCACCGGCAAGAGCACATCGCGAGCGCGCGTTTGCGCGACCATGGCCGCCAGGAGTGTGCCTACGGCGGCCAGGCCCACGGTGCCCAGTAGAAGCACCAGCAGCAGGTCGGCACGGAGCACGTTGGCGTCAAACAAGACGGCAAAGACGGGCAAGATCATCAATTCGGCCCCGGCGATGAATAGCAGGTTGGCGAGGGCCTTGGCGACAAAGATGCTGCTGCGCTCGATAGGAGCCAGCATCAGGCCCTCCAGGCAAGCATTCTCGTGCTCGCGCACCATGGAACGGCTCAGCCCCAGCACGCCGGCAAAAGCCAAGGCAACCCATAGCGCGCCGGGCGCCGCTGCCAGGGCGTTCTCAACCCGCAGTTCGAAGGCAAAGCTGAGGATGACGACGATCAGCAGGCCAAAGATGAACATCAGGCCGAAAGCCTCGCGCGTTCGCCACTCGATGGTCAGATCCTTGGCCAGAAGCGCCCAGATCTTGCGCCAGTTGCTCATGTCTCGCGTGCCCTCAATACGCCCATGTAGAGGGTGCGCAGTTCGCGCTCGCTGAGCCCCCTGGCCTCGCCTTCGTAGATCAACCGCCCGGCGCCGAGCACGCCTATACGATTGCAGAGATGGAGGCCACGTCCAAAGTCATGGGTGGCCATGAATATCGTGTGCTCGCGAAGCGCCATCTCTTCGAGGATGCCTGTCAGGGCGTCGGCGGCGTGCTGGTCCAGCCCGCTGAAGGGTTCATCGAGGAGTAGAATGGCGGGATTGTGCAGAATGGCGCGGGCGATCGAGGCCCTCTGCTGCAGGCCACGGGATAGGGTTCGCAGTGGGTCCGTAGCTCGGCGTTCGAGGCCGGTACGTTTGAGCACCTCCCAGACGCGCGTGCTGGCATCAGGCAGATCGTAGAGCCGAGCATAGAGACGCAGGTTCTCCTCGACAGTCAGGTCCCGGTAGAGCAGTGTCTGATGGGAGACGACACCGATCTGGCGGCGCACATCAGCCGTACACTCGCGCACGTCCAGGCCGCCAATGAGCATCCTTCCGGCGGTCGGCCGGCTGAGGGTGGCCAGGATACGTATCAGGGTTGTCTTGCCGGCGCCGTTGGGGCCGAGCAGGGCGTAGCGATCACCCTCTCTGAGCACCAGGTCGACGCCGTCCAGAGCCACCGCGCGGCCGAACTGCTTGCGCAGTCCTTGGGCCTGTACGGCGGCTGGCATAGCCGCTGCTGTCACTTACTGCATCCTCCAGGCTGCCCAGCAGGCGCAGTAGCTTGCCCTTGGCAATCTGTCGCTTGCTGCGGTAGCGCCGGCCGGCCAATTCGCCGGTAGCATAACACTCGTCCAGTTCCGCCATCTCGGCCAGAAGGCCGTCGATCTCGTCATTGATGGCCCCCTGCACCTGACCGGGGGCAACCAGCAGGGGCTCGGGCTGCCTGCGCCTCAGGTGCCAAGCCGCGGCAGCGACCAGGACAGCGGCGGCGAGGGCGGGCATCACAGGCACCCACCAGTTGCGAGGCAGATGCAACGGCGATGCATCCGTGCCCGGGACGGCAGCCGGTCGACTGGGCGTCGCTCGCTCCAGATGGTTCAGGCCGATGCGCACCTCGCTGCCTCTATCCAATGATTGGGCGGCCAGATGAGTGTAGGAGACGCCGGACGCCTCGCGGGTGCCCAGAGACTCCAGGCCACCTGTCGCTATCTCGGCGCCTGGCACAGCGATTAGCACATCCAGTGCAAGAGTCGGGTAGGCGACCGGCCTGGCGAACTCGAAAGTTGCCAGTGGGCAAGGGAGAGCATAGGCGAGGCGATACTGGTGCTGCCCGGGGGTGATGGGGCGCGTGTCCACAAAGCCCTCGTTGGTACGCACCATTGCCTGGGCTATGCCCGGAAGCGCAAAGGAGACATCCGTTGCACCGGCAGGTAGGGGTACGCGAGCAGTCGCCCTGCGGCCCGGCACCACCTCTTCGGAACCGACATAGGTGCGGTCCCCGGCGTTCTCCAGGAAGAAGGCTTCGACCACCTCGAGCTGACCAACGCCCATTTCGATGATCAGGTGGCCCTGCCCCACCTGCAGCGCAGAATCATCGCTGGTCGTCTCATAGACGGCTACATCGCTATTCAGCTCGGCGCCCAAAGACAGGTCGATCGTGCGGCTTTCATACTGGACTCCGGCATAGTCGACAACCGCCACCGCCGACCAGCCGCTGCCGGAGCGCACGCCATCGAATTGGAACATGCCCTGAGTATCGGTCGCGGTACGGAGGGTGTCTTGCAGCGAATCCCCAGAGAAGACGTAGAGCCGCACAGTCAGGCCGCTGAGGGCGCCTGTGGCGCTGGCAGTGCCGTTGTAGACCTGGCCGCGCACAACCGCGCCATCAGCGCGAGCCGATGAGGCCAGGCAAAGTAACCCGAGGAGGGCTATGCAGACCCAGGGCATTATGCGCCTCATAGCCTACCCTCCTGTAGCGGCGCCCCGCAACGTGTGCAGAAGCAATCATCGGGATGGTGCCTCTCGCCGCACTGGGGACAGACGCTCGGATGTGGCTCGCCGCAGCGCGCGCAGAACCGGTCGCCCGCCTGGAATGCTTTGCCGCAAGCGGAGCAGACGATACGCCGGCTGCGGGTTCGTGCCTCCCGGCGTTCGGCCCGCAGCGCGGCGACCCGCCTCTCGATCTCGGCGTCGAGGTCCTGTTGTGTGCTCTCGACCCGCCGCATGGGTTCGCCATGGCCCGCTTTGCCGAGCGCTCTATCGATTGCCCACTCGTCCTCACCCGAGTAGGTGATGCCTTCGGCAACTAACGCCTCGGAGGGCTCCGGCAGTAAGAGCCGGCAGGGGGCGGCCTCTCTGCGCAGCAGCGGGGCTGTCACATAAGACAGAGCAGCAGCCGTGAGCAGCATCACGAGCAAACCGTTCACGACATTGCCCTCCGCAAGCTGCCGGCCGCCGGGAGCGGCATAGAGGACCGCTCCGGCCAAAGCGCCGCCGCGGTGGCGAGCAGCATGAGTACGCCGCCGACCCACAGCCAGACCATCAGGGGGTTCAGCAGGACGTGCAGGGTTACTGCGCTGCCGTCGGCCGCGATATCGGTTACTGCGATGTAGACATCCTCTCGCAGGGTGCTGCGGATGGCAACTTCGGAGACGTACTGGCCAGCGCGATAATGCAGGTTGTATTCGGGCTGCAAGGTGGCGATGCGGCGCTCAGCCAGGTAGACGCCGACGGAGGCCGTGTGACGCTCCTTGGCCGCGGCCATCTCCGAAGACAAGCCCTCAAAGCGTACCTGATAGGGCCCGACGGCAACGGCCTGGCCGCGCCGCAGGGTGGCCTGATGCTCTTCCTTGAAGAGGGCTTCGCCCGTTATGCCCAAGGCCATGAGCACCACGGCCAAGTGAATGATGTAGCCGCCATAGCGACGGCGGTTCCGGGCGAACAGATTGAAGAGCGCCCTGTGAGGCACCTCGCCCGTGACCCTACAGCGGGCACGTACGCCGCGTGCATACTCGAGAACCACGCTCGTGGCGACCCAGGCGACAAGCCCAAAGGCGAGCAGGCCAAGGGGGTCGCGCACATGCGCCGCCACCGCCAGGATTGCAGAAGTAGCCAGGCCAACCCCGGCAGAGAAGGGCAGGGTGCGCAGGATACCTCCGCTGCGTCGCCAGCCGAGAAGTGGGCAGATGCCCAGCAGTAGGAGCAAGGCCAGCGAGAGGGGCTGGCCCACACGCTCAAAAAAGCCCGTGTCGAGGGCGATCGGCGTGCCCTGCAGGAAGCCGGTTAGCGCTGGGAAGAGGGTGCCGAGCATTACGGCGCCCGCCATACCGGTGAAGAGCAGGTTGCTGAGCAGGATGGTTGCTTCGCGCGATAGCACCTGCTCGATGGGTGCCTCGCTGCGTAGTTCGGCGCGACGTTGCCACATCAGCCAGAGCGTGCAAGCGAGGAGCAAGGCGATGAACCCCAGGAAAAGGTAGCCGATAGGCGAGGCGCCAAAGGCATGAACGGACTGGATCAGGCCGCTGCGGGTGATAAAGGTGGCAAAGAGGCAGAGCAAGAACGTGCCGGCTATCAGCAGCAGGTTCCAGACTTTGAACTGCCCACGCCGCTCCTGCAACATGACGGAGTGAAGGAGCGCAGTGCCCGTCAGCCAGGGGACGAGCGAGGCGTTCTCGACCGGGTCCCAACCCCAGTAGCCGCCCCAGCCGAGTTCCATGTAGGCCCACCATGCCCCCAGCAGGATGCCGAGGCCCAGGGCGCCCCAGGCCAGGAGATTCCAGAATCGGATGCCGCGCAGCCAGGCCGGGCCCAGGCGGCCGGTGGCGAGGGCGGCCAGCGCATAGGCAAAGGGAACGGTATAGGCCGCATAGGCGAAGAGAAGCGTCGGCGGATGGAGCACCATCGCCGGGTGCTCGAGGAGCGGATTCAGACCGGCGCCCTCCACAGGCCGGGCCGGCAGGGCAACGAAGGGCCGACTCACCCAACAAAGGAGGAAGGCGAAAAAGGCCTGGGTGAGGCACACCACCACCAGCGCATGGGGCTCTAGCGGGCGGCTCCAGGAAGCGCGCTGTCTGGTGAGCAGAACGCCAAAGAGGGCGAGGAACCAGAACCAGAGCAGGAGCGAGCCCTCTTGACCGGCCCAGAGCGCAGCGATGGTGTAGGGCAGGCTGAGCGTGGAGCTGACGTGCTGGTAGACGTATTGGGCCTGAAAGTCGCGCCGGAGCAGCAACGTGACGAGTACGCCCACCGCCAGGGTTGCCAAACCCAGAGTCGCCACGGCGCTACGGCGGGCGCTGACAAGCAGAGCGGGGCGCGACCAACGCGCAGATAGATAAGCCGCTATTGCTGCATAACCGGAGAACACCGTGGCCAAGAGCAGGGCTACCTGGCCGATATCGATCATGGCTGTAGAGAACTCCTAGCTTGCGGGTGAGCGGGCGCTGGAATGGCCAGCGATGTCTCGCTGCTCTGACGCGACTACAGGCGCAGAACTCACCCGCATGATGGCCGGACGGGGCTCATGGGCCCCGAGCCGGCGACTATTGCGGACTCGTGCCTTTCGCTTCGTACTTGGACGGGCACTTGAGCAAGAGCTTGCCGGCGTGGAAGGTCCCATCGACCGCGAGCTTGCCTTCCGCGATTACCTCAGCGCCGTCGCGGAACATCTCGGGCTTGGCTCCACGGTACACAACCGGCAGGGCCTCTTCCCCTTGCATGATCGTAAAGCTGAGTCGCAGACTCTCTGCATCCCAGACGACCGAAGACCCATCGAGTATTCCAGAAACGCGGACGCCCTGGCCGACCGCCGCCGCTCCCCGAGTATGAAGCTCGGGGATGGTCAATGAGTACAGGGTGGCCCCGCGCATGCCGGAGACAACAAGATAGGCGATGGCCGCCACGGCTACCAGCGAGCCGACGAGCACCCCCAGCCGAGGGCCTTTGCGCCGGATGCCGGCAACCTGTCCGGCCGGCTGTGTCATCGTTGATCTCTTCATTAGCTTCTTTGGCCTGTCTGATGCGTTCACAACAAGGGTTCGATCAACCGGGCCAGCGTCTGTTCATCGGCTGCGCCCACCAGGACTCGGCGGACGATGCCGTCGCGGTCGAGGAGGAAGGAGGTTGGGATGCCGCGTGAGGGGTAGATGCGCTGCGTGTGTGCGCTGGGATCCAAGAGAACCGGAAAGTCCATGCCGTAACGGTCCGCAAAAGCACGGACACGTTCCTCCGTCTCTCCCAGGTTCACCGCCAACACGGTGAACCCACGGCCTTTGTACCGCTCGAACGCTGCAACGAGTTCGGGTACCTCGCCGCGGCAGGGTCCGCACCATGTAGCCCAAAAGTTGAGCAACACGACCTGGCCACGATAGTCGCCCAGGTCGACCATCTGGCCGTCGAGACCGGGCAGGCTGAGTTCGGGCGCGAGCTGGCCGACGGCCGTGCCGCGAGTTGTGGGCACGGTGGGTGTAGGGGCGCCACGGCCTTCCTCGCCCCTGCTGTCGTGAGATGGGGTACCTACAGGGCGCTGGGCACCGGCCGGCTGGAGCGCCGCCCTCTGTGGGGCGCAAGAGACCTGTGTGAGCAGCAAGGCCAGGCCCAGCAGCAGGCCCAAACACCTGCAAATCTGCAGGTGCTTCCCCTCCCACAGCCTGGAACCTGCTGGGCCAGACCCTCTCTGGGCACACGCTCCGGAGCCTACGCTGGGTCTGGACCCGCGAAGGCGCACAGCACTCACTCGATCACTCCTTCGACCAGGCTTTGGATGGCGTCGCGCGACAGCGGCCCGCCCACGATGACCTGGCGGATGATACCTTGAGCATCAATCAGAAATGTCTGCACCTTAGCTGATGGGCGCTCAAGACGAAGGGCAATTCTACCATGGCTCTTCAAATCCGACAACCCGATTCCAGAGCGTCTTTTCAGGCCCAGCAGAGATGTTCTAAACCTTGTCAAGGCATTGAACATCTCTGCTGGTATGCAAACACAACCTATCAGAACTTGTGCGGCGCAGCACTAGCCTATCCTCTAGCTCCGCCGCGCTCTCTTGGACAACGAGAAGCCGCGCAGGCAGAGCGAGTTGCTCACTACAAAGATCGAGCTGAAGGCCATGGCTGCGGCGGCGATCATCGGGTTCAGCAAGCCGGCTGCCGCCACCGGGATGCCGATGATGTTGTAGAAAAAGGCCCAGAATAGGTTCTGGCGGATCGTGCGCAGGGTGCCCCTGGATAGCGCGATGGCCCCGGCTACACCGTGCAAGTCACCGGACATGAGCGTGATATCGGCGGCTTCGATGGCGATGTCGGTGCCTGTGCCGATGGCGATGCCGATGTCGGCCTGGGCCAGGGCCGGGGCATCGTTGATGCCATCGCCGACCATGGCCACGGTGTGACCTTGGGCCTGTAACGCGCGGATCTGGTTGGCCTTGTCTTCGGGCAGTACTTCGGCAAGGACCTCTCCGATCCCTGCCTGGGCGGCGATAGCCTCGGCCGTTCGCCGGTTGTCGCCCGTGAGCATGATGACCTGCAGGCCCATCTGCTGGAGTTCTTGTACGGCGCTTGGCGATGTAGGCTTGAGCGTGTCGGCGATCCCGACCAGACCGCGCGCAGCCCCGTCTACGGCTACGGCGACAACCGTCTTGCCCTGCTGCTGAAGCCCGGCGACGGCCATCTCCAGGCCGTTGAGCGCCACCCCCTGCGCAGCGAGGAGCACCGGATTCCCAGCGACGACCCTGTGCCCGTCCACACGGGCAACGAGCCCCTGCCCGACCACGGCCTCAAACTCGCTGGGCGTTGTGGCAGGCATCTCCCGTTCGGTCGCCAGCCGGACGATCGCCTCGGCCAAGGGGTGCTCGGAGCCTCGTTCGGCACAGGCTGCCCAGTAGAGCAACTCGTCCGGCTCGGTGTCGCCGGTAGGGACGAGGTCTGTGACGACCGGCTCGCCTCGGGTGAGCGTGCCGGTCTTGTCCAGCACGACGGCCGTGACTCTTCCGGCCTGCTCGAGGCTGGCGCCGCTCTTGATCAGGATGCCCATCTCGGCGCCCTTGCCCGTCCCGACCATGATGGCTGTTGGTGTGGCCAAGCCGAGGGCGCAGGGGCAGGCGATGACCAGAACGGCGATGGTGTTCAGCAGGCTGTGATCCAGGCCGGCGCCCAGGCCGAATGCCCAGACGACAAAGGTCAGGAGCGAGATGCTCACCACGATGGGCACAAAGACGGCCGCCACGCGGTCTGCCAGGCGCTGGATGGGCGCCTTGGAGCCCTGGGCCTCCTGCACCAGGCGGATGATCTGGGCCAGCACCGTGTCTTCTCCGACGCGGGTGGCGACAATCCGCAAGAGCCCCTGTCGGTTCACCGTGGCGCCGATGACCGCATCGCCGGCCTGCTTCATTACCGGCACGCTCTCACCCGTGATCATCGATTCGTCGACCGTGGAACGCCCGCCCCGTACCTGGCCGTCCACCGGGATCTTTTCGCCGGGGCGAACGAGCACCAGGTCGCCCGGGATGACATCTTCGATGGGGACGTCTACCTCCACGCCGTTACGCACCAGCCGTGCAGTGCGCGGCGCCAGGTTCATCAGCTTGCGGATGGCCTCCGAGGTGTGGCCCTTGGCGCGCGCTTCCAGGTACTTGCCCAGGATGATGAGGGTTATAATCGTTGCCGCGCTGTCGTAGTAGAGCGGGCCTTCGACCAGGAAGGTCGTAGCCAGGCTATACAGGAAGGCGGCCGACGTACCCAGGGCGACCAGCACATCCATGTTGGCTGTGCGGTTGCGCAGGGCCTTGTAGGCGCCTCGGTAGAACTGGGCGCCGATGATGACCTGGACCGGCATTGCCAATGCGAGCAGGAGGAAGCGCCTCCAGGCAAAATCGGGGATGAGCCTCAGATCCGGCGCCATGCTCAGGACCATGACCAGCAGACTCAGCGGCACGCTCCACAGCAGCTTGCGGCGCTGGGTATGTACCTCGCGCTCGCGGGCAGCCAACTCGGCGTCTTGGGATGGGCCCTTGTTTGTGGGCGCAATAACTTGGTAGCCGGCATCCTCGATGGCCCGCACGAGTTGGGAGCGGCCCGCCAGTCCCGGGACGTATTCGACGGTTGCTCGCTCTGTGGCCAGGTTCACGGACGCGGAGAGGACTCCTTCCAGCCGCATTAGTGCTTTTTCGATGGCTAGAGCACAGTTGGCGCAGGTCATGCCGCCGACGGGCAATTCGATTCTTTCTACGACGACCTGGTAGCCGGCATCCTCGATAGCCTTGACCAAAGACGGCAGGCGCGCGACGGACGGATCTATGCGCACACTCACCCGCTCGAGGGCCAGGTTGACGGTCGCTCCCTGCACGCCAGGCAGCGCACGCAGAGCCCGCTCAATGGCCAGCGCACAGTTGGCGCAGGTCATCCCGAGCACGGGAAGTGAGAGTTGCTTTGTCATGGCGTTTCCTCCCTTCGATGGCTTTGAGCCGTCAAGGGCAGTACAGCCGGAGTGACGACTCCGGGACGGAGGCCGCAGGACTGGGCTCCATCCGCGGTGGGAGCGGGCCTGGCTATGGTTACCTGTCCGCGGGGTAGCCGATCTCCTCCAGCGCCGAGCGAACGCGCTCGGGCGTATCTGCCCCTTCATAGTCAACCCGGACCTGTTTGGAAGCCAGGTCCACTTGCACCGCCTGCACACCTGGGAGCGCCGTCAGCGCCTGGGTGATGCGGCGGACACAGTGCTGGCACGAAACAGCCGGGACGTGTAGTGTTTGCGTAGCCATGGAACCTCCTATTGCGGGCCGCTCTAGCGACGGCCCGTCAAGTCCAACAGCTCCAATAGTTCCTCGATCGCCTGTTCCTTTTCGGGCGGAATCTCTTTGCTCGCTTCTAGAATCAGGCAGGACCGAAGGTGGCTTGAGACCAGCAGTTGGCTGACCCTATCCAGCGCCCGCCGGACGGCGATGGCCTGGCGCAACAGGTCGATACAGCCGCAGCCGTCAGCCAGCATGCGCTCGATGCCGCGTATGTGCCCCTCGATGTTGCGCAGTCGCTGCAGGGCCTCTTCTCTGATCTCGGCGTCCATCACTGCTCCCTCTACCCCTGGGGGGTATAACTGAGAAGCAGTATACTACAAGAGCCCGATTTTGTCAACGCCAGAAAGACACGCAAGGTGGGCCGGCAGGAACTGGGGATACCCCAGTTCCTGCCGGCCCACCCTCCAATGCAAGGTTTGCGCGGTAGATGCGTAGGCTAGCCGTAGAGCGGGCCGAAGGCGGCGCAGGCGCGATAGTCGGCGCCTTGCAGGTCCATGGCTCCAAAGGCCGACCAGGTGCTGGGGCGGAAGATGCGCTCCTCGGGCACGTTGTGCATGCAGACGGGGATGCGCAGCATCGAGGCCAGCGTGATCAGGTCGGCGCCGATATGGCCGTAGCTGAAGGCACCGTGGTTGGCGCCCCAGTTGTACATCACCGAGTAGACGTCGCGGAAGGGGCCCTTGCCGGTGGTCCGGGGGGCGAACCAGGTCGTGGGCCAGGTCGGGTCGGTGCGCTCATTCAGGACCTCGTGCACACTATCCGGGATGTCGACCGTGTAACCTTCAGCGATTTGCAGGACCGGCCCCAGGCCCTGGATCATGTTGAGCCGCGACAGGGTGATGGGCATGCCGCCGACAGAACGGAAGCCGGAGGAGAAGCCACCGCCACGCATGTACTCGACGCCCGCCGGGAACCAGGTTGTGGCGTCGAGGCAGCGATGTGCCTCCTCAGGGGTGATCTCCCAGAAGGGCTTCATGACGGGGGCATCGCCGGCCCTCTGCATGCCGGTGCCGTCGAGGGCGGCGGCGCCCGAGTTGAGGAGATGGATGATCCCACCGGCTGCCTGGCCGGTCAGTTCGTAACCGGTGACCCGCTTCACCGCCTCGGGGCTCCAATAGGTGCGGACATCCGCAAAGACTTGAGCGGTGTTGGTGAGCAGGTGGCCGAAGAGCATGGCTATGCCGTTCAGGCAGTCGTTCTCGGTCGCCACGATGAATGGCTGGCGGATGCCGTTCCAGTCGAAGGAAGAGTTGAGGATTGCCTCCGTAAAGTCACCGTTGGGAAAGTGGTCCGTCCACTGGCGCTGGCCCTGGAACCCGGAAGCGATGGCGTTGTGGCCGAGGGCCTCTTCACCGTAACCTATCTCAGCCAGGCGAGGGTTGCCGATCATCAGGTCGCGGGCGATGATGGTCATCTTGACCACCGTTTCCCAATCCTGGTCCTTTTGCGCGCGGCTGCGCTGCTTGTCGGGAGCATTGCGGTCGCGGCCCTCCCGGCAGTTCTCCTTCACCCAGGCCAGGGCACGGGCGTACTCGTTGGGGTCGTAGATGCCCTCATCCATGCGACGGACGAACTCGGACATATCGACCGATTCGTAGCGCAGGCCCAGATAGCGCTCCAAAAAGTCCGGGTTGGCGAGCGAGCCGGCAATGCCCATGGACATGCCGCCCATGCCCAGGTAGGACTTGCCGCGCATGTTTGCTACGGCCAGCCCGGCGCGCGCGAACTGGAGGAGCTTTTCGCGCACATCGTCTGGAATGGTCTGATCCCCGGCATCCTGGACATCGTGCCCGTAGATGCTAAAGGCAGGGAGGCCCTTCTGGCTATGGGCGGCGAGGACGGAGGCTAGGTAGACGGCGCCGGGACGCTCAGTGCCGTTAAAGCCCCATACGGCCTTGGGGATGTAGGGGTCCATGTCCATCGTCTCGGAGCCGTAGCACCAGCAGGGGCTGACAGTCAGCGAGAGGCCGACCCCCTCTCGGGCGAACTTGACCGCCGTCTGAGCGGCCTCGGCCACGCCGCCGATGCAGGTATCGGCGATCACGCACTCGACGGGCAGGCCGTTGGGGTGTCGCAGGTTTTCGCTCAGCAGCCTGGCGACGTTCTTGGCCATCGCCATGGTCTGGTCTTCGAGCGACTCCCGCACTCCTCGGCGTCGCCCGTCGATGGCGGGCCGAATGCCGATTTTGGGCATGGGGCCGATCAGGCGGTTCACAGGTGCGTTCATCTCGAGGTCCTTCATCTTGGCCATGCTAGCCTCCTCCTGGGCGGTCGGGCAGGGCAATCTGCTCCGGAACGGAACACGATGCATGTTGCCGGTATGGTATCGTTACCACTCCCTGTATTATACTGCAGGCCGGCGCGCACATCAACTCGCAGATTCCTGAAAGGGCAAGATCCAATAGGAGAACCTGCACTTTACCTCATTGCTGCCTTTTGGGGGAGCCATCCTCGATTCTACCCGGATTCCCCTCTTGACATAGAACGTATGTTCATGATATAATGGGCGCAACCGGGTCATGCGAAAGGAGCGAGGCGATGGATCTGACCACGCGTCAGAAGCGGATGTTGGAGTTCATCCAGAGGCATCTGCAGGAGACGGGGTATCCGCCTACCATCCGCGAGATCGGCAGCGCAGTCGGCATCAGCTCTACCTCCGTCGTCAACTATAATCTCAATGTGCTCCAGGAGAAAGGCTATATCGAGCGCGAGCGCGAGAGGTCGCGCGGTCTGCGTGTTGTGGGCGGGAAGGGACAGGTGTCGCGGCGAACGGCCGTCGAAGAGTTCGAGGTTCCCCTGGCGGGGGAGATCGCCGCGGGCGAGCCGCTGCGCTTGCCGGAAACGGATTTCTCGCTGACTGACTATGAGACACTCACTCTCACTCGAGAGATCCTGCCACCGGAGCCCGAGCTGTTCGCTCTGAAGGTCAAGGGGAATTCGATGATTGACGCCCTGGTGAACGATGGCGACATCGTCATCCTGCGCAAGCAGAGCCAGGCGGACAATGGGGATATGGTTGCGGCCTGGCTGGTGGACGAAGGGGAGACGACCCTCAAACGCTTCTACTGGGAGAGAAGTGCCAACCGCGTGCGGCTGCAGCCTGCGAACCCTACCATGGGCCCGATCTTTGTGCACCCCGCCAACCTCGAGATCAAAGGCAAGGTCGTGGCTGTCATTCGGCAGCTCAGTTAACCCGGCGCCGTTTTGCGCGCTGCCGGCTTTTCATGCTCTTGACAGAACGCGCCCCATCTGGGCGCGTTCTGCGCTTAACCTGCGCGCGCATCCGGCGACCTGTCCGAGTGCATCACCGTGAACCTGTACGCGGGCAACACGCTTGCGGGTGGCGAGCGGACGCGGGAGCGCCAAACTACCTATTGACACAGAACATGTGTTCTGGTATAATGCTAGCACAGTTGTTCTGCTACACCACCAGGAGGCCGCTTGTGCGCCGCGTCAACCTCGACCTGCAAGCCGATCGCATCGAAGCCGTCCTCGCTACACACAGGGCGCCGGCCCGCGTAACGGGCGGGGTGATAACGCCTCGCCTGGTGCGTTTTCTCCTTTCCCCATCGCCGGGGGTGCGCGTCCGGCGTTTGCTGGGGCTCTCCGAAGAAGTCGCCATGGCGCTGGATGTCGCCACCTGCCGCATTGCACGCGAGAACGGCACGTTAGCGCTGGAGGTGCCGCGGCCTGACCCGGAGGCGGTGAGGCTGGTGCCGCTGTGCAAACGGCTCTCGAACGTCCCGCCGTGCACGGCGCTGATCGGCTTGGATGAGCAGGGAATCCCGCTCTTGCTGGCCCTATCGAGCCCTGATGTGGCCCACGTGCTGATTGCCGGCTCGACGGGGTCGGGCAAGACGGTCCTGGCCCGGGCGATCGTGGCCTCGCTAGCGCTGCGCAATCAGCCGCGGCAGGTCCAGTTTGTCCTGATTGATCCCAAGGAGCGTGGGCTGGCTCCGTTCCAGGGGCTGCCGCATCTTCTGTGCCCGCTGGCCAGGGAGCCGTCCGAGATCAAGTTGCGGCTTTCGTGGCTGGTGGAGGAGATGCTGCGACGAGACCGGGAGGGGATCACGGCGCCACGCTTGGTCGTCGTGGTGGACGAGTTGGCCGAGGTCATCGGCAGTTGCGGTGCGGAAGCGGTGGGGTCGTTGACGCGGCTGACCCAACGTGGACGCGAGGCCGGCATCCACGTTGTAGCCGGCACGCAAAAGCCGACGGCGGCTTTGCTGGGGCCGCTGATGAAGAGCAATTTCCCGGTGCGACTGGTAGGTAGCGTGCCTTCGGCCGATGATGCGCGCATCGCCACTGGGTTGCCGGGGACGCAGGCCGAGCGACTGCTTGGGCGCGGGGATTTCGTCTTGGTGTACCGCGGGCAGTGCTGCCGGTTCCAGTCTGCGCATGTCAGTCGGGATGAGCTGTGCTCGTTGGTGGCGGGGTTGCGTGAGGGTGGGCGCTGCAAGCGCCGCCTCTTGCCGTCGCGGGCTGTGAGCCTTGCTCTCAACCGCTGACCATTCAAGACCGAGAGGGAGCCGATCCGCGATGAGCCTCGATATCTGGTTCCGAGAGGACATAAAGCACATCTTGATGGCTGCTGAGCGCGCCAACGCGCTTTCCTTGGCGCAGGCGGAGGAGAGCGTTGCCGACCCCGGCAGGCTCGAGGCGTTTCGCCGTGGCTATTGCGCCGCGCTGACAGCTGTGGCGCTGGCCTGTGGGCTGACGCCCAACAACGATGAATCGGAGCGCGCGCTGCGC
Source organism: Anaerolineae bacterium (assembly GCA_034428955.1). Classification (GTDB taxonomy): domain Bacteria; phylum Chloroflexota; class Anaerolineae; order SpSt-313; family SpSt-313; genus DAOUGZ01. The sequence goes on along the minus strand of DAOUGZ010000065.1, from coordinate 21,313 downwards.
TCGCGAGGAGGATTCCATTGAAGGTGAAGACGGTTCTGGGTTGCTCGGTAATCGCCTTTGCGGCCGTGTTGGGCATCGTGGTGGGGAACCGCATGAGCGCGGAGGCTATGGCTGTGGTGATCGGCGTCGTCTGTGGTGTGGCAGCCAGTATCCCCATGAGCGCGATTATCCTGGCCTTGTCGCGTGCGCGCCGGCCCGATGTGCGAGAAGAGACGCCGGCGGTGCACCCCACCCCGCCGGTCTTTGTGGTGACGCCAGGAGCGCCGGGCAGACCGGTGACCCCGTGGGCGGACTATGCGGCCCCCTCAATGCCGGCCCCGCGCGAGTACCGGGTTATCGGTGAGGAGCGCCTAGCCTGAAACGGTGCGGGTAGGGATGGCGTAGTGGTCTGCAGAGTCTCTGCGGTGCACTGCTAGGTGAGCAGGAGGCAGGTATGGCCTGGAGAATCGAAGAGCCTATCTTGATGGAGAGGCAGCGTTACGCATTTCTGCCGGAGGCCTTTGTGTGGCGTGGACGGCGCTTTGATGTGCGACGGGTCGAGCGATGCTGGACGCAGGCACGGGGTTCGGGGGACGGGCGCATCGAACGGCGCTACTTCCGGGTGCGCTGCGATTATGGTACTTTTGATGTGTATCACGATCTGTTGGCGAACGCCTGGTGTGTCAGGGCACGGTGAAGGAACGACAGTAGAAAGGGTGGTATGGATGACTGAGCGGTTGCAGACTGGATTGTTGTGGTATGATGGGAACCCCAAGACGGAACTGGCAAGCAAGGTGGAGCAAGCGGTAGCGCGCTACCGCCAGAAGTATGGGCAGGCGCCAAACGCTTGCCTGGTGCATGAGGGGGAGCTGGAGCGAGAGATCGACTGCTGTGGCGTGCGCGTTGCCGCCGCGCCATACGTTCTCCCCGGGCACTTTTGGGTGGGTATCAGCGAGAAGGCGTGCACAGGAAGAGGGGCGGGATGATCCGCCCCTCTTGACGTTTGTTGCATTACTTGGGGCTCTCTCCGGCGGGCTCTGCAGCGGCAGGGCTTTCCGGGTCTACAAACCTGTAGCCGACCCCGCGCACGGTCTGCAGGTATCCGGGCTGGCCGCGCTTATCACCGAGCTTTTTGCGCACCCAATGGATATGGACGTCGAGGGTGCGCGTGTCGCCGGTATAGTCGGTCTGCCAGACTTCCTTCATGATCTGCTTACGAGTGAGCGTCTCGCCCGGACGGCTCATAAAGAGCCCAAGTAACTCTAGTTGCTTGGGGGTGAGAACGGTCACTTCTCCGTTAGCGTGGAGCAGGCGGTTATCGAGGTCGAGCGCGACTTTTCCCACGCGCAATAGGCGCGCCGCTTCGGAGCCGCCCCCCCTGCCCAGCCATGACACTACCTCATCCTCCATGGGCACTAGTGCTGCTCCACGATGGCGGTTCAGGACACAGCCTCTCGCGAGTCCAGGGCCATGCCGGCTGCCACCATCGCAGGCTACTACCAGGCCTGAATGCGTGATGTGGCATCTCTATCACAATGAGCTCGAACGAGGGCACAACTGGGGCTGGATTCGGCGCCGGCTGCACCGAGTGCAAGCATCGCTCGATGTGGGAGCCGGCCAATGGCACAGGTAGCTGCGTCTGGGCATTTCCTTCTGTTGTCTACTCCTGATAGGGCGATGGATCGAACCCAATCCACTCCAGGTCGGGGATGCCGCGGAAACGCCGCGCCATCACTTCCATCGCTTGTGGGTTGTTGTCGACCAGTGTGAACTGCCTTCCGCCGGCGGCACAGGCTATACCCGTCGTCCCGCTTCCGGCAAAGAAATCGAGCACGCGATCACCGGGGTGAGATGATGCCTCGATAATGCGCTTGAGCACGCCAAGGGGCTTTTGTGTTGGGTAACCCGTCTTCTCCTTCCCGTTGGTGGGCACGATGGTATGCCACCACGTGTCGGTGGGGAGTTTGCCCCGTGCCGCTTTTTCGCGCCCGACCAGGCCCGGCGCCATGTAGGGAATGCGCTCGATGGCCTCGACGTTAAAGGTATAGTGTGCGGGATCCTTGACGTACACCAGGATGTTGTCGTGCTTGGGTGGCCATCTTTTCTTGGTGCGCCCTCCATAGTCGTAGGCCCAGATGACCTCGTTCAGAAAAGACGCCCGGCCAAAGATTGCGTCCAGGAGCACCTTGCAGTAGTGCACCTCACGATAGTCGACGTGCAGGTACAAGGTACCGTGGGTCGCAAGCACACGATGAGCCTCGCGCAGGCGGGGCTCCAGGAAGGCCAAATAGTCGTCGAAAAAGTCGGCAAACGAGTGGCTGCCAATCCGGACAGTGTCGTAGCGAGCACCCTGGAAGCCGACTCGTCTCCCGCCAGTCGACCGGATCGCCCTGATCTGCGTGCGCCGCTGCAACTTGCCCGTGTTGAATGGAGGATCTATGTAGATGAGGTGTACCGACTCGTCCTCGATATGCCTGGAAAGTACGTCGAGGTTGTCGCCAAAGTAGATCCTGTTCGTCTGCTGCATGGCGCGTCTCTGGGGTGTACTACGATGGCCTGGCTGTTCGGTCGACTGGGTAGGTATTACCATTGTTAATGGCCAACTCGCTCAGCTTCATCATAACACAGATGACCAGGCCCTTCAAGTATATCGCTTCGCCAGGGGCTGTCAATCCGTTGTTGTCCGCGCTACTTTGACGCTTGCTGGAGGCAGGGTATAATCGGATATCGTCGCTATCGGCCTGGCCTACAGGAGAGTCACTTGATACCCAGACTGCGTCGCTTCCGGGATTTTGGGTTCGCCTGCGTTCTGCTCTTGCTTCTGGTGCTGTTCTTCTGGCCAGTGGCGCTGGGCGACCGGACGCTGGTACCGGCAGATGTATTGTACCAGTACCAGCCGTGGCGGGCTTCTGCGCCTGCGGATAGCGGAACCCTGCCTCACAACGGTCTGGTGGCCGATCTGGTCCTGGAGAACTATGTCTGGAAGCAGTTCACCCTGCAGTCGCTGCGGGCGAAGCAGTTGCCGCTGTGGAACCCCTATATTCTGAGCGGCCAGCCCTTCCTGGCGGCGGGCCAGCACTCGGCCCTCTACCCGTTCAGCCTGATCTTTTACGTCTTTCCTCTGACTCGTGCGTATGGCCTGTTCACCATCTCGCAATTGCTCGTCGCCGGGCTGAGCCTCTACTACTATGCCCGCACTATCCGGCTGTCGCGGTTCGCTGCTGCGGCCGGCGGCCTGGTCTATGCGTTTAGCGGCTTTTTCCTGGTCAGCACTGTCTTTCCGATGATCATCGCGACAGCGGCGTGGCTGCCTTTCCTGCTGGCGATGATCGAGCGCTTGACTGAGGCGTGCGCGAGCGAACGCTCATCCGTGCGCGATCGGCTCCGGGCGCCACTGCCCTGGCTAGTGCTCGGCAGTGTGGCGCTCGGACTGCAATTCCTGGCCGGGCACGTCGAGATAGCCTACTACAACCTGCTGGTCCTCGGCGCCTATGCAGTATGGCGAGCGGTGGGCGAGTTCGTGCGCCCCCGGCGCTGGCGTGCCCTGCTGGCCTACGGCGCCGCTCTGGTGGCCATGATCGGCCTGGGGACTGCGCTGGCCGCGGCGCAGTTGCTTCCCCTGTACGAACTGGTCAGACACAACTTTCGCGAGGGCTCGCAGCCCTACGAGCAAATCGTGAGCTATGCCTATGGGTTCCGCCGGCTGATTGCTTTCCTGATCCCCGACTTTTTCGGCAACCCCACGCATCACAGCTATGTGGACCTCTACAGCAGGCAGACCGTCTCGGCCTGGACGAATGCCTTCGGCGAAGCGGTGCCCACGATCGACTGGGGAATCAAGAACTATGTGGAGGGTGGCGCCTATGTGAGCATCCTCGCGCTCTTGCTGGCCTTGGTCGGCGCGCTACGGCGGCCGCGGAAGCAGGCTTGGTTCTTTGTGCCGCTGGCGCTCTTTAGCTTGAGCCTGGTTTTCGGGCTGCCGACCTACCGCCTGGTCTTTGCCTTGCCCGGCATCAAGCAACTCCATTCGCCTTTTCGCTGGGTCTACCCCTACACGCTGTGCGTGGCTGCATTGGCGGCCATGGGCGCCGAAGTGCTGGCCAGGGCCGCCCGCGAGCGGAAAGGTTTGCGCCTTCCCAGCTTTCTGGGGGCGCTGGCTGTTGTCGGTGCGCTGGGGGCATTGGCTGCGGTGGGTGCTGCCCTGGGTTGGCCGGACCTCGTGCTGCCCCTGGCGGATCGGGCAGTGGCCAGTCTGGCCAAGGCGTCAAGCGTCTTCAGCGACGGGCGCATGTTCGTCTCCTATCAGGCACGCAACCTCTTCCTGTTCGCGCTCTGTGCTCTGGGTGCGGGCATTGCGCTGGCCTGGCCGCGCCTGCGCCAACAGCGGGGGGCGCTGGCGCGCGGCCCTTGGCCTTACCTGCTGCTGGCCGTGCTCGTGGCCGATCCGTTTCTCTGGCTGCGCGGCTTTCAGCCCGCCGCGGACCCCGCACCACTGCAGCAGACGCCGCAGGTGGTCGAGTTCCTGCAGAGCGACCCGGGGCTTTTCCGCATCACGACCTACGATAGCGTTCGGGGAAACCCGCCCAAGCCGCTGCCTGCCAACCTGGGTATGCTCTACGGCCTGCAGGATATCCGTGGTTACGACTCGATTATCGACCGGCAGTATGTGCAGGTGATGGAGCGACTGGGGCCGCAAGAGCTGGAGTATAACCGCATCGCGCGGCTGAGGCGACCGGAGTCGCTGGATTCGCCGATTCTGGACCTCTTGAACGTGCGCTATGTCGTCAGCCAGGAGGCCATCGACCGGCCCAACTATTCCCTGGCCTACGATGACGGGACGCTGCGCGTCTACCGGAACGAGGATGCTTTGCCGCGCGCTTACGTCGTCTTTAGCGCGCAGGTGATGGAGCGGCCGGCCCTTCTCGATGCCCTGCCGGGCGCAGACCTGCGCGAGATGGTCCTGCTGGAGCAGGCGCCGGAAGGGTGGGCACCGCCCGAGGATGCGCCGCAAGCACCGGCGGTGGAGGTGACTTCCTACACGCCGAACGAGGTCTTTCTGCAGGTGGACATGCCCGCGCCCGGCATCCTGGTCTTGGCCGACAACTATTTCCCTGGCTGGGTGGCCTATACAAAGGCGGACGGTCAGGCGGACGAGCAGGCGCTGACCATATTGCGGGCCAACGGTACGGTGCGTGCCGTGCAGCTCCCGGCGGGGCGGCAGACGGTGCGCATGAAGTACTCGCCCGGCTCGCTCAAGACGGGGCTCTTTATCTCATTCATGGCCGGTGTATGTGTTCTGCTTTTGGCCGCTGCCTGGCTGTGGTTGGCGCGTTTGGACCCTCACGGCCAGGAGCAGACCGCCCGCCGTGTGGCCAAGAACACCGTAGTGCCGCTGGCGCTACAGCTCCTGAACAAGGGTGTCGATATGGTGTTTGCCATGTTGATGCTGCGGTTGCTGGGGCCCGGCGAAGCCGGCAAGTATGCCTTTGCCGTCTATGTCGCTGTTCTGCTTGAGGTGGTGACCAATTTCGGCTTGAACACGCTGTTGACCCGTGAGGTGGCCAGGAACCGCGAGGATGCCAACGGCTATCTGTGGAACACGACCATCTTGCGGCTGGGGCTCGCGCTGGCCGCGGCTCCGGTTCTGGGCGTCTTTCTTCTCGTGTACCGGCCGGCGCCCGACACGACACTGGCTATCATCATGCTGGCAGTCGGCCTGGTTCCTTCAAGCATCTCGGCCGGTCTCAGCGCGGTCTTTATGGCTTTTGAGGTGATGGTTATCCCTGCCGTGGTCAGCACAGTCACCACGCTGCTGAAGGTCGGACTGGGGGCCACCGTTCTCCTGATGGGTTGGGGCTTTGTTGGGCTGGCGACGGCCTCCATCGCCGTCAATGCCCTGACGATGACAATCCTCCTGGTGCTCCTGTCTATCCTCTTCTTCCGGCCCCACGCCGACACGCGGGTGGGGCTGCAGCGGCGCCTGGCCTTCGAGGCTTACCCGCTGATGATCAACCATCTGCTGGCGACGCTCTTTTTCAAGATCGACTATTTCCTGCTGGAGCGGCTTTGGGGTAGCACGGTTATCGGCTGGTATTCGATTGCCTACAAGGTGGTTGATGCGGTGGGGATCATCCCGCCGACCTTTACCATGGCCATCTTCCCGCTGCTGTCGCGCTATGCCAACTCGTCTCGGGAGTCGCTGCTAAAGGCATACATGCTGTCCATCAAGCTGCTCTTCTCGCTGGGCCTGTTCATCGCCTTGCTGAGCACCGGGCTGGCCTATCCGCTGGTCACGCTCATTGGCGGCTCGGCGTACCTGCCGCACTCGGCTGTTGCTCTGGAGTTGATTGTCTGGTACATGCCACTGGGTTTCATCAACAGCGTGACCCAATACGTCCTGATTGCGCTCGATCAGCAGCGCTATGTCACCAAGGCGTATGTCGTCGGGTTGGCCTGCGGGCTGGCGGCGAACCTGCTCCTCATCCCCCGCTACGGCTACCCGGCGGCCGCTGCTGTGCACATCCTGTCCGAAGCCGCGTTGCTGGTGCCGTTCTATATCGGCGTGCGGCGCTATCTGGCGCCCGTCCCGTGGGTACGGACGCTGTGGCGACCGGCGGCCAGTGCCGGCGTGGCCGGCCTTTTCTTCTGGCTGCTGCGCGCGCAACCGCTGGCTGCGGTTGCCCCGTTGGCAGCGCTCGTGTATCTGGGGTTCTTGCTCGCGCTCGGCACCTTTGATGCCGGTGACCGGGCCGTGCTGGCGCAGGTGCTGCCGCTGGATCGGGTCTGGCTACGGCTGCGGCGGGTGTTGCCGCTACGCCGGAGCCAGGTGGGGCCATCTTGACGTTGCCTATCCTTCCGCCTAGAATGCTGGGCGATCGCCGCGGACGCAAGGCAGGGCGATGGGGATTCCACCTGCCGAAGAGTTGGGCGTCCCAGGGGGAGTAACTTGGCTGAATACATAACGGTAAGCAAGAGCGCTGATTTCGTCGGACGTGAGGTGCTGTTGCGGGGATGGCTGTATAGCCGCACCGACAAGGGCCGCTTGCAGTTCCTGCAGTTCCGCGACGGCACGGGCTCTATTCAGGCCGTTGTCTTTAAGAAGAACGTCTCGCCGGAGGCGTTCGAGGCGGCCCGCCATGTGACACAGGAGTCGTCGTGCGAGGTGACGGGCACCATGCGCGAGGACCCGCGGGCGCCCGGCGGCCATGAGATCGACGTGACCGATTTCCGCCTGGTGCAGATGGCCGAGGAGTACCCGATCACGCTCAAGGAGCATGGCGTCGACTTTTTGATGGACCGGCGGCATCTGTGGATTCGCTCGCCACGCCAGCATGCCATCCTGGCGGTGCGTGCAACTGTGATCAGAGCCATCCGGAACTGGCTCGACTCGCAGGGCTTTGTGAACATTGACACGCCGATCCTCACGCCGGCAGCCTGCGAGGGCACGACGACCCTCTTTGAGACGGACTATTTCGGCCAGTCGGCCTATCTGTCGCAGAGTGGGCAGCTTTACAACGAAGCCACTATCATGGCCTTTGGCAAGGTCTACTGCTTTGGACCCACTTTCCGCGCTGAAAAGTCCAAAACGCGCCGGCACCTCATCGAGTTCTGGATGGTCGAGCCCGAGATGGCCTATGCCGACCTCGATGAGTGCATGCGTGTAGAGGAAGAGTTTGTCTCGCACATCGTGCAGACTATACTCAGCGAGCGCGCCGCTGAACTCGCGCTTCTGGAACGCGACACTTCGTTCCTGCAGCAGGTCTCGCCGCCCTTCCCGCGCATTTCCTACGACGAGGCCGTCGAAATCCTGAATCGCGAAGGGGTGCCTATCACCTGGGGCGATGACTTTGGCGCCCCACACGAGACGGCTCTGGCGGAGCATTTCTCCAAGCCCGTCTTTGTGCACCGCTATCCGGCTCAGTGCAAGGCTTTCTACATGGAGGCCGATCCGGAGCGTCCCGAACTCTCGCTGTCTGTGGACCTGCTGGCCCCCGAGGGATATGGGGAGATTATCGGTGGCGGGCAGCGCACGGCGAGCCTGGAACTCTTGGAGCAGCGCCTGGAGGAACACTGCTTACCACGCCAGGCCTTTGAGTGGTACCTCGACTTGCGACGGTATGGCTCCGTGCCGCATGCCGGGTTTGGCCTCGGCATCGAGCGTACGGTGGCCTGGCTCTGCGGTATTGAGCACATCCGTGAGACGATTCCCTTCCCGCGCACGCTCGGCCGCCTCTATCCCTGACTCCATTCCATTCAAACCCCGGCGCGGGGCAAGAAGCGTCCGCGCCGGGCCTCCAAGGATTCCGGCCGGCCCTCTTCCCTGGGCGCAGTGCTGCCACCTCTACATAAAGACCTGGCCGCCAATGATGACGGTGTGTACGAGGGGCGAGGCAAAGCGGTAGGCCAGCTCTCGATAGTCCTCTGCATCCAGGATCAGCAGGTCGGCGAGTTTGCCCGGTGTGAGGCTGCCCACTTGCCGGTCCATACCGATGGCGTACGCGGCGTTCAGGGTGGCGGCCACGATAGCCTCTGCCGGAGTCAGGCCCATCATGCGGCAGGCCAGGGCTACGACGAAGGGCATGGACTCGCTGGGGGCTGTTCCGGGGTTGCAGTCGCTGGCCAGGGCTACAGGGCTGCCCGCATCGACCCAGGCGCGGGCGGGGGCATAATGCCGGCTGCCGAGACCAAAGCCCGTGGCCGGTAGAAGCACCGTAGCTACGCCGGAGGCGGCCAGCCTCAGGCGCTCGGCCTCGGGCGTGGCGACCAGGTGATCGGCAGAGGCCGCGCCCAGTTCGACGGCCAGGCCGGCCGCACCGAGGGACGCAAACTCGTCAGCGTGCACTTTGACCCCCAGGCCCAGGTCGCGAGCACAGCGCAGGATGCGGGCCGTCTGGGCCAGGGTGAAGGCTCCCTCATCGCAAAAGACGTCGCAGTAAGCAGCCAGGCCGACGGCTTGCGGGAGCATCTCCTCGACCACCAAGTCCACATAATCATCCGCGCGTCCGGCGTACTCGGTGGGAATGGCGTGGGCGCCCAGAAAGGTGGGGATCAGGCGCATGGAGCTGTTCCGGGCCAACTCTTGGATCAGGTGGAGCATGCGCAACTCGGTTTCGAGGTCGAGGCCGTACCCCGTCTTCACTTCGACGGTGGTCGTACCTTGAGAGCGCATGCGTTCCAGGCGGGCACGGGTCTGCGCTAGGATTTGGGGGTCGCCGGCGGCGCGCGTGGCCCGAACCGTATTCATGATGCCGCCGCCGGAGGCCATGATTTCCTGATAGCCGGCGCCTTTGAGGCGGAGTTCGAACTCGTCGATGCGGTTGCCGGCGTATAGGACGTGGGTGTGCGGGTCCACAAAGGCGGGCATGACGACTCGCCCGCCCGCGTCGAGCTCTTGCACAGGTTGAAATGCGCGCTGCAACTCACGAGTGGAGCCGGTCCGCACGATTCGCCCGTTGTGTACGGCGACAGCGCTGTTGCAGATGATCCCCAACCTCGCCATGCCCGCGCCACGCCTCGGAGCCGGCTCCGCCAGCGTGAGCAGTTGGCCCGCGTGTGTGATGAGAAGGTCGACTCTCATAGTACCCCTTCTATGCGGCCGGCAAGAGCGGGCGATGGGGCGCAACGCCTACCGGCTGTGGCCTGCCGCAACGGTTACGATGGCTTACGCATCATACCTCATCGCCCTGAGCTTGCCAAGATGATGAGGAATTCATGACACCCTCCCTGAGCGATGCGGGTTCGGCAAGCTCAGAAGAGCCGGCGGCTCAGGGCAAGGCCACCGAGGACAGCCGCGAGACTCAATCCTACCTGCACTGGAGCCGAGGTGGTGCCGGCGACGAACATCGCCTGAGGTGTGCCGATTACCGGCGTAGGAGTTGCCTCCGCAGTCTCTTGCGGCGTGCCAGTGGGCGTTTCGCTCGCTACTGTCGCGGACGGCGTCTCGGTTTGTGGGGTAGCGGTGGCCTGGGGTGTCGTCGTTACGGTTGGCGTCTCGGTCTGTGGCGTTGCGGTCGCCGTTGGCGAGGACGTTGCTGTCACCGTTGCTGTCACGGTTGCGGTCGCGCTGGGTGTTCGGGTCGCGCGAGGCGCCTGCGTCTGTGTTGCCCTGGCTTGGGGCGTGGCTGTCGCCGCCGCCGGCGCCGTTGTGGGCGTTGCCTGCGCACCTACGCCCGGACTCACCAGTGTGCGGCAGACGGCCAGCGGCGGGGCATCGACCACCGGCACGACCTCCAATGGTGGCTGCCCGTCTACCCTGCCGACGGCATAGATGCTGTACACTGTGCCGCCGTTCAGGTTTACGTTGGGGATGGTCCTGAGAACGGTGCCTGTGCCGGCCTGGCGGATCTCCAGCGTATAGGCCTGGGCGTCAACCACCTGGTAGTCGCTCGCGCTGGGGAACGAGATGTTGCTGAACAGCACAGGGCCTCCCCGGACGGCCACATCGATCACCGGCGCATCCGGCGACGCATGTACCACGCGGACGCGTGCCTGGTTCGTGGTGGGCAATGTGCTGCCGTTGACCAATTCCAGTGCTTGTGCGCGATCCGGTTCCCCGACTGCCGCCAGGGTGTTGTAGCTATCGGCGGGCAGGTCGATGGTCGTGTCGATCAGCGCCTGTCCCCGCAGGCCTGTTCCGGCCGGGATGATCCGCACGCTGTGCCGGCCGGCCGGCAGTACGGCATAGTTCGTTGCCTGCTCGTATCGGACGCTGCTAAAGACAATGTCGCCATCCACGAATACATCGACTGCGGGCATCCCCGGCACCGCATGGAAGGCGCGCAGGTTGGCTTGCCCTTCTGGTGGCTGTTGTTGCCCCGGCTGCCGCGCAGAGGCGGCGCTCGCTCCGGCAACGCTCAAGGCCAAAGCGAGCAAAATCGCGGTCAGCAGGCGATGGGTGGGTCTCATAGGGCGCCTCCTTTCGAATCCGGCCTGCTCGAAGCGACCCTGATGCAGCGCTGCTTGCGCGGATTTCGAGCAGGCATCGCGGGGCCTGTGGTCCTGCTGGTCGAGCGGATGCCTTGTTGGGAGGGAGGTTGTGGCAGAGGTCACAGGCCGGCCCGCAGCCTGCCCAGGAACCGGATACCAGACATAAGCCTGGCCCGGCTCCTGGGCAGGCCGCGGGCCGGTGAGGTGGCCTCCGGAAAGCGGCCTGGACTTCCCCTGCAGTCCGGCCTGCCGGTCGTAATGGAGTACCTCACTCACACCGTATGGCAGCAAGCGGCGTGCCCGCATGGATGCGGCCCCCTGGATGAGTTGACCTGCTGCCGCGTGGAGCCACACTGGCACAGTTGTCGCTAGCCTGCGTCAGGCCGGCACGACCTTTGGTCGCCGTCCTGGTCTTGCTCCGAATGGATCTATCGGTGCGACACGCCGCAGGTAAGGATGAGGGTGAGCAGCGCCACAAGGCGTGGCTGGAGCGCTGGTAGCACGGAGCCAGGTAGACATCGCAGGCGACGCCTGTGCTTGCAGGGGGAAGTACATACCATGGTTGAGGGACCACGCGAACCGATTGTGCGCGAGAGAGAAGAGCCGGCACCTGAGCCGTTCGTGCGAGAGAGGGAAGAGCCGGTAGAGGAGGCTCGGTATTACCCCGCAGAGGAGGGCGGCTACCGCCCCCCGGCAGAGCCACCCCGGACGAGTAGCCTGGCTCTGGCCAGCCTGGCCACCGGCATCGCCGCCTGGTTCATCTTTCCGGTATTTGGGGCGATAGCGGCCGTGGTGACGGGCTTCCTCGCGCAGGATGAGATTCGCAACAGCAATGGCCGAATCGTCGGCAGCCCCTATGCCACAGCCGGATTGGTGCTGGGATGGGTGCAGATTGGGCTGATCATCGTCGGTGCGCTGATCGTCGTCTTTGCGGCCGGCGCGTTCCTCTAGCGAGAGGACTCTGGTCGCCGGCTGGAACAGGGCTTTGAGCCGGTAATCGGGCTATGCGCCGAGCATGCCTGCACTCAGCATATGTCTATCTCCTGTACCCTGATGCGGTTGACGTAAAACAGCGCGGCTCCCAGTAGGCGCAGGCATCCCCCGGCTATGAGAGCAGTGCGTATCCCCCAGGCCTCCGCGAGGGCGACGCCAACCAGCGGCAGCACAAAGGCGCCGGCGTTCATCACCGTCGAGTACAGGGCGATGTAGCTGGCCCGCCGGTCATCGGGGGAGAGCTTGAGCAGGATGTTGAAGTGGCTCAGGTTCAGACCCGGGTTGATCAGGCTGATGACAATGCCCCAGGTCAGGATGAGCGTGAGGTCTGGGAAGAGAGCGACCAGGAAGGGGTAGCAAGCGGCCAACGGGGCCGATATGAGCAGCGCTCGACTATAGCCGAGGCGACGCATCCAGCGTCGCCAAAGGGCGTAGCCAACAATCACTCCCACACTGGATAGGGTGCTGTTCAGGCCGATCCAACTGTCCGATGCGCCGAGTTCGCGCACGAAAAAGATGACATAGAGCGGCCCTACCAACCAGGCACCGGAATCAAAAACGAGGGTGTTCAAGACGATGGCCGAAAAGTCGCGCTTGAGTGTGAGCATCGTGCGGAACTCGGCGAGTAGTGGCTTGCGCGGCCCGCTCTGCCGGTGATGAGGAATGATCACGCTCGGGGGCACGCTCAGCTTGCGCAAGTAGTGGACGCTGAGCATGGCCGCGACAAAGCCGACGAGGTAGAGCATCTGATAGTTGGTGGGGAAAGCGGCCCAACTGATGCGCTGTGAGGCTTCCAGCCATCTGCCGGCTAGTAGAGTGAGAATGGCCACCGTGGAACTGGACAAGATATTGCGCATGGCGAACACGCGCGTTCGCTCGCGCTCTGGGATCACGTCGGCCAGGAGCGGGTTCCAACCGGCGCTGAAGAAGGTGCTGGGGATGCTGATGGCGATGAGCAGCCAGACGACGGCCTCGGCTTGCCTGTTGTGTACCAGCCAGGGGAGGACGGCGAGCAGGCCGTAGCCGAGGCGCGCGATGAGGATGCTCGTCGTGACCCAGGGCGCACGGTGAGACTTGGTCTCCAGGAAGCGAGCAGCCGGAATCAGCAGCAAGACGGCGATGAGAGCCGGAAACGAGGTGAGCCAACCGATTAGGGCAGTCGAGGCGCCCAGGCGCACGGCAAAGGTAGCGTTGAAGGCGGCCGCCGCACTGAGGACCCCAGCCCAGGCTACTTCTACATAGAGGAGCCAGATGTTTCGTTCGACAGAGTCCTGGACCGCCGGACCCCGGATGGCGTAGCGCAGCGCCTTCCGGCACTGCAATAGCGAGCGTTGGATAGCGATGCGTTTGGTAGTACGAGCCGGGGTTGGCACTGCGCCTCCAGTGGCTGCCTGCCGGCGCTTTTGGCAGGCTGTGGTGTTGCACACATTCTACGACAGATTTGGAACGGAGACAAGGTTCGAACTGGAGCCGGGGTGCGGCGTAGAGCAGCGGGGCTCTGACTTGGAGGAAAGCGCCTGCCACACCTGCTTGCTGCTCGCCTGGCCTGCGGTGCACCGTATGCCCATAGGCTCACATGTCGCGAGCGCGGCTTGCAGGCTGCGAACAGTGAGCGCTCCCCAGCCACAGGCTGGGGAGCGCCAGAGACCAAGCTCATCGTGCGCGCACGGAAGAGCCGCCGCTCTGCTCGATACTCCCGAGGGTTGGGTTCCCCACATAATTCAGCCGCGATCCTCCACTGAGGTTGCCGCTGAGGGTGCCGGTGGCGTTGACCGTCGCCCTGCTGGCCCCGCTCAGCCGAGCGTTGACGTCGCGGACGGAAAAGCTCTCCAGATCAATAGAGCTAGCACCGGACCCCTCGATGTCCAGGTCTTGTGCCGCTCCCCGCAATGAGAGAACGCTGGCGCCCGAGGTGTGGATGGTGACGTCGCCCGCCTGAAGGCTCCCATCCAGTGTACTGGCCCCCGAGAGTTCGATGCGGACGGGGTTCGTGCCTTCGAAGCCGCTCACCTGGCAACTGCTCGCACCGGACAGTGCGAGGCCCTGCAACTCGGGCATGGTGATCTGCGCCTTGAGCGTGGCATTCCTGTAGCTGCGGCCGGGCCTTAGGCGGAGCTGCAGTGTGCCGTTGGCGACGGAGGCCTCGACGTGGTCGATCAGGTTGTCGTCGGCCGTCACGTCCACAGAAAAGGACTCTCCCTGGGCAACCTTGACCTCGAAGGCGCTGCCTGTAGAGAGCCGCGAAAAGCCACTCACATCTATCTCTCGTGTAACAAGCCTGCCCGACCCCACGATGCCGGGGTACAGGCTAGGGGCGCAGCAGCCGGAAATGAGGATCCCTGCGAGCAAGGTGAGGATGACAGCGATGCGCTTCATAGCGATCTACTCCTTGCATGCTAGATTGAGCGCTGGGGCCACACTTGCGGCCACAGCCATCGCAGTGTACAATGTTTCGAACGTTATCCTTTGCTTGCTATACGTGCAGCCTGCGGCAGAGTTGCGCTCGCCGAGGATCGACTGATGGGAGACGACCTCTTGGACACGGGGACGGATATGGTACTGTTGGAGCAGATAGCGTTCGAGCTGCAAGCAGATAGCCTGCTCCAGAGGTTGCATCTGGATGCGCAAAGCAGCGATGCCGAGCGAGTTAGAGAGCTGATCGGCGAGGCGCAGGCCATTGGCCGGCCCAAGGCGCTCTACCGGGTGGCCTATGTTGAGGAGCGCGGTGATGACTATGTCGTCGTTGACGGCGTTCGGCTGACCAGCCGGGTGTTGCGCGTGAACCTGGAGAGTACCTATCGCGTGTTCCCATTCGTTGCGACCTGCGGTCGCGAGTTGGAGGACTGGTCGAATGGGATCAGCGATATGCTGGAGAGCTTTTGGGCTGGGGCCATCAAGGAGGCGGTGCTCGGAGCGGCTATCCGGGCACTGGGTGAGGACCTGAACAAGCGGTTCCAACCCGGGCGTACATCGGCGATGAACCCGGGTTCACTGGAAGACTGGCCGATGAAGGAACAGCAGCAACTCTTCAGGCTCCTGGGCGATCCCGAAAGGACGATTGGCGTTCGCCTCAGCGATAGCTTTTTGATGGTGCCGGTCAAGTCCGTCTCGGGGCTGCGCTTCCCCTCAGAGACGAGCTTTGAGAACTGCCAGTTGTGCCCGCGAGAGGGTTGCCCCGGCCGCCGAGCGCCATATGATCGCGACCTCTACGAGCGCAAATACCGAAGGGCTGTTCCTTGACTTTTGCTCCCCTATCATGTATCTTATGCACTGGCCGGGCGGATGCCATGGGGCCGGTTGCGCTTGCTGCCGCCTGAAATAAGGAGACATCGATGAGGGACCTGGGAGAGGTTGCTCAGCAGGTAACTGCCAACGTCGAGAAGGTCATTCTGGGCAAGAACCACGAAGTCCGCTTGGCTTTCACGGCTCTGCTCTGCCAGGGGCATATCCTCATCGAGGATGTCCCGGGGGTAGGCAAGACGGTGCTGGCGAAGGCGATTGCCAGGTCGATCGGCAGTTCATTCCGCCGCATCCAGTTTACTCCAGACCTGTTGCCAAGTGACGTCACCGGCGTCTCGGTGTTTAACCAAAAGACGCGCGAGTTCGAGTTCCGGCCCGGTCCGGTGATGGCTCAGATCGTCCTCACCGACGAGATCAACCGGGCAACGCCCAAGACGCAATCAGCGCTGCTAGAGTGCATGGAAGAGCACCAGGTCACCGTGGATGGCGTGACTTATGCGCTGCCTCGGCCCTTTTTGGTGATGGCGACCCAAAACCCCATCGAATACGAGGGCACCTATCCCCTGCCTGAAGCGCAGTTGGACCGGTTCTTGATGCGCATCAACCTGGGGTACCCTAGTCCGGAGGATGAGGTTGCCATCCTAGATTCTCAGCGGGAGACCCATCCTCTGGAGCGGATCGGCCAGGTTATCACCGTCGAGGAGCTGCTGGCCATGCAGGAGGAGGTCAAGCAGGTCCACGTCGATGACCTAATCAAGGAATACATCGTGACGCTGGCGACGGCTACGCGGAAGCACCCGGACGTCTATCTGGGGGCCAGCCCGCGCGGCGCGCTCGCGCTCTTTCGGACCGGGCGAGCCTGGGCAGCGCTCTCTGGCCGTGATTATGTGATACCCGACGACATCAAGGCCTTGGCCCAGCCGACGTTGGCTCACCGCGTTATCATCAGCCCGGCGGCTCGTATCAAGAATGTCGACGCGCGGGCCGTGGTAGATGAGATCCTGCGCTCAACACCCGTGCCGGGGACGCGAGTGCGTGTTGGGAGAGCATGACGCCGCTGTGCGCCTGCTGCCCGGCATGCTGCGTTGTCGCCGATTGGAGCACGACGGGCGGCAGTAGGCTGCTATGCATCGCCCTGCCGGCTGGTACATCGGCCTCTAGCAAGGAAGTGGATGGCGTCTCCGGATATCGTATTGTTGCACGCTCCTAGCGTCTACGACTTTCGCACGCTCTCGATCCTCTATGGGCCAGTTAGTGACCTGGTGCCGTCGACCCCGGTATTCGAGATGTACCCCATTGGCTTTACCACGATTGCGGATTATTTGGAGCGGCACGGCCGGCGCGTGCGAATCGTGAATCTGGCTCTGCGGATGGTCCGCGACGCGCGTTTTGATGCGGAGGCCATGATCAGGGGGCTGCAGCCGGCCGCCTTTGGGATTGATTTGCACTGGCTGCCCCATGCTCACGGCGCTTGCGCTGTGGGCGAATTAGTCAAGAAGCATCATCCGAATACCCCGGTCATCCTCGGCGGTTTCTCTGCCACTTATTACTATGAAGAGTTGCTACGTCTCCCCTGGGTCGACTATGTGGTCCGAGGCGACTCGACAGAGGAACCGATGCGCCAGCTCTTGGAGTGCATCCTGAGCGGGCGGGAACCCGAAGGGGTGCCGAATGTGGCCTGGCGGGCCAAGGACGGCACCGTGCACGCCAATACTCTATCCTATGTGCCTGGCGATATCGACCACGTAGCCCTGGACTATGGGGTCGTGGTGCGTTCGGTCGCGACCTATCGTGATCTGTTGAGCCATGTTCCCTTTTACAACTGGCTCGACTACCCGATCACGGCCGCACTGAGCGTTCGCGGCTGCACGCACGGCTGTGTCACCTGTGGCGGCTCGGCCTATGCCTTCCGGCGAGTGCATGGTCGGAAATACCCGGCGTACCGTGACCCCGAGCGGCTGGCCGATGATGTGCAACGGGTGGCCCGTTACATCAATGGACCCATCTTTGTCTTGGGCGATCTCCGCCAAGCCGGCGAGGAATACGCGGAGCGCTTTCTGCGGGCGGTGGCGGGCTACGCGGGGCCGGTGATCCTCGAGTTGTTCGGGCCGGCGCCAGCGGACTATTTACGGCGCCTGAAGCGGGCTTTGCCCAACTTTACGCTGGAGGTTTCGCTGGAGTCGCATGATCCGGCGGTCAGGCGGGCGTTCGGCAAGGGCTATGATACGCAAGCCATCGAAGAGACGCTGCAGTACGCTCTGGAGGCAGGCTGCAAACGGTTGGACGTCTTCTTCATGATCGGCCTGCCGCGCCAGACGTATGAATCAGTCATCGAGACCGTCGAATACTGCGGCCGCCTGATGCAGCGCTTTGATCGTGAGGAACGGCCACGGCTCTACCCGTTTATCTCGCCACTGGCGCCCTTTGTCGACCCCGGGAGTGCCGCATTCGAGGAACCACAACGCCATGGCTACCGCCTCTTCTACCGGTCGTTAGCGGAGCATCGGCAGGCGTTGGTACAGCCGAGTTGGAAGTACATGCTCAACTATGAGACGGCATGGATGACCCGCGACGAGATTGTGGCCAGCTCCTATGAAGCCGGGTTGCGGCTGAACCGGCTCAAGGCGCGCTACGGACTGATTACCGCCGGACAGGCTGAGTCTACCGAAGTGCGCATTCGGGCGGCCGTGGCGCTGAGCGATGAGATCGATCGGGTTCTGGCGCTCCCCGACAAAGCGGAACGCCAGGCGCGCTTGGCGGCGCTCAAGCCGGCGGTGGATGGGGCCAACATGTCTACCGTGTGCGACAAGCGCGAACTCGAGTTGCCGGTCGGGCTGGTCAAGCTGAACCTGTTGCAGGCAGGGTGGTATGTTGTCGGCGGCGCGGCGCGGCGGTGGGCGGGCAGGTTGGCCCACGCATGGCGGACGCCCATTCGGCAGCGAATGCATCGGCCTGTCGGCCAGCGTGCGGCGGAGGACCAAGGTGGGGAGTAATTTTGTCGTTCTGCTCCTGCTCTTGGTTGTTGCCGCTGAAGCGCTGGTTACCGGCAGGGCCATCTTTTACAATCTGGCGTACTCTCTCTTTGGGCTCAGCCTGGTCTCATTTTTATGGGGCTGGTACAATGTGAACTGGGTGCAGCTCGAACGTGAGACGTTGAGCCCGCACAGCCAAGTTGGCAAGACGGCGGAAGAGCGCTTTCTGGTGCGGAACCGTGGCTTTCTGCCCAAGCTCTGGCTCGAAGTACGAGATCAATCCGAGCTACCCGAGCACCGCGCCAGCCTCGCTGTGGCGTCGCTGGGGGCAGGGAAGCAGCGGGGGTGGACGGTGCGGACCACCTGCCTACGTCGTGGGCGATATCGCCTGGGACCGCTCACGCTGGTCAGCGGGGATCCGTTCGGCCTCTTTACGCACCGGCAGCATCTCTCGGCGACTTCGCACATTGTAATCTACCCCTTGGCGGTCGACTTGCCCCAATTCGGGTCACTGACGGGCGAGATGGTCGGAGGAGGTGCCGTCTATCGGCGTACTCATTATGTGACCACCAATGTGGCCGGCGTGCGCGAGTATTATCCCGGAGACTCGTTCAACCGCATCCATTGGCCGTCCACGGCGCGCACGGGCAGGCTCATCGTCAAAGAGTTCGAACTCGACCCTACGGCCGATGTGTGGTTGTTTGTGGATATGGAGCAGGCTGTGCAGGTGGAGCGGTCGGCGGAGGCCGCCGCCGCGAACGATGTGCGGCTCCGGCTGCGAGCGCCGCACCCGGTCGAGTATCTCGCGCCGTCTACAGAAGAGTATGTGGTGGCAATAGCCGCTTCGCTGGCCAAGCACTTTTTGGAGCGCAGCCGGGCGGTGGGGCTGGTGGCGCACACGAGCCGCCGCGAGATGGTCCAGCCCGAACGCGGCGAGCGCCAGTTGACCAAACTGCTGGAGACGCTGGCCGTCATCCGCGCTCAGGGGCACGTCGGCATCGCGCAGCTCCTGGCTGCAGAGGGCGCATCCTTTGG
Organism: Anaerolineae bacterium; assembly: GCA_034428955.1. GTDB lineage: Bacteria > Chloroflexota > Anaerolineae > SpSt-313 > SpSt-313 > DAOUGZ01. The sequence continues at coordinate 2,168 of DAOUGZ010000065.1, read as the reverse complement.
GCGCAATTCGGTGGCTGTGGTTATCACCCCATCGGTCGATACGGGCTGGGTGCACGTGTTGCGTGGGCTGGCGCGTCGCGGGGTGCGCGGCGCCGGGGTGCTGGTGGATGCGGCCAGCTTTGGCGCCTCCGAGCCGGTGGACGGGGTGCTTCAGGCGCTGCTCGATGTAGGGGTGCCTGCCTATCGCGTTCGCGAGGGAGAGCCCCTGGCGCCTGCGCTGGCGACCCCAGCGTCGTTGAGCTAGAGGCAGAGGAGTAGGAGATGAGCAGCGACCAGTCCTCGGATGGCCTGCGCCTTTCAAAAGAAGCCAAGCTTGGCATCCTGCTGGCCGGCGTCGCAGTCGTGCTGTTGATCCTGGCGCGGGTGCCGAATTCGCTTGGCCCGTTCGTATGGGGGGCCATCCTCGCCTACGTGCTCAGTCCGGCTGTCGACTGGGTCGAAGCGCGCACGCGTTTGCGACGGGCTTGGGTGGTGGCGCTGCTCTACCTCATCGGCATGGCGGTGGCCGTGTGGGCCTCGACGGCAGTTATCCCTCTGCTCGTCAAGCAGGCGAGCGACCTGCTGGCGGATCTGCCGAGAATCCTGACGGCTCCGATTAACCAATTGGCCTTTATCGAGGAGTGGCTGGCCGAGCGTGGGCTCGAGGATTATGGGTTGACCATCGACCCGCAGATGCTGGTCGACCAAGCGGTGCGCAGCGTTCAGGACTTGGCTGGGTATGTGACCCGGCACGCTATTCCTGCCGTTTTCAATGTCATCGGGGGCCTGTTTCAGGTGATTCTGTGTCTGATCGTGGCCTTTTACCTGCTCAAGGCCTCGCCGATGTTTCCTACACGCCTGGTTCGGCTCATACCGCCGCTGGGGCGCTCCGAGGCGCTCGGCCTCATACGCGACATAGACGACGTGCTATCGGCCTACATCCGGGGGCAGCTCATCGTGATCGGCATCATGGCCCTGGCGACCTTTGTGGCTCTCTCCATCTTGCGCGTGCGTTACGCGCTGGTGTTGGCCCTGCTCACCGGCGTCTTGGAGGTGATTCCCAGCTTTGGGCCGTTCACGGCGGGCGGCATCGCTGTATCTGTGGCCCTGTTCCAGCCGAATCCGCCGTTTGGCTGGTCCAACCTGACGCTGGCGCTGGCGGTTGTGATCGTCTATGTCGTGCTTCAGCAGCTCGAGAACCAGTTGCTCTTGCCCAATCTTCTCGGGCATGCCGTGAACCTGCACCCGCTGGTGGTGCTCTTTGTGCTCTTTGTCGGCAGCCGCCTTGCCGGCCTCACCGGCGCCGTTATCGCCGTACCGGCCACGGCGGTACTCAAGATTGTTGCGATTTACCTGCACGGCAAGATCTGGGACGACCACACTGAAGAGGCAGACCACGTTCCGGCGATGGTGGACACAGTGCCCGCCGAGCCGTCATCGGCACCAGGAGAGACTGCATGATCGTGCGACGCGCCTTCGCAGAAGACCTTCCAGTCTGCGCCGAAATCGATGGCTCGGTGGAGACTGACCACGTTTGGCAGATGGACGAGCGGAGTTCGGGCGCCGAGTTGCAGATCACTTTTCGCCAGGCCAGGCTCCCACGGCCGATGCGCGTGCGATACCCGCGTTCGCTCGCATTCCTGGAAAAGGAATGGGAGCGCGACGAGTGCTTTCTGGTTGCCAGCCAGGGGTCGATCATCCTGGGCTTTGTGGATGTGCGTGTTGAGCCCTGGAACGGGGTCGGGTGGATCCACCACCTCGTTGTGGCGCGGCCATACCGGCGGCGCGGCATCGGTACGCGGCTGATGCAGGCTGGGGCCGAGTGGGCCAGACGGGTGGGGCTGAGGCAGCTAATGCTGGAGGTATCCACCAAGAACTATCCGGCCCTCTGCCTCTGTCAGCGGCTCGGCGGCACGTTCTGCGGCTACAACGATCGCCTGTGTGCGAGCCAGGACATTTCCCTCTTCTTCGCCTATCCGCTTGGCTCAGCATAGGCCCTAAGTTCGGGTTCCCACGGGCATTTGGGTTCGGTTCTATCTTGTGTTGGTAGGGGGTGATTTAACAATAAAGAGGGGGCGTGCTATCATCTATAGTAGGTGTGTAATGCCTAGAAGTAGCAAGCCCCTTGAACATAATAAGTCAAGCTAAGAAGTTTGTCGAATCGCTCCATAGTCTGGCAAGCCGTACAG
>DAOUGZ010000064.1:0-5128 GCA_034428955.1 Anaerolineae bacterium | reverse complement strand
ACCGCCACCCAGGCCTGCATGGAGACCAGATCCTCGCGGGCCACCAGCGCGGCCAATGCTTCGATCCATGGGCGGGCCGCCTCATCCTCGCGGCGCAAGAGGCGAACGGTGGCCCCCGCAAAGGCCAGGGCAAAGGCCAGGGTGAGGGGCTGCGCCAGATCCTGGGCCTGGTGCAGCGCCAGCCGGCTCTGGGCCAGCGCCTGGTCGCCATAGCCCAGGGCGCACAGGTCCCAGGCCAGCCAGCACCGGCAGGCCACCTGTAGGTCGGGTCCGGTGAGCGCGGTCAGGCCACCGTGCATCTGGGGGGCGTAGCCGGCGATTGCCTGCTCCAGATGGCGCCGGGCCTGGCCCCACCTGCCAAGGAAAAAGTGGGTCTCGCCCAGGGCCCAGTGGGCCGGCGCCACGTGTGCGGCCTCGCCGGCCGATGTGGCCAGGCGGAGGTATTGCTGCCCCAGCTCCAGGGAGCGCTGATGCTCACCCTGCGCCCTGCTCTGGTCGGCCAGCAGAAACATGGCCTGCAGCAGGTGCTCTGTGGTGCCCGCCTGCCGGCAGAGTGCGTAGGCGCGGGCGACCGACTCCGCCTGCTCCGGCGCGCCCCAGCCTCGGCCCGCCAAGAGCGGCGCCCCCAGGGCCAGGAGGAGTTCGAGTTCCTCCCGGCTGCGCTCGGGCGACTCGGGGAGGGTTTCCAACAGCGCCAGCCCACGGGTAAAGAGCCCGATGGCTGCTTCGTAGGCCGAGAGCCGCACGGCCCGCCGGCCGGCCCGGAGCAAGTAGCCGGACGCCTTGGCCGCCAGCCCTGCGATCTCAAAGTGGCGCCCCAACTGGACGGCCACCTCGTCCAGCCGCGCGCCATACAGGGCCTCCAGGGCCTCGCCCACCGCCTCGTGTAGCCGGGCACGCTCCACCACATCGAGCCGGCTGTACAGGTATCTCTGAAAGAGTGCGTGGCGGAAGCGGTAGCGCGAGAGAGGCTGCCCGCCGATGCGGTCGCGGCTCGTGGCCTGCACCAGGTGGTGGACCCTGCTCAGGGGGCCACTGAGCCATCCTATGGCATCCTCCTCGCTCACCCCCTGCACGCGTGCCACCACCTCAGCGGTGAATTCTTCCCCCTCCACGCTGGCGGCCACCAGGGTTGCCTGCCACGCCGCAGGCAGACGGCCGATGCGCTCGGCGACCACCGCCTCCACGCGGGGCGGCAGCCGGTCCCAGGCCAGGGCCGGCCCCTCCACCCAGCGCCCGGCCTCATCTTGCTGCAAGTCTCCCCGCTCTTGCAGGCCCCTCAGCAGCTCGACGGTGAAGAGGGGTTGGCCGCCGGTGTGCCGGTAGAGGGTGTTGCGGAAGGCCTGGCCCAGGGCGTTTGGCTGGCTATCCAGGTAGGCATCAATGAAGCGCCGGCCATCGGCCTCGGCCAGGTCCACGACGATGTCGCCCAGGCTTCGCTGCAGCTCGTTGATCAGGGCCGGCAAGGGGTGCCGTTCGCTATCTGGCGTGGGGGCCACGTCGGCCGGACGGTAGGCGCCCACAATCAACAAGCGGCCGGCCGGCAGGCGCCGCCCCAGATGGAAGAGGAGGCTGAGGGAGCCGTGATCGATCCACTGCAGGTCGTCGAGCAGGAGGAGCAGCGGACACCGGCGGGCCAGCGCCCCGAGCACCCGGCAGACCTGCTCGTAGAGGTCGGTCTGCTGCAGGCTCGGGGGGCGGCGGCCTGGCGCTGCACCAATGCCTCCAACACGCCCAGGTGAGGGAGCCACGCGGGGCCGAGGGCATGGGCGCGAGCCAGCAGCGCTTCGCCCGGCACCAGAAGGCCGACCAGGCCGGGCCCGGCCTTTACCAGCGCCTCCAGAGCAGCCGGCAGCAGCTTCCAGAGGCGGCGCGCATGCTCGGCAGAGATGGCGCCCCCCGCCCGCTGGGCCTCCACGCAGGCCGTCAGCATGCCCAGGATGTCGCGGAAGGGGAGGTAAGGATCCCCCAGCCCCGTATGGGCGTTGCAGGAACCGCTGGCGACCACCAGGTCGCTGTGCCGCTCCATGGCGCGCCGGGCAAACTCGGCCAGCAGGGCCGTCTTGCCGCTCCCTGCTTCGCCGGCCACCAGGGCCATATGGGGCTGCCCGGCCAGGGCGAGCGCGAGGTGCTGCTCCAGCCGGGCCAGCTCTCCCTCGCGGGCGACAAAGACGGCTGCCGGAGCCTCGTCGCCGGCCTGCAAGCGGTAGCTGGGCGCGGCCGCAGGGGGCAGCGTGCCGCTACGGATGGCCTCGAAGAGGGCGACGGTTTCCGGCGCCGGTTCCACGCCCAGCTCATGGGCGAGGGTGCGCCGGCAGGCCGCGTACTGGGCCAGGGCTGCGCTTCGCTGGTCGCTCAGTGCCAGCGCTCGCATCAGTTGGCAGTGCGCCTCCTCCAGCCAGGGCTCGAGTTCGAGCTGGCGGCGGGCGCAGGCTGTCGCCTCCTCGTACTCTCCGTGCGCCTCATAGGCGGCCGCCAGGGCGCCCAGGGCTGCCAGGGCCTGCTGGGCCAGCTCTTCGCGCTTGAGCAGCGCCCACTCTTCAAAGGGCGAGCTATCGGGGAGGGAAAAGCCCTCCAGGAAAGGGCCCTGGTAGAGGGCGACGGCCGACCGGAGGCCCTCTATGGTTGGGGCTTTGTAGCCGTCCGCTGAGCGCCGGCGGCTGATGGCTGATAGCTCTTGTCGAAAAACGGCTACATCGAGCCGGTAATCGCCCGCCGGGTTGAACTGGAGAGTGTCGCGGGCGATCAGCAGCAAGGGGGTGGGGGCGCCACGATCGCCGAGGGCGCCGCGGAGGTCCGAGATGGCGTGGCGAAGCGCCGAGAGAGCGACGGAGTCGGGCTGGTCGGGCCAGAGGAGCGCCGCCAGAGTCCGGCGGGCGTGAGGGCGCGCCGCTTCGACCGCCAGGTAGGCCAGGAGCGCGCACCTTGTTGGACGTAAAGCCGGAGATGGGCTCCCCATCCAGCAATGCCTGGAAGGGGCCGAGCAGAGACAGAGTCAGATGCGCCATCGATGTCGTTCCGGGTTGGGAAGGGATCGGATCGTCCACATTGTACAGCACTGGCGGCGATTGCGCAACACGACGGACCAATCTATGGACGTTCTCAGGACGCTCACATGCTAGATTAACCACTTAACCGGTAAGGCGGGACGCGGTAGTATGGAAGAATTGTTCCGCATCCCATATAGTCATCTTGCAGATGTTCGTGCCTTACGCATGAACCGCATTGGAGAATCGCATCGATGCCACAATCACCTCTACGCCCGCTACGCTACACCTCTCGCCTGTTGCTGATCGTGGCTCTGCTGGCCGGGCTCGCTTTGACCTCCGTCGCCCAAGGTGGCAGCGCCGCCATCGTCACGGCTACCATCCAGGCCAACACGCCCCCGACCCTGACGGCTATCTCCCCGTTGACCGGCGCCAGTGCGAACGAGCCTTTCCAGATTCCCTATGAGGTCCTGGCTGCGGCAGCGGACGAGGCGGACGCCGACGGCGATGTGCTCTCTTGCCGCATCGAGGCGGTCTCTAGCGGGGTGCTGACCAAAGGCGAGGAAGAGGTCGTGCCCGGGGTGACGTTGCTCTCTGTGGGGGAGGCCGTCGTCTGGATGCCCGCACAGGATGCCGAAGGCACCCTCGAAGCTTTTACCGTCACAGCCTGGGACGGCACACTGGCCTCGGAGGTGCCGGTGCAGGTTAGCGCCCGGGTAGGCGCAGCGCTCGGCGAAGAGGCGTCGCCCGATGATGAGCAAGACCAGGATGATGCAGGCGAGACGGATGAAGAGGACTCCCCCGATGGCGATGAGCAAGAGGGGGACGATTCCAGCGAGGCGGATGAAACGGATGAAGAGGACTCCCCCGATGGCGACGAGCAGCAGGGGGATCAACCCACCAAGCCGGATGAGCAAGATGGGGAGGACCCCCTCGATGACGATGATGATAGCATAGATGACAACCCGGACGATACGGATGATGTTTTGGACACTGGGGATGGCCAGGATCCACCGCCGATGGCACTCGGTGCCCCGGGGCCCACGCGGCGGGGGCCGGCCCGTTCAGCAAGGTCTCGGACCTGGCGGGGGTCGCCCGCGGTGCGGTGGCCTGGGGCGACTATGACAATGATAACGACCTGGATATCCTGCTCGCCAGCGACAGCAGCCCTGACAGCCACGTCACGCGCATCTACCGCAACGACGATGGAGGCATCTTCACGGATGGCGGCGCCGGCCTGCCGTGGCTCGATAGCGGTGCGGTGGCCTGGGGCGACTTGGACAACGATGGCGACCTGGACATCCTCCTAACCGGCGACACCCGCGCCGGCTTGATCGCGCGGGTGTACCGCAACGACGGGGACACCTTTACCGACATCAACGCAGGCCTGCCGGGGGTCGAGTACGCCTCGGCCGCCTGGGGCGACTTTGACAACGACGGCGACCTGGATATCCTCCTCACCGGCGACAGCGGCTACGACTATATCACGCGCATCTACCGCAACAACGGCGACGGCACCTTTTCGGATATCGGTGCCGGACTGCCGGGGGTTTGGTTCTTCGGCTCGGCGGCCTGGGGCGACTATGACAATGACGGCGACCTGGACATCCTCCTCACCGGCTCGGATATCACGCGCATCTACCGCAACAACGGCAACGGCACCTTCACGGATATCGGCGCGGGCCTGCCGGATATGGTAGATAGCGCGGCGGCCTGGGGCGACTATGATAACGACGGCGACCTCGACATCTTGCTGAGCGGCAACACCGGCTCCGGGCGCATCACGCGCGTCTACCGCAACAACGGTGGAGGGAGCTTTGCGGATATCGGCGCGGGCCTGCCGGGGGTGATCAACGGCTCAGCGGCCTGGGGCGACTATGATAACGACGGCAAGCTGGACATCCTGCTCACCGGCAACGCCGGCTCCGGCAACTTTATCACGCGCGTCTACCGCAACGAGGGTGGGGGGAACTTTGCGGATATCGGCGCGGGCCTGCCGGGCGTGGTAGACGGCACGGCAGTCTGGGGCGACTATGACAACGACGGCAAGCTGGACATCTTGCTCAGCGGTTGGACCAGCTCCGGGCGCGTCACACGCGTCTATCGCAACAACAGCGACTTCACCAACACGCCGCCCGCCG
>DAOUGZ010000063.1:0-2379 GCA_034428955.1 Anaerolineae bacterium | reverse complement strand
TCAGGGGTGCGCCTGTTGCGCCCGAGTCTCGCCGGCCAGGATTGTGGCGCAGCGCCAGGGTGATCCGGGAGGAGGACAATGGCAGACCAGGAACAGACTCGGGATGCGCTCGTCGAGGAACTGGAGGCCTTGCGGCGGCGCGTCGCCGAGCTGGAGCGCGCCGAGATGGAACGCCAGAGGCTATTGGACGAATCGCAAAAAGCCAATGAGCACCTGTTCATGGCCGGTATCCGCGAGCGGGATTTGGCCGCCGAGGCTGACCGCCGCACTGCCGAGCGGGATGCCACCATCGCCTCCATCGTCGACGGGGTAGTGGTCTATAGCTCAACAGGCGAGATCACCAGCATGAACGATGCGGCCCAGAGGATGCTGGGCCACGTTCCCGAGGGCGAGCAGGATCCTGCCCAACGGGAGCACATCGCGACGCTGCGCATCGAGACCAGCGACGGGCGGCTCTTTCCACCTGCCGACCTGCCCTACCAACGGGCGCTGCACGGTGAGGTGGTGCGGGGCGTCAACCTGGTCATCCGCCACAGCCCGGAGCAGGCCATCTGGGCTTCCGCCAGCGCGGCCCCCATTCGTACCCCCGATGGGAAGGTTCTGGGGGCGGTGGCCACCTACACCGACATGACCAAGCTGCATACGCTACAAGAGCAGCGCGAGGATATCCTGCGCGCCGTCTCCCACGACCTGCGCAACCCACTCACGGTCATCCAGGGGCAGGCCCAGCGCATAGAAAGGCTGCTAGCGGGCTCTGAGCTCCACGGGCGCACGCGGAGCAGCATCGACGCCATCGTCAACGGCACCCGGCGCATGAATGCCATGATCGAAGACCTGGTCGAATCCGCACGTCTCGAAGCGGGCCAGTTGCGCATGGAACTGGCGCCGCTGGACCTGCGTGCCTTCTTGCCCGCCATGCTGCAACGTGTAGCCGATGCCCTGCAAACAGAGCGCATCCACCTGCGGATCCCAGAGCAACTTCCTGCGGCTCGAGCGGATGCCAACCGCCTGGAGCGCATCCTGATCAACCTGCTCTCCAACGCCTGCAAGTACTCGACGCCCGGCACTCCGGTGATCGTACGCATCGCCGAGCGGCAGGGTCAGATCGTCATCTCAGTAGCCGACCGAGGCACCGGCATCCGGCCTGAGCAGTTACCCCGGCTCTTTCTGCGCTATTCCCGTGCCGGAGCGAACCGCCGGCACCCTGATGCTTTGGGCCTTGGGCTTTTTATCACCCGCAAACTGGTCGAAGCCCATGGCGGAGAAATCTGGGTCGAGAGCGAGGTAGGGGTGGGGAGCACGTTCTCGTTCAGCCTGCCGGTAGCGGAGCGGCAAGCGTGAAGCGTCAAAAGTCGAACGCCAAACCCCAGCGGTCACCCGTCATCAATCATCCGCCTCGTCTCACCCATCCCTCTGCGAATAACGAACTACCGGCCATAGCCGCAGACACCCTGAGCGCCCTGGCCTCCGAGATTACCGCTCGCTGGGTCGACCGTCTGGAGGCCACGATCTATGCCGGGCGCACCGACCTCGGCCTTGAGGATATCCGCGCCCAGCCCCCAGCTCTGGTGCAGGGAGTGGCCGAGGCCCTGCGACGGGGCGAGCCCCAGGCCCTCGATGCCCCATGGGCCGGAGCAGCCAGAGAACATGCCGAGCGGCGGCGGACCCAGCGGGTTGCGCTGGGCGACCTTGTCCGCGAGTTTCAGATACTCAGAGAGGAGATCTGGGAAGCCCTGCGCCGGGATTTGGAGAGCGCCTCGACGGCCGACGTCTATGACCTGGATCAGGCTCTCGATGCCGTCCAGGGCACGATGGTGACCATTGCCGTCAGCATCTATGGGGCCGAGCTACAGGCAACCATCGGCCGACTTGAGGCCATCCAACGCGTGACCGATGCGGGGTTGGCCAACCTGCCCCTCGATCAATTCCTGGACGAGCTGCTGCGGCGCATCCGCGAGGCGCTGAGTGGCGATACGGCCCGGCTCCTGCTTCTGACCGACGACGGCCGGTACCTTGTGCTCCACGCCTCTCAGGGGTTGCGCGCCGCGCCCGGCGAGGAACTGCCCATTCCGCTCGGAGAAGGCATAGCCGGGCATGTAGCCCAGGAGCGCCGCCCCATCGCCCTTGATGACCTGACCCAGGTCGAGGTAGTCAGCCCGCTCCTGCGCAGGAGCATCCGCTCGCTGGTCACCGTACCCCTCGAGGTCGAAGGCCGGGTCATCGGCGTGGTGGACGTCGGCACCACCCAGCAGCGTCATTTCACGGCAGACGACATGCAGTTGCTGCAAACCGTGGCCGCGCGCGCTGCTACGGCGATCGAGCGCAAGCGAGCCGAGGAGGAGCGGGACAGGCTGCTTGCCCTGGAGCGGGTCAAAACGC
>DAOUGZ010000062.1:0-19201 GCA_034428955.1 Anaerolineae bacterium | reverse complement strand
GGTGGCCGTGGTCGGCCTGGGGGCTATCGGCCTGTTGGCGGTGAGGATGGCTCGCCTGGCGGGGGCAGAGCGGGTGTACGCTGTCGACCTGCTGGAGAATCGGCGTGAACTGGCCCTGGAATACGGCGCCGACGAGGCCTTTGACCCGCGCGACGGCGACGTGCCGCTCAAGATTCACCAACTCTTGGACGGGCGTGGGGTCGATGTGGCTATCGAGAGTTCGGGCGCCTATGCGGCCCTACACACGGCGATCCGCTGCGCTCGCGTGGGTGGCACGGTCTGCTCAGCCGGATTCTACCAAGGCGAATCCAGGGGGCTCTGGTTGGGCCGTGAGTGGCACCACAATCGCCTGACCATTGTCGTGCCCTATGGCTGCGGCTGGGGCAACCATGACCGCGAGTACCCCTACTGGGACGCCAAGCGGGCCGACGAGGCCATCATCGGGCTCATGCGCCGGGGCACCCTCACCATGCCCGGGCTTCTCGATCCCATCGTGCCCATCCACAAGGGGCCGGATGTGTGGACGCTGATTGAGAACGATCCGGGCCAGGTCATCAAGTACGCGGTCATCTTTTAGAGTCAGAGCCATCTACGTATGAGTAGCAAGAACTCGCTGGAACGCGGACTCCGTTCCAGCGAGTTCTTGCTGTGAGGAGTGCCCAGCGACCGCATCCGCTATGCGCGCGGTCGCCGCACCGTCTTGGTCCTATGCCAGGTCCAGCACGACGACCGTGTCGGCTGCATCGGGTGCGGCCGCCGGGCCCTTGACGACCAGGCCGTCGCCCTGCCAGCTCATAGCCAGGGCGCCCTGTGCGGGATCACCCAGCAGGCGAGCCCCCGCGACCTCCCGGCCTAGGTCCGGCACTCGCAACTCGCCGCCGGTGGGCCAGTCAAAGACGTGCAGGTACACCTTGCCCGGCTTGCTCGTGCTGCGGCACCATTCCAGCCCCTGCAACGGTCCCGGCTGGGTGCCGTAGACCGCCTCGCCGTTGACCTTCAGCCACTCGCCCATGGCCTGCAAGCGCTCGACGCTCGGTTGAGGGATGACGCCCTCGGCTGTCGGGCCGATGTTCAGCAAATAGTTGCCGCCCTTGCTGACAATGTCCACCAGCTTGCGGATCAACTCTTCCGTGGGCTTCCAGTTGTGGTCGTGGGTCTTGTAGCCCCAGGTGTCGTTGATCGTCGCCGGCGTCTCCCAGTCGGCGCTGACCGCCACTTCGGGGATGCGGTTGTCGCCGGCCGAGGCATAGTCGCCCAGGGTGTTGCCCAGGCGACCGCTGACCAGGCACTCGGGCTGCAGGCTGTGGCAGAACTCGAGCAGCGAACGGCTCTGCTCGGCGGTGATGCCCTTGGGCGTGTCGAACCAGATCAGGCCGAGCGGGCCATAGTTGGTCATCAACTCGCGCACCTGGGGCTTGACATAGTCCTCCAAGTAGCCGGCAAAGTCCTTCTTCGCCTCGTCATAGTCCCAGTCGTTGCCGTCGCCGTCGGGGTGGTGCCAGTCCTGCGTTTGGGAGTAGTAGAAGCACAACTTGATGCCCTGCTTGGCGCACTCGGCGGCCAGATCCTTCATCGGGTCGCGGCCAAAGGGCGTGGCATCGACGATGTTGTAGCGGGTAAGCGCCGTCTTGAACATGCAAAAGCCGTCGTGATGCTTGGCGGTGATGACCAGGTATTTTTGCCCGGCCCTCTTGGCCAGGGAGACCCACTCGGCAGCGTCGAACTTGACCGGGTTGAACTGCGCAGCGAGAGGCTCGTACTCGGCCACCGGGATGCGGGCCCGGTACATGATCCATTCCCCGATGCCGGGGATCTCTTTGCCCTTCCACACGCCCGCTGGGATGGCGTAGAGCCCCCAATGGATGAACATCCCAAACCGTGCCTCGCGCCACCAGTTCAGGCGCGGGTCCCGCTCGGCGCCCGGGCGCTGGCCTCGCTCTAGCCGGATTGCCTCGTCCATGACTGTACCCTCCTCATGCTGGATCTGCTACAACGCTCCGAAAGACAGCTACCGAATCATCCATCGCCGCTGGTGAGGCCCAGCCTCACCACTGCTCCCGGCGTAGCGGCCATGCTAACGATCCCAGTGCCTGCGCAGGTAGTCAAAGTAAAAGAGCGCGTTCTCGACCGGGACATTGCTGGGGATGTGGTTCCCCACGGCGAACATCAGGCCCTTGCAGTTCGGCGCCAGGCGCAGAGTGGCGTCAATCTCGGCCCGGATCTGGTCGTGGCTGCCGAAGGTGAGGGTACGCGCATCGACCTTGCTGCCGAGCAGGCAGTGGGTCTGCCCATACTTTTCCACCACGGGCTCCAGCGCGACCATCGGCTCGAAGCACAGCGCGTCGGCTCCGGCCTCGACGATATCATCGACAAACATACTCCAATCGCCGTCAGATGTGAACACTACCTTCTTCCCGGCTTTTTTCAGGATGGCCCACAGCTCTTTGTAGCGCGGAAAGATCTCGGCGCGGTAAAAGTCGGGCCGCATGAATGGGCCCTGGCTCCAGACCATGTCGTCGTGGCACATAAAGACCTCGATCGAGGTCTGGGCCCAGGCGCTGAAGTGATGCAGGCTCTGCTGGTGGATGCTATCGAGGACTCGGGCGAAACGCCCCGGGTAGGCGGCAGCTTCCAGCAGCATATCCCAGCCAAAGATAGCGATGGCGCCTGAGACGAGGGTGCGATAGTAGCCGCCTGTAAAGACCTGGTCGGAAAAGTGCCCCTGGGCATACCGGTAGTGGTCTTCATAGAAGGCTATCAGCTCCGCCATGTCGGTTAGGCCATACTCCGCCACGGCGTCGAACGCCAGGGCTTCCTCCACGTCTCGGAATGGGCAGGCTGTGGGCTCTCGCCGGTCCACGCCGCCCTCCAGGAACTCGGCATGGCCCATGTCTGTAGTCCGCCCGCGCTCCTCCCACGGATGCGGGCCGTTGTGAGTGGACCATACGAAATCCAGCTCCCACAGCCTGTTGAACTCTTTTTCCCTCTCCGGGTTATCATCGGGCAGGCCGGTGACCAACCGCTTGAGCGCGTCATGGCTGCAGTACTCGGTGTGAGCCAGTCGTGGGGTGGGTCGCAGGTTCAAGCAGTCAATGCCGATCTGGTAGCTCATCTTCTTGGCTCCTTTGTAGATCACAGCAGTGGGTATAGGCGTCGGGGTCTGGCGACTCCGGCAGGCTGGTAACGGGCGCGGGGGCGCTATGCTGCCTGAGTGAGAGCACAAGCGCCAATGAGACGGCTTGCAGGCCCGCGCTGAGCAGGAACGGTGCTCTGGGCGAGAGCGTGTACATCGCCCCGGCCACGAGGCCGGCCGGCAGCGTGCAGAAGGAGGTCAGTGACGCGCCCAGGGCAAAGACCGGGGCGCGGTTCCACTCGCCGACGATGCCGGCCCAGTAGCTCTGCAGCACCGGCCAGGAGAGGGCGTTGCTGATGGCGTGGATGACAGCCCAGATCGCAACAAAGCCCACCGTCCCCCTCGGTGAAGCTACGAAGCAGAGGGCGGCCGCCAACCAGAGGATCTGGCCCGTAATCAGATTGTTCAGGCTGCGTTTGGCCTCCATGAGCCTGGTCGCCAAGAGTAAAATGGCCATGGTCACCAGGGCTGAGATGAAAGGCAGAATAGCCACGGCCGCTTTGGGAAGCCCAAGCCCGGCAGCATCCGTCAGGAAGAGTGCCGAGTAGGTGACCCACACGGTAGTTGCAAAGGCATTCAGTATGCGCACGGCCAGGAAGGAGCGGAGAGGGTAGCTGCCGGTTATAGAGCGCAAGACCTTGAGATGCTCGCGAAGCCACTCGCGCCGGCCGGATAGCGAAAGGGCGGTAATCTTGGCCTGGCCCACCGTCGTCTCGCGCAAGGCAAGCTGGCGGATGATGGCTGTTGCGAGGATAACGGTCATGGTGGAACCGGCCATGATCCGCCCCGCCGGGATGATGCCCAAGCGGGACACCATGAGCCCGGCCAAGGGGGCCGTGAGGCTGGCCGCTGACATGAGCACTTGCATGGCGCCGAACACGGCCGGTCGGCGATCGGGTGGGACATCCTCTACAAACAGGCAATCGAACCCTGGTACGACGACGTAGACAAAGCCGTTGATGATGGTGCCCAGCCAAAAGTACCAGGGATCGCGCGCCACCGTGTACAGGAAGAGCGGCAGGCCCCAGCAGATGATGTCGCCGATGACCAGCACGCGCTTGCGCCCAAAACGGTCGGCCATGTAGCCGCCGACGAGGGTGCTGAGCAACTGCACGGCTGCGAGTGTGCTGGCCAACGCGCCGATCTCTGTTGTGCGTACGCCTAGGGCGACCATGTAGAGCGGGAGGTAGGCGTGGAGCCACTGGTGAGGGATCGCACACACGCCTTCGCTGATGACGATGACGCGGGCATTCCCCCGTAATGCGGTGAACAGTCCTCTCGCCTCCCAGTGTCGCGCAGCACGCCGAAGGAACTGTGATAGGGGCGCGTCCGCTCTGCCGGTTCCGGGCACAGCGTTGTTTGGCTTGGTACGTGATTGGTCCATCACGGAACAGGGATCGAGGCCTTTCTGACGATGCGGCTGGGTTCGCGGACTCGCCACGCCATCCATAGAGCGCTCAGGGCCGACGCCAGCAGCGCGGCAACGAACAGCCAGGAGTAGCCAAGCCCCGTGGCGAGCACGCCCCCGAGCAGCGGAGCGAGGGTCTTTACTGGGGCCAGCAGAGTATTGGTCAACCCGATGTAGGTAGGGCGATCCGCGGGCTCGCAGAACTCGAGGATGATGTTCATATCCGACACCATCTTTCCTCCCATTGAGATGCCCACCAGCGCGAACACAACGGCGAGCCCGTAAGGCGAGGTGCTCAGCAGGGCCGCGATTGCGGCAAGCGCCATGGAGACGGCGGAGCCGGTGAGCACAGCCTTGTGGCCGTACCGATCGCCGACGACCCCCCACAACAAGTTCGTCGCGGCCTGGCTGCCTACCAACACGGCAGTCAGGTTTCCTACGTGCTCACCACCGAGTGCGAATTGCGAGTGGCCATAGGCCATATAGAAGCCAACGGCCATTGTCCCCAGGATGGCGATGCTTCGGCCGACAAGGAAGCGCGCATAGTTGCCGTTGTGACGGAGAATCGTCGGGAGTTGGCGCAGGTAGTGGCCCAGCTTGATGTGTGGTTTGGTTTCGAGGCTGGCAGGCTCGCGAGTCATGGCCAATCCGCCCCAGGAGAGAGCCATCGCCACAAAACTCAGGGCGAAGCAGAGGACAAAGCCATCAGGGAAGGAACGACTGGCCAGGGCGCGCCCCGCCAGCATAGCCCCGCCGATGCTGAGGAGCGCCCCGAGGCCACACCCTACGCCGGAGAACACGCCCCGCGTGCGCACGGGTATCACTTTGGCGATCATGTCGAACCAGGCAGGCGTCGCCACGCCATTGGACACTGCCGAGACGGTGAGCAACAGAAAAAAGAGCACGAGGGCAACCTGGGGTTGCCGGCCTGCAAAGCTCCAGAGCACGAGGGCGATCAGCAGATAGGGAAGTCGCTCTCCGAGCCCGCCCAACAGCACGACAAAGGGCTTTCTGTATGGCAGCTTTTCCGTGAGATTGGCCGCCAAGAGTTGCGGCACGTAAAAGCCGAGGCTGTAGATCGCGCCGATGAGGCCAATGGCCATCCGAGACGAGGTTAGCTGGCTGACCAGGAGCGGCATGACCGTTTCGCGAGAGACAAAGCTCAAGCCGAAGGACATGGCGACGGCATCGATTACGCCTGCCGTAAAGTTCCATGGAAGCTGTGCTTCGACCCACTTGTCGGCAGCGCCTCTGTTACCCAAGGAGTTGGCCTCCCAGAACTGCAGCGGTTACTCGTTCTCCAACACTACCACCCTGTGCACCCCAATGGACGGGATGTATGCAAGCATACCCGCTTTCAGTGATTGCGTCCAATGGCTCCTGATGAGGAGCCAGCCAAGCTCTGGCTGGGGATTCCTCCCCCAGACGAATCCGGATGGTCGCATCGGCAAGGTGTATCTGTGAGCTATCCCTTGATTCCTGTGAGCGCGATTCCCTGGATAAAGGTCTTCTGAGCAAGGAAAAAGATGACCAGGATCGGCGTCACGTTCAGAACCGAGACCGCCATCAGGTACTGCTGGTTGTGGACGGCATGCTGACCCTGGAACAGGCGGAGGCCGATGGCCATGGTGTATTTGTTGATGTCGCTCAGGTAGATCAAAGGCCCCATAAAGTTGTTCCAGTTGCCCACGAAGGCAAAGATGGCGATTGTGGCCAGGGCCGGCTTGACCAGAGGTAGCATGATCTGCGTAAAGATGCGAAAGGTCGAGGCGCCATCGATTCGGGCCGCATCATCGAGATCCAGCGGGATTGACATGAAGAACTGCCGCAGGAGAAAGATGCCAAAGGGCCAACCGAACCAGGCAGGCACCATCAGCGGCTTGAAGCTGTTGCCCCAGTCCAGGAACCTGGTAAAGAAAACGAACTGGGGGATCATGGTGACCTCGAAGGGCAGCATCATGGTGCTAATCAGCAGCATGAACAGAATGTCGCGTGCGCGCGCTCTGAGGCGCGCAAAACCAAACGCGGCCAAGGAGCAGGAGATGAGGTTGCCCAGCACGTTGCCTATCGTTATGGTCAGGGTGTTTTTCACAAAGATCGTGAACGGCAAGAGTTTGGTCCAGCCCTCAGTATAGTTCCGCCACAGGAAGTAGTTGGGCAGGATCTTGGGCGGGTAGCTGTAGACCTCCCACTCAGGCCGCAGGGAGGTCGAAATCATCCAAATCAGTGGGATGAGAAAGACAACGCTCCCAGCAATGAGCAGGGCATAGACGACGGTCATCCAGACTGCGCGCCGCACCCTCCTGGATTCCCGCCAGTATCGCTGCATAAAGCTGCGATTTTCCTGCGCGGCACGCCTTGCTTCGAGGGTAGACTCGGATGTGCCCATTGATCTCATCTCCCCTTCAGTTCGCCCTCATAGTAGACCCAGTGTCTTGCACCCCAGAACTGTAGCAGAGTTACCGCGAGTATGATGAGGAAGAGTATCCACGCCAAGGCGGCCGCGTAGCCCATGTGGAAGAACTCGAACGCTTGCCGGTAGAGGTAGAGGACGTATACCAGCGTAGCGTTCGCGGGTCCACCATTCGTCATGATGAAAAACTGGGTAAACGTCTGCATGCTGCCGATCACGCCCATGATGAGGTTGAAAAAGATGGTCGGGGTCATCATCGGGATGGTGATGTGGCGAAACTTGGTCAGGAGCCCAGCGCCATCTATCTCGGCAGCCTCGTACAGGTGCTCAGGGATCCCCTGAAGCCCGGCCAAGTAGATGACCATGCTGCCGCCGATACCCCACAGGCTCATAATGACCATCGCCGGCATTGCCGTCTTGGTGTTATACAACCACTCCGGCCCCTGAATGTTGAAGAAGGTCAGCAAGAAGTGGTTGATCAGGCCATACTGCGGGTTCAGGAGCCAGGACCACAGTACGGCAACGGAGACGCCAGTCACAAGAGATGGAATGTAAAAGATGGTCCTGAACAGAGTCATGCCTTTAACCTTCTGGTTGAGAAGGATGGCAATGAGCAAGGCCAGGCAAATCCCCAACGGTACGGAAAGACCGGTATAGATGAGACTGTTGATCAGCGTCTTGCGGAACAGCGGGTCTTTGCCGAAAATCTGGATATAGTTGTCGAAACCGACCCATTTAGGCGCTCTAAGCATGGACCACTCGGTCATGGCGATAATGAAGGATGCCACGATCGGCGCCAGGCTGAAGAGCAGAAAGCCCAGGAACCAAGGCGTGATGAACAGGAAGAACTCGCGCTCCTCCCGCTTGGCCATCTTGCCGAGCGTCACAGGTTGCCTGGCACTCTGCTGCGCGTGCACCATTTCCTCGATCATGATGTTTCCTCATGGTCTATCTGGGCACTGGTTGGGGCTGCCTCGCGCAGCCCCAACCAGCCGATAGTGACGATTGGATCACGGGCAGAGCCTACCGCATGGCCCTTGGGGTACGGCGTGCTCCAGCGACTCGCAGAGCAGTTGATCTGTGCAGTGGCGCCGCTTGGGGCGAGCCTTACCTGCCGGAGCCTCTGCGAAGCACTACTAGGCCAGCCCCGCCGCCTTGCACCACTCCTCGTTGGCTTTCATGATGTCAGCGACTGCCTCGGTGATCTGCGTGCAGCACTCTTTCACAGAGATTTCGCCCAACAGCGCCCGGTCCCAGATGGGTGTTGCGGCCTGCGTGATCTCGCGCCCGTTGGGGCTGTCCAGGACGTCGTGCTTGGCATAGTCCTGCAGGGCCTCCATGAACACTTCTGCGTTCTCGGGCGCCAGCGGTGAGCTAAAGAAGGCCGGGTAGGCCGACCAGCGGGTGGTTGAGCCCACGCCGGGGGCCGCCCACATAAAGATCTGGCCTTCAGTCGACAGATAGTTGCGCAGGTATTCCCAGGCTGCCTCGATATGCTTGGAGTCCTTGGTGATCCCGTACCCACTGCCCTGGCTGCTGCTGTGGCGCTTGCCATCCTTGTCCAGGGGTGCATGGGCGACGTCGTACGGATCCTTGAGTTGCGCCTTGATCCAGCGGTTATCCCAAGAGGCGCCGCGCATAAAGGCGACGCGGCCGGCGCCAAATGGGTTGCCGGAGATGGTCCCCGCCTCGGCCGGCGTGGGTGAGCACTTGTATTTGAGGCGAAAGTCTGCCCACCAGGTGAGGCACTCGATTGCGGCTTCCTCGTGGATACGGGACTCGGTCTCACAGGGCTCATTCCAAAAGCTGCCGCCCCAATATGAGAGATAGTCCATGTTCAGGCCACCACCCATGTCGGGGATGTTGCCGATACCCCACACCCTGTTTGCACCCTCGCCAAAGGTGAGCTCCTTGGCGGCATCGAGCAGATCATCCAGGGTCCAGTCCTTGTCCGAGTTCGGATAGGGGACCCCCGCCTCGTCAAAGATCCTCTTGTTGTAGTAGATGAGGTTTGTGGGGCCTTCATCGTAGGGGATGAAGTAGAGTTCGTTTTGCCAGGTGTAAGACTTGAGCGACTCGGGGTTAAAGTCGTCCTTGCCCCAGAACTCGGGGTCGTTGTCGAGGAAGGGCTGCAAGCTGATCACGGCCTGGTCCCAGATGAACCTTTGCGACCAGGCAAACTGGCAGTACATGATGTCCGGCATGGTGCCTGACGCCGCCCCGGCGGTCAGCTTGGGCACATAGTCGTCCCAAACGATGTTGACGCCGGTAACCTTGATGCCGGGATGGTCCTTGTTAAAGGTCTCGTCGAACTGCTGCTGGCGGGGCCACAGCTCGGCCGGCCAGGAGTGGGTCACCTGCAGCTCCACGACCTCCTGTTCCGGCGGGGCGACTGTGGGCTCTGGGGCCGTTGTCGGCTCCGCGGCCACTGTGGCCTCGGGGAGTGGTGTGTCCGCAACCGGCTCGGCTTCAGGAGCCTTGGGCTGGCAGGCGGCGAGCAAGGCCCCTGCTGCACACACCGTGACGTGGCGAAGGAAACTACGTCTACTCATCGGAGATGCCATGGTACCTACCCTCCTTGATTCAAGGATCGCAGCAATACCGCAAAAGAGGAGAAACCGGAACGTGCCGGGGAACTGCACTCTCGCTTACTGGATCTGCCGACGCGACTCGCACCTCCTATCCCCATGGCGAGGCTCGCATCACGGAGCCTCAACGCGGGTGGCCCCGCCTGACACCCTGCTACGACGCCTTTGACTGAGGGAGCCTACTCATCCGGTGCGGGCTGTGCTATCACCTCCATTGTGGTCGCATCCCGATGCATGACCATGAACTTGAACGAAGCGGTTTGCCCTGCATCGAGCGGGTCGGCAAGCTCCTCAACGCCTACCTCCACGATGGCCCCACTGCCGTCGCGCAGCACGGTTATGAGCTCCACCCCAGGCACGGCTTCAGTGCCGCCATTCTTCACTTCGCCGGTGATCCAGACATAGCCCGTCTTGGGTTCGCCCATCTCGCTTTGGGTGATCTCCAGCTTCTTGTCCGGTACGTCCTCAGCGGGGGCGCTGTCCACGATCACCTCGTATTTGGCGACTTCGAGCATATCCACAGCGATCTTGAACGGCGCCTTGCCGCCTGCCGGAATGACGGCTACAGGGGCTTCGCCCTGGCGCGTATCCAGCAGTCTTCCTTCCTGATGGTACCCCTTGAAGCTGATCTGGACATCGGTCACCGGCTCGGCGGCTGTGTTCTCCAGCTCGCCGATGAGATAGGCCGTCTCTCCTAACCCGGTAAAGAACAGCTTGGCGCTCAATACTTTGAGCGGGGATTCTGTCTCTACCTGGGTCCATTCTTTGCCTTCGATCTCCTGGATGCGCTTGGCGTCAGGCGCCTTTGTCGGCCCCGGCGCGCCGCCTCCCCCGTTCCCGCAACCGGCCAGACTCGCAGCCAGGAGCACGCACACCAGAAGCAGTCTCCTTGCTCTCATCGGTCTCCTCCCTTTGTGAAGGTATTAGTGGCCACGTGTGAACAGGCTCCAGATCTGCAGATAGCCTATCCACCTTCAAAAGTCCTGTAACAGCAAGGCCCAACCTTGATGCCGAATCAGCCGTTTGACGGCAGATTGGTGGCACGTTACAATAGAGTAAGCATCGCAAAATGCCAGTAGTCCGTGATTCGCTGCCTTGCTTTCTGCCTCAGCACAACTGACAGTCAGGAGGAGGGGCCGCAAGACAGGGCACTCGGATGCCTCCTGTACGCCGAACTATTGCTCAGTATTGCTTGGCTTTGCTCATGAGCTCAGTGACGCATTGCCCAGTTTTGCAGGTATGCGGTGGTGACCTCGGGAGGGGCTGAATATTGGTGAGATCACGGTGCATAACCAGTATAGAGGGCTGCAAACTCACGGTCAAGGACCTGGGGCGGACCCGGTCGGGACTTGAGTAGGACATGAGCAGCTTTCAGGAGTTCGAGCAGGCTATTCGAGATACTCTGCCCAACCTCTACGACCCCGGTTTTCGGCTGCCCGAGCCGCTCTTGGCCTGGGCAGGCCATCAGGCACAAGACGGCCTGGAGGCTGTCCAGGCCGAAATCCTGGCGGCCATCGATGCGCTACAGCCGCCCAGCAGTGCGCCCGCCTCTGCACGCTGCTGGCGTGTCTATGAGATTCTCTCGCTCCGGTACACTCAGCAACTGACACAGGAAGAGGCGGCCGAGCGTCTGGGTATCACTCCACGCCATCTTCGGCGCGAGCAACGGGATGCAATCAGCACCCTGGCTAGGCATCTATGGAAGCAACGCAAAGGGAGAATGATATCTGCCGGCGAATCACAGCCGGAGGACGCAGCAGAAGCCGGCCTGGTGGAGTGGCGCTCGCAGGTGAAGCAAGAACTGGCGGCGCTGCAAAAGAGCGCTCCGGGCAGCGTAGCCGATGTAGGAGAGGCCATAAAGGGCGTTGTCGAGCTTGTACGGCCATTGGCGACGACGTCCGGTGTCGTGATGGAGCCAGGGTCTGTGGCGCCGAACCTGGTTGCCGCCATCCATCCCTCGGAGCTGAGGCAGTTGCTGGTCACGTGCATTACCCGGTTGATCCGCAACATGTCTTCCGGACGAATAGAACTCGGTGCCTATCGGAAGGCCGATAGTGTGGAGGTCTCCATCACCGGCTCCCCGGTTGCCGTGCGCGATCCGACCCATGACTATCTCACGCGCGCGGTCCTGGCTCTCGAAGGCGGGACTATTCTGGCCAGCTCCTCTGGTGACGCGGTGTCGTTTTCGTTGAGCCTCCCGGCTGGCGACCGAGTCACCGTGTTGGTGGTCGATGACAACGATGATCTGGTTCACTTTTACGAGCGCTATGTCACGGGCACGAGGTACAACATCGTCGCCGTGTCGCAAGGTCAGGGCACCCTTGACGCCGTGGCAGACATCTCGCCGGACATCATCGTCCTGGATGTGATGCTGCCCGACGTGGATGGTTGGGACCTGCTGGTCCAACTCCACGAGCACCCCCTTGCTCGATCCATTCCCGTGATCGTCTGTTCGGTGGTCAAGGAGGAGGAACTCTCGCTTGCCTTGGGGGCAAGGCTGTGCGTGCCCAAGCCTGTCAGGCGGCAGGAGTTCATCCAGGCGCTCGATCTGGTTCTCAGTCAGGTTGCTGCAGAAGCGCCGTGAGGGTGTGAAAAGCAGGCACTATTTTGCTGAGCGATAGCCCCTCGCCAATAGTGGCCAGCAGCATGCTGCTTCGCAGCGGTCGCTCCATAGGGTCCTGGGCCGATACCAGGATGACGGGGATGTCTCTCACGGCCTCGTCCTGAGCTTTGCTGGCCAGAACCTGCCATCCGTCAATGTCCGGGAGCACTAGGTCCAGGAGCATGAGGTCGGGCAGGCTCTCGCGGAGCATCTGTAGTGCTTCTGTCCCCGTCGAAGCTACCAGAACTTGCAAACCATCATCACAGACCTGAAGCATGCGCTTGAAGAGCCGCACAGCGTCAGGGTCGTCATCGACCACCAGTACCCGTGCAATCCGTCTGCCTAGAGCCTGTATGGCCTCTTCGAGCGCTGATCGTGTCAGGGGCTTGGGCACGAACCCGCGTGCGCCGGCTGCCAGCACCTGTTCCGTACGCAGCGGCAGCGTGCAACCGATCACCGGTATGTCGGGCGCTTGATCCTTGGCTGCCTCGACGAGCGATAGGAGAGCTTGCTCGGATGTGGCATTGACGAGGACGGCCTGAGCTGGGCAGTTTTGCAGTTGCCCGATTGCCTCTTGCAGATTCTGCGTCTCTACATACTCGGCTTCATCGGCATAGCGACTGAAGAGGCGGCCGAGTTCGCCGGTTTCGTCGCAGACGACAACACGGTGCTTTGTGTCGCCAATGGGCAGGTCGGCCCGCTGGGTGCGCTCGACCCAGGTCCATCCCTCCATCAGCCATCGATTGGGTCCGACAGTGGGGCTGGCCGGCGGCGAGACCGGTAGCTGGAAGCAGAATGTGCTGCCGGTGCCAGATTTGCTCTCCAGCCACATGTGCCCGTCGTGGAGTTCCACGAACTGCTTGCTGATGCTGAGCCCCAGTCCGCTCCCGCCGCCTTTATGGGGGGCACGTGTGCTCTGATAGAAGGGTTCGAACACGTGCTGGGCATCTTCCGGCGCGATGCCGGGCCCGGTGTCGCTGACGCTCACGGTCACATAATGACCCTGTTGGCTAATGACGAGAGCCACCTGGCCCTCTTCTGTAAAGCGGGCGGCATTGCTCAGGAGATTGAGGATCACCTGCCGGATGCGAGTCTTGTCACAATAGACCTCCGGCAGGTCAACGGGGATGTCGATTGCCAGCCGAATGCGCTTCTTGTCCAGGAGCGGGCGCACAACATCGATCGCCTGTTTCGTGACTTGGGACAAGTCGACCCATTCCCTGTGCAGGGCAAGCCGCCCGGCATCGATCTGGGAGAGATCCAGGACGTCGTTGATCATGCTGGCCAGGTGCTCGCAGTTGCGCTGCACGATTTCGAGATCCTCGAACAGGCCTGATGGAAGCTCTTCCCCATAGACTTCGGGCGCCTCCACCAACAGGTCGACCAGGCCGATTATCATGTTGAGGGGCGTACGGAACTCGTGGCTCACCCGGGCGACAAAGGCCGCCTTGGCCTTTTGCGCCTCCTCCGCGACCAGGCGCGCCGCGGCCAGCTTCTCATTGATCAGGGCGAGTTGGCGGTTGGCGTGCGATAGGTCCTCCATGGCTTGCTTGATCCTGGCGCGCCCGGAGCGTGCCTCCTCCAGCGACTCTTGAGCGTGCTGAAAGTGCTCCCAGGACCAGGCGGCCAACTGCCGAATGGGCCGATACGTCAGGACCATCACGGCAACTAGGGTCCAGATGGCGACCAAGGCCACCAGGTTCTCGGCGCCGCTCACGTGAACACCTGTGTGTTGCGGCAAGAGCCAGAGCATTCCCGTCTCCGCCACGGCTATGCCGAACGCGGCCGGCAGGCTGATGAACGGAGCGGCGAGCGCAGTTGGGACGGCCAGGAGGGTCAGGAAGCCGGGGATGCGCAACCAGGCGTTGCCCAGTTGTACCGCGACCACCAGGGTCGCAAGCGTGAACCAGCGGCCGACCAGTGGGTTCCATACATCGAGCAGGAGCGCAACGATTCCCAGCCCGTACAGAACCAGCGCCACGTCGGAGGCCATAGAGGGTTTGGGGAGGATCCTGTTCTCCATGGTGATTGCTACGGCCAGGCCCAGAATGATCGCAATCACAACCCTTGGAGAGGCGGTGTGTAGCTCGCTTTCAAAGCCTCGCGCATCAGACTTGGTCATGGCCTCCATCCTCGCCTCAGTGCTGTCCTGTCGGCAGGGCAGCCGGTGCTGCCTCACACTCATGTCGGCAGATAACGTGGCGTTGCTTGGGCTAGTCGTGCACGGCAGAGATTCTGATGGGTGCAACTCGCCCCATGCGGCGCCATGTTACTTATCAGCGCTTGTGCGGCGCAGCATTAGGGGCAAGTTTGTCTGTCGGAGTCTCTGGGAAGCACCGCTAGATAGGCCCGTCGGCCATATGCACGCTCTCCATCATCCTGCGCAGCGCCTCCAGGCTATGCATGGTGCTCAACAACCGCGGCTCCAACTGGGCACCGAGGGTGATGGTGCCCTGGTAGCCGTCACGAGCGAGGGCCTGAAGCTGGGCCGGCCAGTCCATGTCACCCTGGGCGAGCACGGTGTATTCGTAGCCGTGGTATTCGCTGCGGGTCTGGTCTTTGACTCGCACATCCTGGGTAAAGGGGGCGACCCAATCGTAACCGTCGGCGATGGCATCCTCGCCGGCGCGGACGGCGTGGCAGGGATCCCAAGAGATGGCGAGGGCCGGCGAGTGTACGCTGCTGACGATGAATGCGGTGCGGGCGCCGGTATCAGCGTGGCTGTCTGGGAGGTTGCGCAGGAGCAGGCGGAAGCCGGCCTTCTCGGCGCATTGGGCGGCGCGGCCAAGGGTATCGACAGCTTGGGGCGGGCATCCACCATTACGTTGGGCGTTGGGGGGCAGGCAGGTCTGGAGGATGATGTCGCGAGTGCCCAGGGTCTCTGCCAGCCGGAAGCAATGCTCGAGGCGCGCCGGGTGTTCGTCGGAGGTACTGGTTGCCCCGCCCTGGCCGCTGAGGAGCCCCGGCGAGAGGGCGCTGATGGCGGCGCCTTCGCTTTCGGCCACCTGGCGCAATTCCGTGGCCTCTTGGGTTGTGAGATCGCCGATCCGGCGGCGCCGGAATGAGCCGGGCGTGCGCACCCAGCGTAGCTCGTAGGCATTGATGCCCAGCAGGGAACCCAGCCGTACTGCTTCCTCAAAATCGTCGCTGATCTCGTCGCTGATGACGACGATGTGCACGTGTCCCTCCCCTAGGCCGAATGCCACAGGCATCCGGCATGATGAGTGGCCTGCCTTGTAGCCAGGAATCGTATATGAGATGCGCGAATCTGGCAAACGCGGGCGTTCGTTGGTGCCGGCGTTGCATCACACGGGTATTGACGGCTACCAGGAGGCCGTTTGGGGCCAGGTATCGGCGGCGCGGGGTCACGGGGCAAGGGACTCATCCCAGACGCGTCGCGTGCACTGCCCGCGGATGTCGACTCGCCAGGACTCCTCGGCCTCGAAGGGGCACGGCTCCTCCATGTCCCGGTAGCTGCGCAGGATCACCTCCTCCGGCACCAGGACCGAGCGCTGCCGGTTTCGCTCCAGGGCAACGGAGAGAGGAACATCGACATAGACGGTCACGACATAGGCGTGGGCTTCGCGGGCCAGCTTGAGCAGGCCCTGGCGGGCGTTCCAGGTGTGGCTTTGGGCATCCCAAACGACCGTCTCGCCAGCACGCAGGGCGTTGCGAAGAGCCTGTCGGCAGCGGGTATACACTTCGCGGTTGCGGCTCTGGTCGGCCCGCGTGCCCAGGAGCTGCTCGCGCATGATATCCATGGAGATGAGCCGGGCGTGGGGAAGGAGGTTCCTCTGCACCCAGGTCGATTTGCCGCTCCCCGGCACGCCTACCGGCAGGTAGAGGGTGCCGGCTCGCTCCGGGTGTTGTGAGCGGAGCCAGACCTCGGCCTCCTCGGGTGTGTTCAGAGTGCCCTTGAGGCGGCGAAAGCGCATCTCACCGGCTAGGCGCCGCTTGAGGTGGGGGTCGCGTGGGGCCAGGCGGCTCCAAGCCTCAGGCGCCAGCAGGGGCGGCGGCTCGCGCCCCAGGATGCCCAGCGACCGGCAGCGCTCGGCAAAGGCGGCTACCGGTTCGCAGGCCCTGTCGCTCCGGCTGGCTGTGCACTCGGCTAGGGCCAGGCGGTGGAGCAGCCCGGTGTTCAGCGTCCAGGCCAGGCGCAGCAGGCGCGGGGCGCCTATCCGCCGCTTGCCGAAAGTGAGGGGCAGGGTGTGCGAGCGCACCAGGTAGACGACCTGATCGCGCAGGGCGGGCGGCACCTGCAGGTGGAAAAGTGCTTCGCGCGCCCGCGCCGCACCGGAGCGCTCGTGGCCCGCGGACTCGGCCAGCGGCCCTATCGCCCGCCCGCGCCCGATCTCGTGCAGGAGGGCGGCCAGGTAGAGGACCTGCGCCTGCTCGCCCGGCAAGCTCTCCAAGTGCGGCTGCACCGCCTGCAGCACCCGTTGGGTATGCTGCAGGGCGCTCTCCCCGGGATGCCCCTCACCACGCGCGGCGGGCACCTCGGCCAGCGCCGCAAGCTGCGGCAAGTGCTCTTGCAGCAAGGGTGCCAGCGCCTCCAGGTCGAGCGGGCGGCGGGAGAGGAGCCGGCTGCGAAAGCCGGCCTCGGCCGCGGCGAGTGAGCCTACGGTGCGAGCCATCTCCACCCTCCCTGGCGAGTGTTCGGAGCGAGCGCGGCCTGGGTGCCAAAGCCGATGCGTTTGGCTATCGCTATCATCTCCTCTCGAGCACTCTCACGCTCTGTAGTGGCGGGGGGAATGATACACCCGCTGGGCCGAGTGCGCCAACCGGCTGTGATAACCGCCAAGGGAATCCGAGGTTGCGAGTGCCTGATTTGAAAATAGGGCCGTGGTTCACCGCAGAGAACGCAGAGTGCGCTGAGACTCAAGGGTTTCCTCTGCGCTCTTGGCGCTCTCTGCGGTGATGCCCGTTTTCATGCGCAGTGGTGAGCGCCGCGCTCATGAACACTTGGCGATTATCCACCCCCGGTTGGGGGTGGCTAAGGCGCCGGCACGAGCCGGCGGAGGGCGGCCCCAGCGCGCTCGAGGCTGGTGGCGAGGTCGGGGCGGGGCAGTATTTCCGCCGAGAGGTAGCCGGTGTAGCCCATCTCGCGCAGGGTGGCGACGATGGGGAAAAAGTCCACATGCCCCGCGCCGGGATACCAGCGGTTGGAGTCGGCGGTGTGCACGTGGTGCAGGCGGTGTCCGGCGCTGAGGAGGCTTTGGCAGGGGGCGGGCTCTTCGATGTTCATGTGGAATGTGTCCAGCAGCAGGCCGAGGTTCGCGGCGCCCAGGCTGTCGACGAGGGCGATGCCCTCCTCGACGGTGTTGACCATGTCCGACTCGTAGCGGTTGATGGGCTCGAAGAGGAGCGACACGCCCAAACGCCCGCCGGCCTCGCAGGCGGCGGCTAGGCCCTCGCGCACCCAGGTCATGGCCTGCGCAGCCGGTATGCCCGGCGGTACGCGGCCACGGATCAGCCCGATGATGACCGGGCCGCCGATGCGCGCCGCCAGCCGGCAATGCGCGCTTACTCGCTGCATCGCTGCCCGGCGCACGGTCGGATCGGGATGGGCGTAGGCCAGGTTATCCACCGTGTAGGCGGTGCCGGTGGCCAGCGCCGCGACCGGCAGGCCCGCTCCGCTCAGCACGCGCTGCAGCGCCGCGACGTCCAGGTGCGCCGGGTCGCGCACGCCCAACTCGACGCCGTCATAACCCCAGGCGCGCAGGCGGGCGAGCATGTCTGCCAGCGGCGCCCAGTCGGCGCCCTGGCGCGTGAGTTCGTCAACAGAGATAACGGCTGAGATTTTCATGGATTTCCCCTTGCTCGCGAGGGAGCCTCTCTGGGCGAAGCTGTCCCCCTCACCCTGACCCTCTTCATAGGCGGCATCTTTACGGGAGCTGGAGAGTGGACCGCTCGCCTGTACCGTAAACCCCACCCCTCCCCCGCGCTGTGCCCTCGCGGTGTTCGTCCAGCGCTGGAGGGGGCGGGGGGAGAAGTCTTCTATGCCGACAGCTTGCCATGTCCTGCTTTGAAAACACGAAGTTACCGCCTATGGGCATTCCCCCTCTCCCCCGCTTGCCCCCGTCCCTACGCGGGCGGGTAGGTGAGGGTGTAGATGCTGCGCCAGCCCTCGGAGAAGGGTTTTTTGCAGACAGCTTCGAGTTGTTCGGGAGAGCGCAGGCTGATCTGATCGACCGGCGGCAGCTCGCCGGCGGGGAAGCGCTCCAGGATATCCTCGACCAGGGTGACCATATAATCGAGCAGGGCGTTGACGCCGGCACGCGCCTTCTCGGGGTCGGCCAGCGTGGCCTTGCCGACGACGCCCGGCTTGTAGGCCGCCACTTCGATCGGCCCCAGGCCCACTTGGCCGTACCAGGCGATGGGGCGTTGCAGGAGGTTGCCGGCCTTGTCGACGTGCCGGTTCATCTTTTCGCCCATAAAGCTGGTGGGCTCGGTGTCGACTGCGTCCTCTTGCTTCATCAGCTCGGGGAAGAGGGCTAAGGACCAGCTCGTCTCCACCTCATCGGCGTGGACAAAGTTGGTCTCGTAAGGACCGCCGACCTCCTTGGTCTGCAGGTGCTCGGGGATGGCGTGGTACCAGTTAAAGTTGACGAACACGCCCGGTACCTGGTAGGTCTTGGCGAACTGGTGGATGGCGGTGGGGATGACGTATTCCTGGCCATGGCCGTTGAGCAGGATCTGCTTGCGGAAGCCCATGTTCCACAGGCCGGCCATGACCGCCTTGATCTGCCCACAAAAGATCTCTTCCGGGACGATGATCGTGCCGGGCATGCCCATGTGGTGGTAGGGGTGTGACCCGTACCAGATGGGCTGGGCGACGGTGCAGCCGGTGCGCTGGGCCACGGCCTCGGCCATGCGCGTGACGAGGAATGTGTCCTCACCCAGGCAGGCGTGGGGGCCGTGGGCTTCGGTCGAGCCGACGGGGATGATGATCACATCGTTTTTGTCCAGACGCTCGGCGACCTGTTTCCAGGTCATGTTCTGCAGGTAGATGCTCGAGGGCAGGTCCATGTGCCCGCCCTGCGGCGGGATTTGCCAG
>DAOUGZ010000061.1:0-1851 GCA_034428955.1 Anaerolineae bacterium | reverse complement strand
CGCCAGTAGCGCTCGGCGGCGCCCATGTCCTGCTGCTTGAGCCAGACGATATAGTCACGGTAGGGGCGCGATGGCGCCAGCAGCAGTTCGCGGCCTTGACGAAAGGCCTCGTAGAGCGTGAGCACCTGGCGCATGAGCAGCGCGTTGGACCAGCCATCCAGCAGGATGTGATGGTAGCTCCAGCAGAACTCGTACCGGTCCTCTGCCGTGCGAATGAGCGCCAGGCGCATCAGTGGCGGCCGGGAGAGGTCAAACCCGCGCCGGCGATCGGCCTCGAGGTAGCGCTGCAGGCGCGCCTCCTGCTCGGCCGGGGGCAGACCGCGCCAGTCCTCCTCGGCCAGCGGCAGGCGCAAGCGGCGGTGCACCACCTGGACCGGCTCCTTGAGCCCACGCCCCACAAAACCGGTACGCAGGGCCGGGTGCAGGTCCAGGACGTACTGCCAGGCGCGGGCAAAGGCCGGCACATCGAGCGCGCCGCGCAGGGTGCAGGCCATCTGCTCGTGGTACACCCCCGAGCCCGGGGCATACAGGCCGTGGAAGAACATGCCCTGCTGCATGGGTGAAAGGGGATAAAAGTCGCTGACGTTCTCCATCCCGGCTGGCGTGCCCACTGCCTACCCTCCTCTCTTGCTGCGCCGTGCAACATTGCCGGCATCGTCCCACAGGTCCTCAAAGTCGTCGCGGATCTCGCTGTCCAGGCCGGCAAGGGAGGCGATATCCTCCTGCCAGCCGGCCACGTCGTCCTCGACCTCCGCTCCCAGGCCCGACGGCGCCAGGTCGCGCAGCAGCTCGGCGACGATGCCCTGAACCTCATCTTCGCTCCAGCCCACTTCGGCCGGGTCCGACGCCACAAAGCCGCCCGCCTCCCCGGACACACAGTGAGCGACGAGCGCGCGCAGAGCCGCCAGGAACCGCCCGGCCAACGCCTCGATAGTCTCGGGGCGATGCAGGTCCCGGCTATAGGTCCAGTCGACCTGTAGCCGCCCGCCGGCAACGACGGCGCTGACCTCCAGCAGGTAACTGCGCCGCCCGCTCGGGCTACGCTCCGGCCCGGCGGATTCGTCGGCCGGTCGCAGCGGCGTATCCTCGGGCAGGACCTCATCCAGCCGGCCCAAATAGTTCAGGCAGACCTGGGGCTCGGGCGCGGCGGCCAGCCGGCGGCGCAGCGACTCATCGGGGTGCAGGTAGCGCAAGAGCCCCCAACCAATGCCGTGCCGTGGGATGCGCCGCAACTGCTCCTTGACGGCCTGGATGGCCGCACCGTGCCCGCCCTCCGCCGGCAGTTCCAGGCGCAGAGGGTAGATGGCCGTGAACCAACCCACGGTGCGCGAGAGGTCCACATCGTCAAAGAGATCCTCCCGGCCATGGCTTTCCAGGGCCATGACGATCGAGCGCGAGCCGATCCAATCGGCCAGAGACTGGGCAAGCGCCGTGGCCAGGAGGTCGTTGACCTCGGTGCGATAGGCGGCCGGCGCCTGGTAGAGCAGGGCGCGCGTCTCCTCGGCACTGAGGGCAACGTTGACGCTCCCGGCAGAGGCCTCGCTGTTGGCCCCATCTGCCTCGGGCGCGTCCAGCGGCAGGCGCACCGGCATGGGCGCCGCCGCGGCCAGCCAATAGTCCGCCTCGGCCTGCACCGCCTCGGATTGGGCCGCCTCTAACAAGCGCTCCGCCCAGGCCCGGAAGGAGGTCGTCTTGGCCGGCAGCCGCACCGCCTCCCCCCGCCGCGCCTGGCGATACGCCGTCTGCAGGTCCTCCAGCAGGATGCGCCACGATACCCCGTCTATCGCCAGATGGTGCACCACAACCAGCAGCCGCCCCGGCCTGCCCGCCCCCAGGTCAAAGTAGGCCACC